>CAZMOU010000017.1:7509-41304 GCA_964567835.1 uncultured Chitinophaga sp. | reverse complement strand
CCCGCCATCCCCTTCATCATCGCCGCCATGCCGTCGAACTGCTTGACGAGGTCGCTCACCTCGTGGAGCTCGACGCCGGCCCCCTGGGCGATGCGGCGGCGGCGCGGCTGGTCGATCACCTTGGCGGGATTGCGGCGCTCCTGCGGCGTCATGGAGTCGATGATCCCGAAGAGACGCTTCATGTCCTTGTCGAGATCGACGTCGCCGAGCATCTGTTGCAGCCCGCCCATGCCGGGGATCATCCCCAGCACCTTGCCGATCGGCCCCAGTCGCCGCGTCTGCTGGAGCATCTTCTTGAAGTCGTCGAGCGTGAACTCGCCGGTGCGGAGGCGCTCCTCCTGGCGGGCCATCTCGTCCTGGTCGAACTTGCGCTGCGCCTCCTCGACGAGCGTGACGACGTCGCCCATGCCGAGGATCCGCCCCGCCATGCGCTCCGGGTGGAAGTCCTCGAGGGCCTCGATCTGCTCGCCGGTGCCGATGAACTTGATCGGCACGCCGGTGACGCTCTTCACGGAGAGCGCCGCGCCGCCGCGGGCGTCGCCGTCGAGCTTCGTCATGACGACGCCGTCGAGGTGGAGCCGGTCGTTGAAGGCCTTGGCGCTGCGGACGGCGTCCTGGCCGGTCATGGCGTCGACGACGAGGTAGCACTGGTCAGGGCCGACGGTGCGGTCGATGCGCTCGAGCTCGTCCATGAGCGCCTCGTCGATGGCGAGGCGGCCGGCGGTGTCGAGGATCACCACCGACACCCCCTCCTTCCGCGCCCGCTCGACGCCGGCGTTGCAGACGGCGACCGGGTCGGTCTGCCCCTCGGGCACGTGGACCGGCACGCCGAGCTGGCGACCGAGGACGGCGAGCTGCTCGATCGCCGCGGGGCGCTGGAGATCGGCCGCCACGAGCATCACGCCGCGGCCGTGCTCCTTGATGCGCCGCGCGAGCTTCGCCGCCGAGGTCGTCTTCCCGGAGCCCTGCAGGCCGCAGAGCATGATCACCGTGGCCCGGCCGCTCTGGAGGTGGAGCGAGTGGTCCACCGGCCCCATCAGGGCCACGAGTTCGCGGTGGACGATCCCCACGAGTTGCTGCGTGGGATCGAGGCTCTCGAGGACCTTCGCCCCGATCGCCCCCTCCACCACCCGGTCGAGGAACGAATCGACGACGTCGTAGGCGACGTCGGCCTCGAGGAGCGCGGTGCGCACCGCCCCGAGACCCTCGCGCATGTTCGATTCGGTGAGCTTGCCGCGCCCGCGGAGCGCGGTGAGGGCCGAGGTGAGCGAGGCGGAGAGCGATTCGAACATGACGGCTCCACGGGGTGCGGGGAGCCAGGATTATAGGTCGCCCGCCCGCGGGATTCCCGCAGGGCGGGCGGCCGGTCAATGGACGATCATCCCCTCGTCGTGGCAGGGGGCGGCCTGGCCGCACTCGTCGCACCCGCCGCAGGCGGCGGAGCCGCAGGCGGGGGACGCCGGTGCGGAGTAGACCATCGGCGTCGACGCGCCGCGGCACCCGGGGGAGAGGCAGGAACCGAACTCCATGAACGAGGGCCGCCGGCAGCCGCCGCCGAGGCAGTTGCAGCCGGGGGCGGCGGAGATGCAGGCCAGGAGAGCGAACAGCCACCACGCGCGAGCCATGCGACGAGACCTCCGGCGCTGGACTTTTTTCCCGTTCCGGCGGACCACCGGAACCGGCGAGCCTCCCCGGGAACGTCCGGGGAGAGGGCGTCGGGGACGACGCCGGAGGAACCCTAGCTCACGCCCGGGGCGCGGAGTCCCCGCGGCGGGGAAATCGCGTCGGCCGGGGCGGCTCCGGGATTCACCCGCTGACGGTCGTGACGATGGCGCCATCGGCGCGGACTGCATCCGATCGCGCGCGGCGCGACCCGGGGGAATGACGAAAGAAGGAAAACTGCACAACGAGCGTCGCGGGGAGGGGGAGCGTCGGGGCGCGGGGATGGGGTCCGCCTGACGCCTCCGCACCCTTTCCTCACGCCGCCCGACCGTCCCGATCCGCCGCCACACCGAGCACCGGTCCGCCACGCCGGGTCTCCCCCCCCATGCCGCCGCTCCGCGCCCCCCTGCCGGCTCTCGTCCTCGTCCTCGCCCTGGTGGGGGCCCGGGCCGCGGCCTCCGACGTGGTCGCCGATCCCTGCGCCCCGCCCCCGGAGCCGGAGCTGACCCGCGGCGTGGCTGTCGAGGGGATCGCCGGCGCGGGGACGGAGTGCGGCCGCGACGTCTGGAGCGTGACCACGCGCGGGCTCCCCGAGATCGCGCACCTGCCGCGGGTGACGCGCTTCGGCGTGGAACGACTCGAGGGGGACGGTCGCCGGCACCGGGCCGACCTCGACGCGCTCCTGGCCGACCCGCGTCAACCGCTCCTCGTCTTCGTCCACGGCAACCGCTACGAGCATCACGAGGCCTGGGAGGAGGGGATGCTCCTGGCGGCGCGGACCTGCGCCCACTGCCCCGAGGCGGCGCGGACGCGGACGGTGATCTTCTCCTGGCCGAGTTCCCAGCAGGGGATCCTCCTCCGCGACAGCCGGGCGAAGTACCGGCGGGCCCAGTCGGAGGGGCACTACCTGGCCTCGTTCCTCGCCCGGGTGGGGCCCGACCGCCCCGTGGCGATGATCTGCTACAGCTACGGCTCGCTGATCGCGCTCGAGGCCCTCGAGGACCTCGTCCACGCGCAGGCCGCGGGACGGGTCGGGGTGGAGCCGTGGATCGGGCGCACCGCGCCGTTCCATCTCGTCCTCGTGGCGGCGGCGGTGCGTCACGACGCCCTCGCCCCCTGCGGTCCCTACCGCGAGACGCTCCCCTCCATCGACCGGCTCACCGTGCTCTACAACTCGGAAGACTTGGCGCTGCGCTTCTTCGAGCACGTCGATCGCGACCTGCGGACCGAGGCCCTGGGGCACGAGGGGATGCCCGCCTCCTGGGTTCCGCGCGGCACCGCCTTCAACCAGACCGACGCCGCCCCGATCGTCGGCATCTCGCACGCCTTCAAGGACTACCTCTGCTCGCGTCCCCTGATGGCACGCATCTGCTCGGGCGCGGGGCGCGGCCTCTGCCGCCCGGCAGGGGCGCCAGACCGGACTCCGGCGGCGGTCGAGGACGTGCCCCCCGCGGCCTGCCCCTGCGATCTTGGAGGCGGCTGACGCCGCGCGACGGTCAGGCCGCGCGGCGCACGGCGGGGACGCCGGCGCCGAGGCGGGCCGCCACCATCCGCCGGGCCACCTCCACACCGCTCACGGAGGCCCGCCAGGCGATGCGCTCCGCGGCCTGACCGACGTCCGCGCGCTGGCGGCGGATCTCCACCGGGCGGACGAGTTTCTCGTCGCGGACGACGTGCCGCCGCCAATCGAGCCCCGCCTCGGCGAAGGCGGCGGCCACGAACTTCCGCAGCGACACCGTGGTGCCGGTGGCGAGGACGAGATCCTCCGGGTCGTCGAGCCGGAGCATGGCGTGCATGGCCACGACGTACTCCTCCGCCCATCCCCAGTCGCGTTCGACCGACAGGTCGCCGAGCGGGAGCGGGGTGGCGTCGCCGGCGGCGATGCGCGCCACCGCGGCGGCGACCTTCTGGGTCACGAACCGTTCCGGCCGCAGCGGGCTCTCGTGGTTCCCCAGGATTCCGGTGCAGGCGCGCACGCCGTGGAAGCGACGGTACTGCGCCACCAGGGCGAAGGCGGTCGCCTTCGCCAGCGCGTAGGGATCGGCGGGGCGCGGGACGGTGGCCTCGTCGAAGCGGCGGCCGCGCGTGTCCCCGAACATGGCGACGCTCCCGGCCACGAACAACCGGCAGGGCAGGCCCGACACGCGCAGCGCCTCGAGCACGTTCGACGTCGTCGTCACGATGCTGCGGAAGGCCTCGCCCGGCTCGGCGAGGCAGCGGGCCACCGAGGACTGTCCGGAGAGATGGTAGATCTCGTCGGGGCGGACCCGCTCGAGCAGCGCCCGCACCGCCCGCTCGTCGGCGGGATCGAGCGACTCGATCGGCACGCGGCCGAGGATCCCGAGCGCCGCGAGCCCCGAGCGGTCGCACCGGGCGGCGTCGCGGCTGGTGCCGACGACGCGGTACCCCAGCCCGAGGAGATGGGCGGCGAGGTGGCAGCCATCCTGTCCCGAGATGCCGCTGACCAGCGCCGTGGGCGCCGGCCGGTAGACACGGACGATCGCGGTGCGGGAATCTTGGCTCATCGTCCCACCTCCCCCGCGAACCACGCGGCGGTGGCGTCGATCCCCCGATCGAGGTCGTACGTGGGCCGCCAGCCGAGCACCCGCGCCGCGCGCGTCGCGTCGACCATGTTCGAGCGCAGGTCGCCGGGACGCGCCGGGCCGTGCACCGGGCCGGGCAGTGCGACGGTCGACCCGCGGCCGGAAAGGAGCACGCCGAGTCTCGCGCGGATCCGCTCCTCGAGGACGTTGACGTCGGTACCGATCCCCGTGCCCACGTTCAGGCTCGTGAGGACGCCGGGCGGCAGGCGGCGGGGATCGTCGATGGTCAGGGCGGCGACGTTGGCGGCGGCCACGTCGGCGCCGAAGACGTAGTCGCGCACGTAGCGGCCGTCGCCGTTGATCCGCGCCGGTTCCCCGGCGAGGAGCCTGCGCAGGAAGATCGCCACCACCCCCGCCTCGCCATGCGGATTCTGCCGGGGGCCGTAGACGTTCGAGTAGCGCAGCGCCACCGCCGTCAGCCCGTGCTCGGCGGCGTAGAACTTCAGATAGCGTTCACCGAGCCATTTCGTGATCCCGTAGGGGCTGACCGGGTCGGCCGGCGCCTCCTCCGGTGCCGGTTCGGTCGCCTCGCCGTAGAGCACGCCCCCGCTCGACGCGAACACCACGCGTCGGCACCGGGAGGCCACCACCGCGTCGAGGACGTTCAGCAGTCCGATGCAGTTCACCTCCGCGTCGAAGTGCGGTTCGCGGACCGACCGGCTCACCGACATCTGCGCGGCCTGGTGGCAGACCGCGTCGGGTGCCCAGGCGGCGACGGCCGCCGCCACGGCGGCACGGTCGCGGATGTCGACCACCGAGAGCGGCACCGTGGAGGGGAGATTGCCACGGGCGCCGGTCGACAGGTCGTCGAGCGCGCAGGCCTCGTGCCCGGCCGCGAGGAGCGCGTCCACGACGTGGCTTCCGATGAAGCCCGCGCCTCCCGTGACCATCACGCGCATCGTGCACCTCTCCGGGACCCGACGTTCCGGCCGAGCACCTCGGCGTAGACGCCGAGATAGGCCTCCGCGGCCCGCTCCCAGGTGAAGCGTGCCGCATGGTCGCGCTGGGCCGTGGCGAATCCGGGGGTCGATCCCGCCTCCGCCAAGCCGTCACGCACGACGGCGAGCATATGGTCGGGGTCGAACGAATCCCACCACCCCGCCCTGTCGCCCGCCACCTCCGGCAGACTCGTCCGCCTGGCGGCGAACACCGGCTTGCCGCACTGCATCGCCTCGAGCACGGGGAAACCGAAGCCCTCCGCGAGCGAGGGGAAGAGGAACGCCTCGCAGTGCTCGTAGAGCCACTGCCGATCGGCGTCCGACACCTCGCCCGGCAGGCAGACCCTTTCCCCGAGCCCCAGGCGGCGGATCTCCGCGGCGAGGAACTCGCCGTAGGGGGTGCTCGAACGCCCCGCGATCACCAGCCGAATCGCCCGGTCACGGGCCACGAGCGGGAGCAGGGCGTGGCAGTTCTTGTGCGGCAGTGCCGCCCCCACCGTGAGGAAGAACGGGCCGGGGGCGAGGAACGCCGGCCGGCAGGACGACGCGGCGCCGGCGGGGGCCAGGCCGTTGGGGACGACGTGCAGGGGGCGCTCCCCGAGATCGAGGTGGGCGGCGACGTCGTCGGCGACGAAGCGAGAGATCGCCACGACCGCCGCGGCCCGGTCGACCTTCGCCTGCACCCCGGCGAGCTTGCGGCGCACCGCGCCCGGCCGCGACCGGTGCCGGTCGTCGTGGAGGAAGTTCAAGTCGTGGATCGTGAGCACCACGGGTACCCGCGGATCGAGCGGCAGGTACTTCGAGGACTGGCTGGTGACGTGCCACAGGTCGCAGTCACCGTCGGCACCGAGCGTCCCCACCAGCGGTCGCACCAGCGGCCGGAGGAAGCGGGCGAACGTCTCCTTGCGCCACGGCGAGACGTCGATGTGCTCCACCGCGCCGTCGTGGAAGTGCCGCACGCTCCGCCGCTCCTCCCGCTCCCGCGGCGGGAGGAAGAGCACCGGTTCGATGGTCCGGCCCGGCGCCTGGAGGATCCCCTCGGCGAGGTGGCGGCAGAAGCGCCCCAGCCCGCAGTTGGCGTGCCGCGTCCGTTCCAGGTCGATGACGACCCGGGGCACGGCGGAGCGCCCGCTGGGCTTGGCTGGCCTGATCATGGGTTGCCGCGGCGCGGGGAGCCATCGGCCCACTCGCATCCGTGCGGTCAGCCGTGGACGTTCTATCGACCCGCGACCGGCCGCGGGTTTCGTCCGTTCATCGGCCCGGATACCGTTTCCCCGGTACGGCGCTCGACCGGGCAAGATGAGTCCCCGACCGCGCCGCGACGCGCGTGAAACGGGGCAAGGAGCGCGGCCGGGGAGAGTTTCAGCCGGCGCGGCGGCGGAGCGACGTCGCCAGCGACCGGAGGCGGTAGCGGGCGGCGGGGGGCACCATGCCGCGGAGCGCGCGCTCGAGGCGCCGCCCCAGTCGCCGCGACACGTTGACCGGCGAGTCGGCGGCGTCGTCGAGGAGGAGGGCGAGATTGCGGTTCATCTGCCAGGCGGCCAGCGACGAGTCGAGTTCGCCGTCGCCAAGCGGCAGGATCCGCGGCCCACCGTCACGGCACTCCGCGGCGATCGCCTCGGCGATGAACGCCAGGCAGCGCGGCATCACGACGCCGTCGAGATCGCACGCCGCCGCGACGTCGGCGGCGATCCGCGCCTCCCACGCCTTCCGCTCCTCGGCGTCCACGATGATCCGCCGCACGGTGGCGGCGATCGCCGCCGGATCGTCGCGTGCCGGGAGGACGTAGGGATAGTCCTCCGGGAACACGTCGACGCACCCCGCGGCCGGCCCGACGGCCACGCACATGCCGTGCAGGGCCGCCTCGGGGGCCACGTAGCCGAAGGCTTCCTTCTCGTTGAGCGGCAGCACGGCCAGGTGCATCGTCGCCAGCAGGTCGTGGAGATCGCGCTGCTTCCGCTGGCCGTGCCAGTGCACCGCCGCGGCGCACCGCGCCGCCGCGGCGATCCCGCGCAACTCCGTGGCGAACTCCGCCTCGCAGCGGCCCACGAGGTGCAGTTCCACGTCGAGCCCCATCGACGACCGGAGCACACCGAGCGCGGCCACGACGTGCTGCACGCCCTTCTTCGACGTGATCTGCCCGAACGACACCATCCGCACCGTCTCGCCGTCACGCCAGGGGGCGCGGCGGCCGGCGGCCGGCGCGTCGCCTCGAACGACGGCGGCGTCGACGCCGCTGGGGATCACCTCGGCCGACGCGAACTCGCCCAGACGGCTGTTGTCGCGGAGCACTCGCTCCGAACAGGCGATCGCGTGGACGCGGGCCTTCGCCGCCGCCCAGCGGCCCGCCAGCTCGAATCCCTTCTGTGCCCCCCCTACGTCCTCGTCGAGGTCGTCCATGAGGTGGAGGATCACGGCCGCGCCGCTCGCGACGGCCGTCTCGAGTATCCCCACCGGCCCGAGGCCGAGCGGATTGTGGATCCACACCGCGTCCGGCCGCCACACGCGGACCGCCTCCGCCAGCGCCGCACAGTTCCCCGGCAGGATCCCGCCGACACCGGCGAAGTGGTCGGGCCGCCGGTAGAAGTGCGTCCCCTGCTCGTAGTCGAGAACCGGCTGGAAGATCGGCCGCACGTCGAGGCGGTGCGCCTGCGGCTGCCGCACGAGCGAACCGAAACTCGTCGACGTCACCACGCGCACGTCGTGACCCGCCCGGGCCGCGGCCGAGGCGTTCATCAGGCAGCCGATCTCGTAGCCGCCGACGACGTGCGGAGGGAAGAGATTGGAGACGAAGAGGAGCTTCATGGATCGATCCCGCTCAGGCTGCCCGTGCCGCTGGCCGGGCCGCGACCGCTCTCCCGCGGCCGGTGAGCCGGGTCCAGTAGTCGTCCCACAGATAGGACCGCTCGACGGCGCCGCGGGCGGTCCGGAGGATCTCGTGACGGTCGTCGGCCGGGAGGGCGGCGGCCCGGCCGAGGGTGGCACGCAGTGCGGCCACGTCACGTTCGGGGTAGATCCATTCCTCGAGGCCGAGCGTCGTCGCCACCTCGCGGAAGGAGGGGATGTCGGAGACGATGGGGAGCACCCCGCAGGCCACCGCCTCGAGGATCACCAGGCCCAGGAGCTCCGGCTGGTCGAGCCGCTTGCCGGACCAGGTGAGATGGCTGGAGTTGGCCACGAGGACGTCCGATTCGGCGAGGAGGAGGTCGCGCCGCGCGTCGGGGACGACTCCGGTGAGCCGGACGTTGCCGGCGCGACGGGCGCGGGAACGGAGGTGGCGCTCGTAGGCCGGGTCGCCGCTCGGCGGACCGACGATCGAGAGGGCCGCGCCGTCGCCCAGGCCGGCCACCGCGTCGACGGCGATCTCGAAGGCCTTGTGCGGGAGGAGCCTCCCGATGGCGATCACCCGCAACAGCCGCGACGGCGTCCGGCGGAGCAGCGGACGGAGATCGGCCCGCCACACGCCGGCCGAGAGGCTTCTGGCGGCCACGCCGCGCTCCGCCGAGCGCGCCGCGGCGTAGGCGGAGATCTCCACGACGTCGACGCCGCGGTGCGGTTCGTAGACCCTGGGGAAGACCTTGGCGATCGATTCGGCGCCCAGGCTCGAGAGAACCACCCGCTGCCGTGGCGGGGCGGCGGCGAGGATGTCGACGGTGGAGACGTCCGCGAGGTACTGGTGCACGACCACGGTGTCGTACTCCCGCTGCCGGCGGAGGAAATCCCGGAGCGACACCTTCTCGCGCGTCTCGAGCGCGTCGCCCGCGCGCTCGAGGCGGAGCCAGGGGCGGCTCATGCGTCGGGCGTGCGCCTCGCTCGACGGGTGCACGGCGGCGGCGCACCACAGGTCGACCCCGTCGCCGGCGGACAGCGCCGATCGGTGGGTGTCGAGCGTGAAGCGTTCCCCGCCGCCGACGACGTGGAGGGGCAGATGGCTGGCGATCGCGGCGGACGGCGCTGGCATCCGGCGGACTCTCGGGGGTGCGTGGGGCGGATGGGGAGGGGATCGGCCGGCCGGCGGGGGCGCCCCCCCCGGAGTCGGTCAGAACGCGAAGGTTCCGAGGAGGTGGTCCGCCCGCCCGGGATCGCACGGCATGTCGAGGGGCGTCGGGAAGGTGTCGGTCTCGGGCACCAACTCGCGCCCGGCGCGGCGGGCCAGGGTGATCTCCATGACCGAGGGGAGCGATATTCCACCCACGATCGCCACGGGGCGGTAGTTGTTGCCGTGGACGTGGACCACGGCGTGGTGGGTGGTGAGCGCCACCACCGCCTTCGACACCGTGGCGAGGAACTGCGGCTCGACGAGACGGTGGAGATCGTGGATCTCGAGGACGATCTGGCGGAAGCGGCGCAGGAACGCCGGGTCGATCGCCCCGAAGACCTCCCACTCGCATCCCTCGATGTCGCACTTGAGCAGGAGGTCGGATCCGTCGTCGTGTCCGTTGGCCGCGACGAGGCGCGGCAGCGTGTCCATGCCGGACGAGGGGACGGCGGCCAGTCCGGTGCGGAACCAATGGAAGCGCGGATGGTGCTGCGGCAGGCGGTCGATCGTGTGGTCGTACTGGAAGACGTCGATGCCCCGGTCGGCGACGCACGTGTCCCAGGAGACGTCGTTGCAGATCCCGATGGAGTACGCCGCGCGCACGCCGGCGAACTCGTCGAGCATCACGTAGCCGCCGTCGAAGTCCTTGCCCACGCGGATCTTCGCCGTCCCGAGGGCGCGCATCGGACGCAGGGCCGCCAGGAGCGGCCGGACGACGCGCTGGACCCGCTGGGAGTCGTCGTAGACGAATCCCTCGGGGGCGATCGACCGTCGCGTGAGGAGCTCCGAGGAGCCCGCGAGACGCTCGATGAACGCCCTGTAGCTCCTGCTCTGCGCGAGATGCGCCTCGACGGTCGCGTCGTCGGGAGCCGGACCGCCGACGAAGCGGGCGTGGGCCCAGAGCACGTCGGCCCGCGTGACACGGCGCTCCCTCCGCCCGAACGGCAGTCTGATCATGCCACCCCTCCCGCTCCGATCATCCGCGCGACCCCGGCGTTCAGGCTGCCACGCGGCGCGACACCGGGGCGGGGGACCCGATCGCCCGCTCGCGGTGGGCGAGTTCGAGATCGGAGTCGACCATCATCTCCACCATCTCGCGGAAGCCGACGCGGGGCGTCCACCCGAGGGTCGCCTGCGCCTTGGTGGCGTCGCCGAGGAGCAGGTCGACCTCCGCCGGGCGGAAGTAGCGCGGGTCGACCTCGACGAAGTCGCGGTAGTCGAGATCGAGCCGGCCGAAGGAGAGCTCGCAGAACTCGCGCACCGTGTGGAGCTCGTTCATCGCCACGACGTAGTCGTCGGCCGTGGGCTGCTGGAGCATCAGCCACATCGCCTCGACGTAGTCGCCGGCGAAGCCCCAGTCGCGCTGCGCGTCGAGGTTGCCGAGGTAGAGCTTGTCCTGGAGGCCGAGCTTGATGCGGCCGGCGGCACGGGTGATCTTCCGCGTCACGAACGTCTCCCCGCGCCGCGGGCTCTCGTGATTGAAGAGGATCCCGCAGGAGGCGTGGAGATCGTAGCTCTCCCGGTAGTTGACCGTGATCCAGTGGCCGTACACCTTGGCCACGCCGTAGGGGCTGCGCGGGTAGAAGGGCGTCGTCTCGCGCTGCGGGGTCTCCACCACCTTCCCGAACATCTCCGAGCTCGACGCCTGGTAGAAACGGATCTGCTCGCCGGTGTCGTCCTGGACGTCGCGGAGCGCCTCGAGGAGGCGGAGCGTCCCCACGGCGGTCACGTCGGCGGTGTAGGCCGGCTGGTCGAAGCTCACGCGCACGTGGCTCTGCGCGGCGAGGTTGTAGATCTCGTGGGGGCGGATCTGCCGGATGAGCCGCACCAGACCGTTGCCGTCGGAAAGGTCGCCGTAGTGGAGCTCGACCCCGGGCTCGTCGCCGCGGATCAGGTGCTCGATGCGCTCGGTACCGAAGGTGCTCGAGCGGCGCCGTAGGCCGTGGACGGCGTATCCCTTCGCCACCAGCAGCTCGGCGAGATAGGAACCGTCCTGTCCGGTGACACCGGTGATCAACGCACGCCGCTGCATCGAGAGCCTCCCTTGCCGTCTTCGTGGCACCGTCATCCCTGGCGGTGGCCGGCCGCTCCCCGAGGAGCGCCGCAGCGGGGACGGTAGCAGGCTCCGCGGCGTGTCCCAAGGCCATTTCGGGCCGCGGCCGCCGCGGCCGGGCCGGTCAGGCGCTCCGCCGCGCCCCCGCCCCGACGGCCGCCGCGTAGACGTCGGCGTAGCCGCGGGCCATCCGCCGCCAGGAGAAGCCGAGGGCGTGCTCCCGGGCCGCGGCCGGGGCACCCGGGTCGGAATGCCATTTCCCCATCCCCGACCAGTAGGCGGCGGCGAGCGAATCACCGTCGTGGGCGTCGAAGAAGAAGCCCTTGTCCCCGGCGATCTCCGGCAGGCTCGTCCGCCGCGACATGAACACCGGCTTGCCGCAGAGCATCGCCTCGAGCACCGGGAAGCCGAATCCCTCGGTGAGCGAGGGGAAGAGGAAGGCCTCGCAGTGCTCGTACAGCCACTGCCGGTCGCCGTCGGAGATCTCGCCCGGCAGGAGGACGCGGTCGGCGAGCCCCCGGGCCTGGACCTCGCGCTCGAGGAACGCGCCGTAGGGCGTCGCTTTCTTCCCCGCGATCACCAGGCGCGGACCCGGGAGGCGCTCGAGGAGGTCGAGGAGGACGTGGAAGTTCTTGTGCGCCAGGCAGTTGCCCACGGTGAACAGGAACGGCCCGGCGGCGAGGAACGCCGGACGGTCCGCCGACGCCGGCGCCGGCTCGGGCACCCCGAGCGGCACGACGTGCACCGGCTTGCCGCGCAGCTCGACGTGGCGGGCCACGTCGTCGGCGACGAAGGCCGAATCGGTGACGATCACGCCCGCCCGGTCGACCTTCCGCTGGATGTCGGCGAGCTTGCGGTCGATCGTCGCCAGCTGGTCGTCCTGCGGCGCCTCGTGGAGGAAGTTGAGGTCGTGGATCGTGAGCACCACCGGCACGCGTGGGTCGAGCGGCAGGTAGCGCGACATCTGGTTGGTGACGTGCCAGGCGGCGAAGGCCGGCCGGCCGAGCACGGGGCGCACGACGGGCCGCACGAACCGCTGCACCGCCTCCTTCTTCCAGGGGGCGACGTCGAGGACGGACGGCCGCCCCGGGGCGTCGGCGAACCAGCGCCCGGCCCCCTTGGGGAGGAAGAGCACCGGCTCGAAACGCTCGTCGCCGAGGGCGAGAATCTCGCGCCCCAGGTGGTAGGAGAACCGCCCCAGGCCGCAGTTGATGTGGCGGAGCTTCTCCAGGTCGATGACCACGCGCGGCCGCGGTCCCCGGCGGGGGAGGGAGGACAGGGGGGGGGTGTCGCTCGGCATGGGGCATCTCCGGAGCGGCATCTTGGCGGGCCGCGGCCGGATCACGAAGCCCGGTTTTTCACGGGACAAACCGGGGCTCACGCCGCCGGCCGGAGCCCCGCCGCGAGGTAGTCGGCGATCCCCTCGCGCCAGTCGGGGAGCACGATCCCCAGGTCGGCGAGCTTCGAGCAGTCGAGGACGCTGTACGGCGGCCGGGCCACCGGACTCGGCCAGTCGCTCGAGGCGATCGGCGTCACGACGGTCGGCAGCCCGGCCCGGCGGAAGAGCTCGGTGGCGAAGGCGTGCCAGGTGGTGGCGCCCGAGTTCGTGGCGTGGTAGGTGCCGGGCGTGCCCCGCTCCAAGAGCGCGACGATCGCCGCGGCGACGTGCGGCACGTAGCTCGGCGTGCAGTGCTGGTCGGCGACCACCTTCACCTCCGGCCGGTCGCGGGCCAGCACGAGCATCGTGTCGGCGAAGTTGCGGCCGCGGACAGGGCCGGCGGCGCCCGCCGAGTAGAGCCCGCAGGTACGCACGATCTGGTGCCGCTCGCAGCGTCTGGCGGCCTCCTCGCCGGCGAGCTTGCTCGCGGCGTAGACGCCGGCGGGCGAGGTGGCATCCTCCTCGCGCCGCGGCACACGGGGGAGGAGATCCCCGCCGAAGACGTAGTCGCTGCTCACCTGCACGAGCATCGCCCCGGTGATGCTGCAGGCGTCGGCGAGCGCCGCGACGGCCGCCACGTTCGCCGCCCGACAGGCCTCCGGCTCCGATTCCGCCTTGTCGACGTTCGTCCAGGCGGCGCAGTTGACCACCGCCGCCGGCCCGAGATCGGCGACGACGCGGCGGACGGCGTCCCGATCGGTGATGTCGAGCTCGGTCCGGCGAAGCGCCACGGCCCGGTCGCCGAGCAGCCCCACGAGCGCCCCGCCCAGTTGGCCGGCGGCACCGGTCACCACGATCCTGCCCTGCGTCACCATGCGTGCCTCGTCACTCCGGAGACCGATGCTCGAGTGCCACAGGACCGTCGTCGATGACGGCCCCGTCGTCCCGCCCGCCCCCGCGCCGGGATCGGGGAAGTATCGGCCGAAGCCGGGCCGACGCCAGAACGGATTCCGCCCGGGACCCGACCCCCCGGCCGCGGGCCGCGCGGGGCCGGCCTCCCGGCCCGTCCCCGGGTCCCGCCCCGGAAGCTGGCGAGGCGGGGGAGGCCGGGGCGGCGCGGGGAGGACGCTTCCGACCCGGCCCCGGGACCCGGCCCCGAAATGGTCTGGAGCCATGTCGGCAGGTTCACCGATATAGCCGGCACAGTCGTTCCCATCCGCGGATCCGCGCATGCTCCCCAGGCACCCATCGTCGTCGGCCCGGCACCGCCACCACCCGGCGGGGCGCTCGGCGACGGCGCGCGGCACGGTGGAGCGGGTGTTCCGCACGCGCGACTGGATCCATCCGGCGGACGACGACGTCCCCGCCGCTCCCGCGGCGCGCGGACCGGCCACGCTGCCGCTGTTCCAGATGCCCTTCCCGTCCTCCGTGGGGTCGCGCCGACCGATCGCCCCGGTGCCGCCGGCCACCCTCCGGCCGACGTTCTCGGTCATGCTGCCGACGTTCGACCCCGACCTCCGCTTCGTGCGGTCGCTCGAATCGGTGCTCGCGCAGGCGCCGGACGGGGACACGATGGAGATCGTCGTCGTCGACGACGCCTCGCCGCGGGTCGACGTGACGGCGCTGGTGCGCTCGATCGACCCGACGGGGCGGGTGGCCGTCCGCCGCCATCCCCGGCGTGCCGGTCTGGCCGGCAACTGGAACCGCGCGCTCGACCTCGCCCGCGGGCACTACATCCACCTCCTCCACCAGGACGACTACGTCCTCCCCGGCTTCTACGCCGCCATCGAGCGCGGTTTCCGCGCCGCTCCCCGGGCGGGCATGGCGTTCTGCCGGAGCCGGATCGTCGACGGCGACGATCGCCTCATCAAGACATCCTCCCGGCAGCGCTGGTTCCCCGGCACCCTCTCCGGCTGGCTGCCGCGGATCGCCGAGCGGCAACGGGTGCAGACCCCGGCGGCGGTGGTGGCGCGGTCGGCCTACGAGCGCCTCGGCGGCTTCCGCGACGATCTCTGCCACGCGCTCGACTGGGAGATGTGGGTGCGGATCGCCGCCGACTATCCCGTCTGGTACGAGCCCCGCGCCCTCGCCGTCTACCGCCGGCATGCCGCCAACGAGTCGCAGCGTCTCCTCTCGAGCGGCGCCGTCTGGCCCGACCTGCTCCAGGCGATCGAACTCAACGTCCTCCGTCTGCCGCCGGACGCCGGTCGGCGCGTCCGCGCGCGCAGCGCCCGCTGGTACGCCTGCAGCGCCCTGCGGACGGCGGAGAAGCAACTCGCCCGCGGCGACGTCGACGGCGCCGGCCGCACGCTCGACCATGTGCCCGGGATGCTCCGCCTTCTCCCGGCGAGCGGCGACGGCTCGCCCGCCCTGCGGCGCGTGGGGAAGCTCCGGGAACGGCTGCGCACCGCGCGGCGACGCGCGGCCTGACCCCGGGGGAGGTCCGCGCCGGGAACGGAACCATGCGCCGTGCCCTGATCGTCGCCCACCACGACGCGGGAGGGATCGTCGATCCGCACGTGGTCCACGCGCTGCGTGCCTATCGGCCGCTCGCCGCGCGGCTCGTCCTCGTTTCCACGTCGGTGGCGGTGCTGCCCCCCGGCCTCGAGGGCACCGTGGACGCGTTCGTGCCCCGCCCCAACGTGGGCTACGACTTCGGAAGCTGGCGCGCGGCCCTGGAGGCGCTCTCACCCGACGGTGACTTCGCCGCGCCGGGCTTCGACGAGGTGGTGTGCGTCAACGACAGCGTGTGGGGCCCGCTGGTCGATCCCGCGCCGGCGTTCGGCGACCCGAGGCACGCCGGGGCCGACCTGTGGGGGATGGTGATCTCCTGTCAGCCGCCGCGCGGGGGGGGACGCGCCCCCCGGCCCCACCTGCAGTCCTGGTTCTTCGCCGCCCGCCGCCGCCTCCTCGACGCCGCGGCGTGGCGCGGCTTCTGGGCAGGGGTCGGGCCGCTGCCGACGAAGCACGACGTCGTGTCGAGGCTCGAGCTCGGGCTCTCGGAAGCGGTCGCCGCGGCGGGCTTCCGCGTCGAGGCGCTCTACGACGCCCGCCGGCAGCCCCCCGTGACGTGGCGCGAGCTCTGGCCCCATCTGGCCCTGCGCCGTCCGCTCCGCGCGTGGCGGCTGCTGCGGAAGGCCCGCCGGCCGCTTCACAATCCCGCGGAGCTCCTCCCCGCGCGGCTCCTCGGGGCCGGGGTGCCCTACGTGAAGGTGTCGGTGGCGCGGACCAACCACTACGGCCTCGACCTGCGCGTCGTCCTCGCGGACCTGGCCCGCACCGCCGCGGCCGGCGGCTACGATCCCGCTCTCGTCCCGGCGCATCTCGGGCGGCTCGCCCCCCGCCGCTGACGCTCCCCGTCGCCGCGGCGCATCCGCGGCCCCCCGCCGGGGCCGCGGCCGCCGGCCCGACGATTGGAAAGCCCGCCACGGTGTGCGATAGTGTCGCCCTCCGGGGATCGCCCCCGGACTCGGCACCACGCTCCCCTTCCACGGGCCCGGCATGAAGATTCACGAATACCAGGCGAAGGAGCTCCTCCGCGCCGCAGGCGTCCCGGTGCTCGCCGGACGGGTGGCGCGCACCCCCGAAGAGGCGGCTTCCGCCTTCACCGCCCTCGGCACCCCCGTCTGCGCCGTCAAGGCCCAGATCCACGCCGGCGGCCGCGGCAAGGGGACCGTGAAGGGCTCCACGCAGCGCGGCGTCGAGCTGGCGAAGAGCGCCGACGACGCCGCCCGGATCGCCAAGGGCCTCCTCGGCCAGACGCTCGTCACGATCCAGACCGGGCCGGAGGGGCACGTCGTCCGGCAGGTGTTCGTGGAGAGCGGGTGCGCGATCGAGCGCGAGCTGTACTGCGCGATCCTCGTCGATCGCCAGGCCGGGTCGCCGGTGCTCATCGCCAGCACGGCCGGCGGCATGGACATCGAGGAGGTGGCGGCGAAGACGCCGGAGCTGATCATCACCGAGCCCTTCGACCCCGACCGGGGCCTCGCCTCCTGGCAGACGCGCGTCCTCTGCGCCCGTCTCGGCCTGCCCGCGGCGAGCTGGCGGTCGGCGGAGCGGTTCTTCAAGAAGCTCACCCAGGCCTTCGTCGATCTCGACGCCTCCCTCCTCGAGATCAATCCCCTCGTCCTCACCAAGGACGGCGGCATGGTGGCGCTCGACGCCAAGATGACGTTCGACGACAACGCGCTGTTCCGCCACTCCGAGATCGCGGCGCTCCGCGACGAGACCGAGGAGGAGCCGGCCGAGATCCGTGCCGCCGCCGCCGGGCTCTCCTACGTCAAGCTCGACGGCACGATCGGCTGCCTCGTGAACGGTGCCGGCCTGGCGATGAGCACGATGGACCTGGTGAAGCACCACGGCGGCCAGCCGGCCAACTTCCTCGACGTCGGCGGCGGCGCCGACGTGAAGCAGGTCACCGAGGCCTTCCGCATCATCCTCTCCGACCCGAACGTGAAGGCGATCCTCGTCAACATCTTCGGCGGGATCATGCGCTGCACCACGATCGCCACCGCGCTCGTGGAAGCCTCCCGGACGATCGGATTCACCGTGCCCCTCGTCGTCCGCCTCGAGGGCACCGAGGTCGAGGAGGGGAAGCGGATCCTCGCCTCGAGCGGCGCCTCGATCATCACCGCCGACGGCCTCACCGACGCCGCCAAGAAGGTGGTGGCGGCGGCCAAGGGAGTCTCCGCCTGACCGCCCCGCACCCGGACCGAGTCCCCTCCTCCCCACCCCCCCCCCGACACCCGCACGAGCCCCCGGCGATCCACCATGAGCATCCTCGTCAACCGCGACACCCGCGTCATCTGCCAGGGCATCACCGGGAAGGTGGGCGAGTTCCACACCCGCGGCTGCCTCGACTACGGCACGCGCATGGTCGGCGGCGTGACGCCGGGCAAGGGGGGCGAGAAGGTCGCCGACCTGCCGGTGTTCGACACCGTCGCCGAGGCCGTGGCCGCCACCGGCGCCAGCGCCACCATGATCTTCGTCCCCCCCGCGTTCGCGGCCGACGCGATCCTCGAGGCGGTGGGGGCGGAGATCCCGCTCGTCATCGCCATCACCGAGGGGATCCCGGTGATCGACATGGCACGCGTCATGCCGGTGGTGAGGGCCTCCAAGAGCCGCTTGATCGGCCCCAACTGTCCGGGCGTGATCACGCCCGGACAGTGCAAGATCGGCATCATGCCGGGCTACATCCACACACCCGGGCACGTGGGGGTGATGAGTCGGTCCGGCACGCTGACCTACGAGGCGGTCTGGCAGTTGACGCAACTCGGCCACGGGCAGAGCACCTGCGTGGGCCTCGGCGGCGATCCGCTCGTCGGCTCGAGCTTCATCGACATCCTCGCCCTCTTCGAGGCCGATCCCGACACCCACTCGATCCTCATGATGGGCGAGATCGGCGGCTCGGCCGAGGAGGAGGCGGCCGAGTACGTGAAGCACCACGTCACCAAGCCGGTGGCGGCGTTCATCGCCGGACAGACGGCCCCCCCGGGGAAACGCATGGGACACGCCGGCGCCATCATCTCCGGCGGCAAGGGCACCGCCGAGGCGAAACTGGCGGCCCTCCGCGACGCCGGCATCGAGATCGCCGCCAGCCCCGCCGACATGGGCGCGGCGATGGTGCGGGCGATCGAACGCAAGAAGAAGAAGTGATGGAAGTCGATCTCTTCATCCCCTGCTACGTCGACCAGATGAGCCCGCGCGTGGGGATGGCGGTGGCCACGGTGCTCGAGCGCCTCGGCCACCGGGTGTCGTTCCGGCCGGCGCAGACCTGCTGCGGCCAGCCGAGCTTCAATTCCGGCGCCTGGGAGGAGGCCCGGTCGGTGGCGATCCGGGCGCTCGACGTCTTCGCCGGGGCCGACGTCGTCGTCGGCCCGAGCGGCTCCTGCGTCGCGATGATGCGGGTCTTCTACCCGGAGCTCCTCGCCGGCACGCCGCACGAGGCCCGGGCCCTCGATCTCGCCGCCCGGACGTTCGAGTTCGGCGAGTTCCTCGTCGACCGGCTCGGCGTCACCGACGTCGGCGCCCGCTTCCCCCACCGCGTCACCTACCACGACGGCTGCCACGGGCTGCGTGAGCTGCGCATCCGCGATCAGCCGCGGCGGCTGCTCGCCGCCGTGCACGGCCTCGAACTCGTCGAGTGCGACGAGCGTGAGAGTTGCTGCGGATTCGGCGGGCTGTTCAGCGTGAAGTTCCCCATGATCTCCACCGCGATGGCGGAGGTGAAGGCCGGCTCGCTCGACCGCACCGAGTGCGACTGGATCGTGTCGAGCGACCCGAGCTGCCAGCTGCAGATCGACGGCTGGCTCTCCCGCCAGGGGAGGAAGGCGCGGACGATCCACCTCGCCGAGGTGCTGGCCTCCCGATGACCAGGGGGCCGGCTGCTGGCCTCGCGGCCGCTCACTTCTTCGGCTTGAAGGGGCTCGGCGGCGCGGGTGGCACTGGCGGCGCCTCGTTCGTGCGGCCCGGCGCCGGCGGAGGGGTCGGCGGCGCGGGTGTCGGCTCGGGAACCGGCGGCGGCGTCTCCGGCACGGGGGGCACCGGCGCGGGGACACCCGGCGCCGTCGGCTGGCCCGGCTGCTTCGGCATGCCGGGGAGGTTGCCCTGCGCGGGCCGTCCCGGCTGGGTCGGTGCCGGCGTCACACCGGTGGGCTGCCCGGGCAGCGTCGGCTGCGTTTGACCCGGCACGGCCTGACCCGGCACGGCCTGACCCGGCACGGCCTGACCCGGCACGCCTTGACCTGGCACGCCTTGACCTGGCACGCCTTGACCTGGCACGCCTTGACCCGGCACGCCCTGACCCGGCACGCCCTGACCCGGCACGCCTTGACCCGGCACGCCCTGACCCGGCACGGGCGACGGCTGTGGCTGCGCGCCGCCCGTCTGCGGACCCTGGGCCGCGGCGGCGGTGTCCGGTCCGACCCCCGGGTTAAAGCCCCCCGGAGGAGGCCAGGCGAGTCCCTCGATCTGGCCGAGCTTTCCGGCCCGCTGGAGACGCATCACCGCCTGCTTCTCGATCGTTCCCACCGTCACCCAGGGACCGAGCTTGTAGCGTTCACGGAGGCCGATGTCGCGCGTCTTGCTCGTGTTGCGGTCGTTGCTCCGCAGCACCCAGGTGAAGGCGCCGTTGCCGTCGGCGTCGAGGTACTTCTCCCCCTTGTCGAATGTCTGGTTCCAGTTCGTGTCGGCGAAGACCTCGCTCCACTGCGGCAGTTCGATCTTCTCCATCGGCGGTGCCGAGGGATCGACCGGGGCCGCCGGTGCGGGCGCGACGGGATCGACCTTGTCGGGGGTGAACCCCGGCTCACCGTCCATCATCACCTCGCGGTCGTCCGCCGTCATGCCGCCCGCACAGCGGCCGACGAGGTCGATGATCCCGGAACCGAGGTCCCAGGAGGTCTTCGTGGAATCGAAGGCGAAGCGTTCCGGCAGCGGCGCCATCGCGAGCACCACCTGGATGATCCCCGCCACGATCATCCCGGCCATCGCGCCGACGACCCCGCCGCCGGCGAGGTCGACGAGCGGCGGATAGTTCGTCGCCCCCTCCTCGATCGACGCCCCGATCAGGAGGCGCAGGGCGATGGCGACGAGCACGAGCGCCGTGACGAAGGCCACCGTCTGGTGCCAGATCACCCAGAACTCGCTGCCGCCGCCGGAGCGGAGGATCAGGCCGTCGATCATGTCGGCGAGCGCGAAGGCGGCCACCGCCGACACGAGCGCCTGCAGCCCCCAGACCGTGGCGAGGAACAGGCCGAACCGCGAGCCCAACCAGGCGAAGAGGAGGATCACCAGGCCGGTGACCACGTCGGCCGAGCCCTGGAGGAGCGAGTCGGCGACGAGGGGGACGATGCCGTTCATTTCGCCACCCGCTGCATCTCGTTGACGCTCGTCACTCCGGCGAGCACCTTGCCGATGCCCGATTCGAGGAGCGTCTTCATGCCGTTCTTGCGGGCCGCCTGACGGATCGTCTGGATCGACGGCCGGCCGACGAGCAGCTCGCGGATCGTGTTGTCGAAGATCATCAACTCATGGAGCCCGGTGCGTCCCTTGAAGCCGGTGCCGTTGCAGGAGGGGCAGCCCTTCTCCTGGAAGACGGTGACTTCCTTCGTCGCGGGGATCCCCCACTTCTGCTTCAGATCGGCCGCGAGGGGCACCGCCTCCTTGCACTTGGGACAGAGGACGCGCACCAGGCGCTGGGCGAGCACGGCCGACACCGCCGATTGGATCAGCGTCGCCTCGACACCGATGTCGAGCAGCCGCGTCACCGTGGTGGGGGCGTCGTTGGCGTGGAGCGTGGTGAAGACGAAATGCCCGGTCATCGCCGCCTGCATGGCGATCTCGGCCGTCTCCTTGTCGCGGATCTCGCCGACGAGGATCACGTCCGGGTCCTGCCGGAGCGTCGAGCGGAGGATCTTCGCGAAAGTCAGCTCGGCGGCGACGTTCACCGCCGTCTGCGAGATCCCCTCGAGGCGGTACTCGATGGGATCCTCGATGGTGATGATGTTCTTGGAGTTGACGTCGATCTCGGAGAGCGCCGAATAGAGCGTCGTCGTCTTGCCGGACCCGGTCGGTCCGCAGACGATGAGCATGCCGTGCGGCTGGTGGATGATGTCGCGGAGTTGGGCGACGACCGCATCCTTCATGCCGATCGAGCCCAGCCCCCCCCTGACGATCCCGCCGTCGGCGTCGAGGAGACGCAGCGCCATCTTCTCGCCGAAGTTCGTGGGGGCGCTGGCGGCGCGGACGTCGAACCGCCGCTCCTGCATGAGCACCGTGAAGGTGCCGTCCTGCGGACGGCGCTTCTCGGCGATGTCCATGTCGCCGAGGACCTTCATCGCCGACAGCACCGCCCTCCCCTCCTCCGCGGGGATCGCGGCGACGTTCTGAAGGATGCCGTCGATGCGGCAGCGGACGACGTACTCGTCGTTGCTCTTCGGCTCCACGTGGATGTCGGTGGCCCGCAGTTCGACCGCTTTGAGGAACATGTCCTGCACCGTCCGCACCGCCTGCGACGTCTCGCGGTCGAGCCCCCCCCCCTTGCCGTCGACGGTGGTGCCGTCCTTCTTGAGGAGCACGATCCGCGGCGCGGGGCCGGTCCGTGCCAGTCCCGGGGTCGACGTCCCGGCGGGGAAGGCCCGGTCGAACTGCCGCTCCATGCCCAGCTTCGCCGCCAGTTTCCTCCCCATCCGCCGCGCGAACGTGGCGGAGAGGATCTTGTCCCCGGGCCTGGCCTTCGTGTCGCGGATGGCGACGTAGCCCATCGTCAGGGCCGGCACCACGAGCCCCAGGAGCGGGAGCGTGGCCAGCCCCCCCTGCCAGGACGCCAACAGCATGAACACGCCGAGCCCCGCGAAGAGGAGATTCCAGGGGATCGCGTTGCCGAACACGAAGCGGGCGTCGCGATCGACCCACATCGCCAGCGCCGCCCATGCGGCCGCCAGGGCGATCCACAGGCCGCCCCACCAGAGAAGCTGCTCGGAGAAGGTCGGGGGTAGGATCACGCCTCTGCCACCGGGGTGGGGATGCCCGAGCCGGGCGCCTGCGGGGCCCTCCGGCCACCGAACCCGATCGGTCCGTTGTAGCCTGCACGGGGTCGAAAATCCACGCTCGATCGCCCCCTCCGCCCCCCGTGGAGACTCCTGGATCCCCCCTGCGACCGCTATCATCCCCAATGCTCCACCCCCCGAGCCGATCGGCCGCCCCCGCATGACCCTCCCCGGACACTCCACGCTCCCCGACCCCGCCGAAGCCCCCCCCGCGCTCGCCAAGAAGCGGTTTCTCCGCGACGCCCGGGCCTTCGTCCGCGACGCGGACCATCGCGCGTTCCTCCGCCGGGCCCTCGCCGGCTACTACACCACGCGCGACGGGCAGAAGGCCCGTTACCGCGACTGGGAGCACGCGCGCGACGCCGCCAATCTCGCCAAGTGGAACGCCGTCAACCGGCTCGACGAGATGCTCGTCCGCTTCGCGGAGGCCTTCGAGCGCGGAGGCGGGAAGGTGCACTGGGCACGTGACGCCGCCGAGGCCCGCGAGATCGTCCTCGGCATCGTCCGCTCGGCCGGTGCCCGCTCGATCATCAAGAGCAAGTGCATGACGAGCGAGGAGATCCACCTGAACGCCGCCCTCGAGAAGGAGGGGTACGGCGTCGTGGAGAGCGACCTGGGGGAGTTCATCCAGCAACTGCGCGGCGAGCCCCCCTTCCACTTCGTCTTTCCCTGCATGCACGTTCGCCGCGGCGAGATCAGCGACCTGTTCGAGAAGCACCTCGGCAGCGCCCCGACGACCGAGCCGGAGGAGCTGACGATGATCGCCCGCCGCCACATGCGGCGGCTCTACGTCGAGGCCGACGTGGGGATCACCGGTGCCAACTTCCTCGTCGCCGAGACCGGCCAGCTCTCGATCACCGAGAACGAGGGGAACGCCCGTCTCACCGCGGCCCTGCCGCGCGTCCACGTGGCGCTCGTCGGCATCGAGAAGTGCGTGGAACGCCTCGACGACCTGGCGGTCCTCCTGCCCATGCTCGCCACCGCCGGCACCGGCCAGCCGCTCACCTGCTACAACACCCTCTACGGCGGCCCGCGCCGTGCGGGCGAGCCCGACGGCCCGCGCGAGATGCACGTCGTCCTCCTCGACAACGGCCGCTCGGCGATCCTCGCCGACCCGGAGCAGCGCGACAGCCTGCAGTGCATCCGCTGCGGCGCCTGCCTGAACGTCTGCCCGATCTTCAAGAACGTCGGCGGCTTCACCTACGGCACCACCTACCAGGGGCCGATCGGCTCGGTGATCACGCCCCATCTGCGCGGGCTCGCCGACTGGAACCACCTCTCCCAGGCGAGCTCCCTCTGCGGCGCCTGCACCGACGCCTGCCCGGTGCGGATCGACATCCACCACCACCTCCTCCACAACCGGCGGAACGCCACCCGCACGGCGCCGTCGCGACTGGAGCGCCTCGGCCACCGCGCTTTCGCCTTCGTGGCGGCGAGGCCCCGGCTCTTCGCCCTCGGCGGCTCACTCTTCCGGCGCACGCTCTGGCTCGCCAAGCGCCTCCGGCCTCCGCTGCTCGCCGACTGGCTGGCGACGCGCGACCTGCCGGCCGCCCCCGCCCGCAGCTTCCGCTCGCAATGGCGGACGCGGGCCGTGCCGGCGACCGGCGACGGGGGGGCGGTCCGATGAACGCGCGCGACACGATCCTCGGCCGCATCCGCGAGGCGCTGTCGATCGAGGGCCCCGGCCCCCACCAGCGTGCCGGCGAGCTCTCCGGTCACGGCCATGCGGGCCCGGCCCCGGCGCCGTCGCGCGGGGTCCTCCCGGTGCTCGCGCTCGAGGCGGCGCGGCCGTGGCTGCCCGACGGCGGCGACACCCCCGCCGAGCGCGAGGCGCTCCTGGCCGCCAACCTCGCCCGCCTCAAGGCGCTGTTCCACCACGTCCCCACGATCCACGCGGCGCAGGATCTCCTCTTCGCCCTCGCCCGGGAGCGCGACTGGAAACGCGTCGCCTGGCACGGCTCGGCGCTCGTCGAAGAACTCCTCGCCGGCGTGCCCTGCGCCACGCTCCGCGTCGACGATGCCGCCGGCCTCGCGACCGATCAGGCCTCCGATTCGGCCGCGCGGAAGGACGCCCTCGAGGCCTGCGACGCCGGGATCACCGCCTGCGAGGCGCTCGTCGCCCAGACCGGCTCGATCCTCGTCTCGAGCGCTTCCTGCGGCGGCCGGAGCCTGTCGGTGCTCCCTCCGGTGCACGTGGTGATCGCCACGCCCGACCAGCTCGTGGGGACGCTCGCCGACGCCTTCGACATCGTGCGCGGGCGACACGCCGGCGCGATGCCGAGCATGCTCTCCTTCATCACCGGCCCGAGCCGCACCGGCGACATCGAGCGGATCCTCGTCCTCGGCGCCCACGGGCCGAAGGAGCTCGTCGTGATCCTCGTCGACGGCGCCCGAGGGTGAGCCCAGGGCCGGGCTTCAGAGGCTGCTCCCGCCCCCGGGAAGACGGCGGCGGAGGAAGTTCATCCGCCCCTCCACGGGCAGCGCGAGACGGCGGCGGATGAGGTCGTCGAGTTGGCGGTCGCTCTCGACGGCGAGGAGCGCACGCGCACGTTCGTCGCGTGCGCTGGCGGACGCCCCGCGCGTTCCCGCGTCTTCAACGGCCTTTTTTCTTCGCGCGACCACGCGAGCCTCCCGGCCGGTTCGCCGACTCGGACCCCGCGGGACGCGGCCGGGCGAGGGCCGCCGTCCTCTCGAGCACGGGCAGGACGGCCAGATCCCGCGCCCGACCGGCCGCCCGTTTGCTCTTGATGATGTCTTCGAGCGATGCCACGAGCATTCTCCTGCCATCGACCTCGATCACGCTCGCCCGGCTGCGGAGCGAATCGAACGAGCGTACCCCGTGGATCACCGGCATGAAATCGACTTGGAGTCCGGTCCCGTCGGAGGACAGACGGTAGAGGCGTGAGACCGGGTAAAAGGGGCGGAGGATCACCGCATCGAGGCGTTTGGAGAGACGCTTGAGTTTCGCCAGGTTCGCCGGCGTGTCGCGGAACATGAAGTCGAAGTCGAGCGTCGTCACCGGCGCCCCCTGAACCGCCGCCGCGGCGTTCCCGATGAGCACCGCCTCGAGTGTCTCGGCAGCCAGACCGTCGAGGACCGTACCGAGGAGGGGAGTGGCGTTCATGGGAAGGAGTCTATCCCCGAATCTCGGCGGGCACCCCCGCCGGCGCGGCGGGCCGGTGCCCGCGAGGCAGGGTGCTGCAGAGTGTCGTCGACCCGGGAGCGGCGCTCTCCCGATCGGCCCCGGGCGGTTTGCGGCGCGAACGGGAGGGGGCGGACGGCTGGCGGGGAAACTTCAATTCCTTCCGCGAACCGTTCCGACCGGGCCGCGTATCATTCCTCCGGACGTCGCGAGGCCCCCCCCGGCCGCCGCGACGCCCACTCGAGACGGGAGAGAATGGTGACGGCTGGCGCGGCTGGGTCTTCCCGGCTCCCGTGCCCGCCGCGGCAGGAAGCGGACCCCGGCGGGGAGCGCGAACGGCCATGATCGAGCGCGGACGGGCACCGGGTCGGAGGAGCCGCTGGGTGAGCGGCACCGCGGTCCTTCGGTGGCGCCCGTCGCGCGGATCGGCCGCCGCGATCCACCCGGCTCCGTCGTCGTGTCGCCGGAACCCGCGCCACGCGCGGTCCGGTGGACGCACGGCCCTCGCCGCGGCGCTCGTCGCCGCCATGCTCCTGTCCCCGGGTGCACGCGATGCCTGCGCTGGTTGTTGCCGCGACGGAGCCCCCGCCGTCGCCGCACCCCTGGCCGCGGGCGTCGCCCCCGTCCACTCCTGCTGTGCCGCACCGGTCCCGGTTGCGCCGGACGGCTGCTGCGGCGCGGCCGCGGCGCGGGCCACGGGCCATGACGACTCGGCCGGCGTGCCGGGCTGCGCGGCCGATCGGTCCGATTGCCGCTGCCATCTCACCACCCGCGACGGCCTGCCGGCCGATCCCGCGCGGCGCGGATGCGCGAAGCGGCAGGTCGACGATCTCGCCGGCACCACTCCCGACGTCGTCTCCCTGCCCCACGCGGCGACGGTGATTCGATCGACGTGGACGGTCGCGACCGGCATTCCCCCGGACAGGCCGGTACGGATTCTCTACGGCGTGTGGCGGAATTGAGACGGACCCCGGGACCCGCGCCCGTCGCGCGGCCGCCCGTCCGGTACGTTCCTTTCCCGACCACATCCGAAGGAGATTCCTCCCATGTCCACGTTCCTCTCCTGGGCCGCCTTGGCCCTTCTGCCCCTGGCGTTCGCGGGGAAGCCCGCCGCGTCCGTCGACGCCGCGAGTTGCCGGTGCGGCTGCTGCGGCTGCTGTGAGACCGGTTCGTGCGCCTGCAGCGAGTGCACCTGCGCTTGCTGCGGCGGCGACTCCTGCTGCACGACCGGCGCCGCGGGGGGCGATGCCTGCTCCTCGGGCGCCTGCTGCCGCTAGGCGACCGCCGACGATCCGCGACAGCCACGACCGGTAGCCGGGCCCCACGGGCTCCGCGCCGGCACGACCATCCGGCCGGGCGTTCCCAGGGACGCCCGGCCGGCGGCGTTTCGTGTCCTTCCGCAGGCCGCGCGCCCGCACGACCGTCACCGGCGGAATCCTCGGCATTTTTTCGCCGCCGGTGAGTTTGCGGGCGGGGAAAGATCGATCACTGGGCATGAGTTTGCCGCTCGCGCAAACCCTGGCGGTCACGGAACACGTGCCACGTATCGGCATCGTGCCCGACGGGGAAAAAAGCGGCGGACTCGCCCGGCCGGCGCCGCGACCCGCCTCCCTCTTTCGGAGCGGGAGCGGGTGTCGGGCGGGCGACGTGTTCGCGAACCGTTTCCTTTTTTCCATTCCATCCGGAGGATTCCGTGAAGAAGCGTTTGACGTTCGGCTTCCTGCCCTGGGTCGCCGCCGTTGCCATCTGTTCGGGCAGCGGGTTCGCCCGTGGTCAGGATGCCGTGATCGAGGCCGGCTCCGTGCTCGCCAACGGCGGCGTGGCTCACACCGAGCCGGCGATCGTCGAGGGTGAGGCCGCCCCGGCCGCCGCCGACGGCGCGATCATGAGTGAGGGTGCGATCGCCAGCGAGGGAGCCGCCGCCGGTGGCGCCACCCGCAAGGTGCTCCGCCGCGAGTGGGTCACCGAGATGCGTGACGTGAACGTGACGGAGTACGTGCAGGAGCAGCGCGAGCGCTCCTACACCGTCACCAAGCGCGTCCCGCGGACGGAGCAGCGGACCCGTGAGTACACGGTCATGGTGCCGGAGACCCGCACCAAGACGGTGAACTACACGGTGATGACGAACGTGCCGGAGACCCGGACCCGTGAGTACACGGTCAAGGTCCCCTACACGGAGCAGATCGAGAAGAACTACACCGTGATGGTCCCGGTCAAGGAGGAGAAGACCCGGAGCTGGACGGTGAAGGTCCCCTACACCGAGTGCGTCGAGCAGGCGTACACGGTGATGGTGCCGGTCAAGGAGGAGAAGACGGCGACCTACACGGTGAAGGTCCCCTACACCGAGCAGCGTTCGGCCAACTACACGGTCCGGGTGCCGTACACCGAGCAGGTCGAGGAGACCTACACGGTCCGCGTCCCCTACACCGAGCAGATGACCGGGTTCCGCACGGTCACCAAGCGCGTCCCCGTCAAGGAGATGAAGACGATCTCCGTGAAGGGCGGCCACTGGGAGACCGACGTGAAGGAGATCTCCGCGAACGGCAAGTACGACGCCGAGGGCAACCCCTGCTGCCCGAAGACGGTCTGCTGCCGCAAGTGGGTCCCCACCTGCGAGACCAAGGAGATCGAGACCACCCGGTGGGAGTGCACCACGGAGCAGGTGCCCTACACCTACTGCGT
Organism: uncultured Chitinophaga sp.; assembly: GCA_964567835.1. Taxonomy (GTDB): domain Bacteria; phylum Planctomycetota; class Planctomycetia; order Pirellulales; family UBA1268; genus QWOP01. The sequence goes on along the minus strand of CAZMOU010000017.1, from coordinate 13,259 downwards.
GACGAAGAGCCGCTGCGAGACCCGCTCGCGCACCAAGTGCGTGACGAAGTACCGCTGCGAGGAGCGGACCCGGAACTACTGCGTGACGCTGTCGCGCTGCGAGACCCGGACCCGCAACTACTGCGTCACGAAGATGGTCCCCGAGACCCGGACCCGGATGGTCAAGGTGCAGAAGTGCCGTGACGAGATCCGCACGGGCACCTACTGCGTCACCAAGTTCGTCCCCGAGGTCCGCACCAAGACGGTGTGCGTGAACAAGTTCCGCTGCGAGACGCGGACTGCCACCTACACGGTCAACAAGTGCGTCCCCGAGTGCCGGTCGAAGGAGGTCAGCTACACGGTGTGCGTCCCGCAGCAGCGGACGGCCACCTACTGCGTGACCAGCTTCGACAACGTCTGCGAGACGAAGACCCAGTCCTACACGGTCTGCGTCCCGAAGTGCGTCACCAAGCAGGTGCCGGTCAAGGTCTGCCGGACGATCTGCGAGGAAGTCCCCTGCGATCCGTGCTCGGGCTGCTCGAGCGACGCTGACGCCTGCGGCTGCGGCAACGGTGCCGGCAACGCCGGCCACAGCCACGGCCGCAAGGGCTGCGGTCTCCTCCGCTGCCGCAAGGGCTGCTGAAGCCACGCCCCGTGGGGGTCGCTGACCCCCCGGGACCGTGCCTGAACGAAGGGGGGCCGGACGGGAAACCGTCCGGCCCCCCGGTCGTTTCCGGCTCCCCGGCGCCGAGCCGCCCATGGCCGAGGCCACAGGGGAAGCGACGTTGCCTCCCCCTCGACGGGATGAGAGAATCCCGGTCCTTCCTCCCCGCTCCCCCGCCTCCGGAGCCAGCCATGCCCTCCGTCCACGGCCCCCGTCGTGACCGCGTTTCCGCCCCCTCGGAGCGGCGCTCGAAGTTGCCCTGGGTCGCCGGGCTCCTCCTCCTCGGACTCGTCTCCCTCGGCGGCGCCTGGTGGGGAGGGCTCTTCGGCACGCGCGAGGATCCGCGCGTCACGGAGGTCAAGGGGGTGATGCAGGACCTGGCGAAGCAGTATCCGCCCACCGAGGGACCGAAGAACATGCTCGACGCCGCGGCCCGCGTCGGCGCGATGGTGACGGTCCTCGGCAAGATCCAGGCGCTGCCGAAGGAACTCCGTCCGCAGGCCCTCCAGGAAGGGCAGAAGATCATGATGCAGGCGATGGAGGCGCGCGTCGACCAGTATTTCGCCGCCCCCCCCGAGCAGCGTGACAAGCTCATCGACGACCAACTCAAGCAGATGCAGTCGATGGCCAAGGCCCTCGACGGCAGCCGGTCGATGTTCCAGGGTCTCGCCGGCGGCGGCGGTGGCGGCTCGGGCAACGCGGCGGCGAAGGGAGGCGCGGCGTCCGGCCAGGGCGCCGGGACCCCCGGCCCGCGTTCCGACGAGGACCGCAACCGGTGGCGCAAGGAGATGCTCGACAAGTCGTCGCCGAGCCAGCGCGCCCGCTGGACCGAATACTTCGGCGCCGTCGACCGGCGCCGCCAGGCCCTCGGCCTCCCCGGTGGCGGCGGACCGTTCGGCCCTCGCTGACGCGGTTTCGGACCGGGGGGCATCGCCGCCCGCCATCCCCCGGCCCGAGGGCGATCATCCTGCCGGGACCGTCGCTCGACGGTGTCGGCTCGGGATCGGACGGCGGGCCGGAAGGTCGCCCTGGATCGACGGCCACGGAGGACGCACGTGCAACACTGGCTGCTCAAGAGCGAGCCCGACTGCTTCTCGATCCAGGATCTGGCGAAAGCCCGGAAGAAGACCACCTGCTGGAACGGCGTGCGCAACTACCAGGCGCGGAACTTCCTCCGGGCCATGAAGCAGGGGGACCGGGCCTTCTTCTACCACTCGAGCTGCGACCCGCCCGCCGTCGTCGGCACGGTCGAGATCGTGCGCGAGGCCTACCCCGACCCCACCGCGTGGGACCCGGATGACGACCATTTCGACCCCAAGGCCTCGCCGGAGAACCCCGTCTGGTCGATGGTCGACGTGCAGCTCGTGGAGATTTTCAGCCGCCCGGTGCCGCTCGACGAGCTGCGCGGTGTGAAGGCCCTCGCGGGCCTGGAGCTGCTCAAGCGCGGCAGCCGGCTCTCGGTCCATCCGGTGACGGCCGCGGAGTTCCGCACGATCGAGCGGCTCGGGCAGGGGTGAGCCGCGGGGCGGACTATAGTGGTGGCATGCCCTGCCGCACCCCCGACGACCTCTCCCGTCCAGCCGCCGGCCCGCTCCCCGACCCCCTCGCCTGGATCGACGCCGCCGTCGATCGACTCGGCCGCGACGATCTCCTCCGCCCGCGGCGCGTGCGCTCGGGCCGGCAGGGGCGCGTGGTGGCGCTCGACGGCCGGACGCTCCTCAATTTCGGCTCCAACGACTACCTCGGGTACGCGGGCGACGTACGCCTCGCGAAGGCCGCCTCCCGCGCCGCCTGCGCCGAGGGCTTCGGCGCCGGGGCGAGCCCGCTCGTCAGCGGGCACTCGGGCGCCCACGCGGCGCTCGAGGCGGCGCTGGCCCGGCTCCTCGGCACCGGCGACGCCCTCCTCTTCCCCTCCGGCTTCGCCGCCAACGCGGCCACGATCCCGGCGCTCGTCGGCCCCGGCGACACCATCGCCAGCGACGAGCGGAACCATGCGAGCATCATCGACGGCTGCCGGCTCGCGCGGGCGGGGGTGGCCGTCTATCCCCATCGCGACGTCGCCGCGCTCGAGGCGATCCTCGCCGCCGCCCCCGGCCGGAAGCTCGTCGTCACCGATTCGCTCTTCTCGATGGACGGCACGGTCGCGCCCCTGGCCGATCTCGCCGCCGCCGCCCGCCGCCACGGGGCGATGCTCCTGGTGGACGAGGCCCATGCGACCGGCGTCTGTGGCGACCGGGGCAGCGGCCTGGTGGAGGCGACCGGCACCGCCGACGGCGTCCACGTGCGCGTCGGCACGCTCTCCAAGGCGCTGGGCGCCTCCGGGGGCTTCGTCGCCGGCCATCCGCGGCTGGTGGAGTGGCTCCGGCACTCGGCCCGGGCCTGGATCTTCTCGACCGCCCACCCGCCGGCCGTGGCGGGCGCGGCGCTCCGCGCGGTGAACCTCCTGGCGGAGGAACCCGACCGCCGCCGGGAGCTCCGCGCCCGCGCCGGCGTCTTCCGGGAGCGACTCCGGGGCCACGGCCTCGACCTCGGCGGCGCGACCGAGCAGATCGTGCCGGTGATCGTCGGCGGCGCGGCACGGGCGGTGGACCTCTCGGCGCGCCTGGCCGGGGCGGGCTTCTTCGTGCCGGCGATCCGGCCGCCGAGCGTCGCCGACGGGCGGAGCCTCGTGCGGGCGAGCCTGTCGTGGCACCACACCGACGACGATCTCGGCCGGCTCGCCCTGCTCCTCGCGGAGCACGCCGCATGAGCGGGGCGGTGGATCCGTGGTGCGTGATCGGCGCCGGCCCGTCGGGTCTGGCGGCGCTCAAGCACCTCCTGGCGCTGGGGATCCCGGCGCTGGCGCTCGAGCGCGAGGACGACGTCGGCGGCAATTGGTATTTCGGGTCGGGGGCGTCGGCGGTCTTCGAATCGACGCGGCTCATCAGCTCGAAGACCATGACCGGCTTCCTCGACTTCCCCATGCCGCGGGCATGGCCCCACTACCCCGATCACCGCCGCTGCCTGGCCTACCTCCGCGCCTACGCCGACCGCTTCGGACTCCGCCCCTTCATCCGCACCTCGACGCCGGTCGAGCGGGCCGAGCGTCTCCCCGGCGGGGGCTGGTCGGTGCGAACCGCCGCCGGCACGACGCGCTGCGCCGGCCTGGTCGTCGCCACCGGCCACAACCGCCGGCCGCGCCTTCCCGATCTCCCCGGCACGTTCACCGGCACCCTCCTCCACGCCTGCGACTACCGGTCGCCGACGGTGCCGGTGGCGCTCGCGGGCCAGCGCGTCCTCGTCGTCGGCGGGGGGAACTCGGGCTGCGACATCGCCGTCGAGGCGTCACGCCACGCGGCTCGGACGGTCCACTCCACACGCCGCGGCTACCACGTCGTCCCACGGATGGTGATGGGGCGTCCCTCGGATCTCCGTGGCGAACGGCTCCTGCGGATGGGGCTGCCCACGTGGCTGCGCCGCCTGGTGGCGCTGCGGATGATCGACCGCACGATCGGCCTTCCCTGGCGTTACGGGCTGCCCCGGCCCGATCACCGGCTCTGGGAGACCCACCCCGTCATCAATTCCGACCTGCCGGCGCGGATCCGTGCCGGGGCGATCGAGCCCCGCGGCGACGTGCGGGCATTCGACGGCGCCGCGGTGGAGTTCGCCGACGGGTCGAGCGAACCCTTCGACGTCGTCATCCTCGCCACCGGATACCGGCTCGACCTGCCGTTCCTCGACACGGGGCATCTGGCGGAGGAGGAGGGGGTGCCGCGTCTGTACCTCAACATGCTCCACCCGCGGCGTGACGACGTGGCCGTGTGCGGGTTGATCCAGCCCGACAGCGGGCAGTGGGGACTCACCGATCTCCAGGGGAGCGTCGTGGCCCGGATGGCGCTCGCCGCCCGGGCCTCGCCGCGGGCGCTGGCGTTCCTGCACCGGGAGCGGACCCGCGGGGGGGACGGGATCCCGCGCCCCGCCGGCATCCGCTACCTCGAGAGCCCGCGGCACCGCTTCGAGGTGGAGCATTTCTCCTACCGGAAGCGGCTCGAGGCCCTCCGCGCCGCGCTCGACCGACGTCTGCGGCGCGACGGCGCGCTCCGCACCGGCAGCGGTGCGCGGCGGCCCCCGCCCGGGGGTGGGGTCAGGGGAAGTTGAGCGGCGGCGGCGCCTGCGGCGGCGCCGGGACGGCCGCGGGGGTCGGCACCGGGCCGGGTGGCGGAAGGCTCGGCGCCCGGGGCGGGGGATTGCCGAACAACTCCTCGAGACCCTCGAGCGAGCGTTCGAAGCCGTCCCGGATCACCGCCTCGGCGGTGTTGTCGACGACGCGCGCGAGGAGCTTCTCCATGGAGGGCCCGTCGAACTGCGGCCGCTCGACCGTGCCGGCGACGGGGATCACCATCGGCGTCCGCACGAGCTTGGCCAGTCTCGGCGCCCCCGCCACGAGGTCGCCCCGCAGCCCCACCTCGACCATCATCGCGAGCGTGCCGTCGTGGCCCACGCTGCCGGCGGAGCGGAGCACGAGTTGCCCCATGTCCAGGAGCAACCCGTCGTGCCAGAGGCGGCCCCCGGTGAGACGGAAGCGCACCGGATCGGGCCGGACCCGGAGGAGCACCGCCTTGTCACCGAACGCGAAGCGCGGATCGACCACCGACTGGAGCTTGACGACGAGGTTCGCCAGCGGCGCGAGGAGGGGTCCGGGCGTGACCTCCAGGGCCTCGAAGACGATCTGCCCGGCCGCCTCGCCGGCTCCGGGATCGGTCAGCGGCAGGCGGGCCCCCGCGACGTCGACGCTGACCAGGCCGCGCGTCCGCGTCGAGCGGCCGATGAGGGGGAACATCCAGGTCACCCAGGAGTCGGCGAGCGGACCGGCGAGGACGACCGAATCGACGACGCGGCCGGAAGGCACGACGATCTCGCCCGGGGAGGGGAGGAGTTGCACCCACGGCGCTCCCCGGATCCGACCGCCGCCGAATCCGACGTCGAAGGGACCGAGCGCGAGCTGGCCCTCGAAGAGGCGCAGCGCCGTCTCGCCGGCGTCGAGCGCCACGCCGTCGATCGCGCCGGCCGCCCAGTTGGTCGAGGTCTCGACGGAGAGGGCACGGAGCCAATCGGCGGCGTCGGCCGC
>CAZMOU010000017.1:0-7499 GCA_964567835.1 uncultured Chitinophaga sp. | reverse complement strand
TCTCCAGCTTCGCGCCCACCAAGCCGCCGGCCGGGGCGGCGTCATCGACACCGGGAGCGTGGCCCGCACCGGGCGCGCCGGATCGGCTTCACGGCCCCCGCCGCGGACGGGGGCCAGCCAACTCTCCGGGAGCGGGATCTCCACCGTCTCCGCCGGCACGACGGCGGCCGGAGGACGTGCCGCGGTCGGCACCATGGCTCTTTCGAGCGCTGCCACCAGCGGTTCGACCGGGCCACGGACGAGGAACGGCCGTGCCGCGCCGCCGGCCAGTTCGAGGCGTCCGCCCGTCCACGGCTGGAGCAACCGCGAGAGGAGGCTCCAGTCGTAGCTCACCGTCCCGCCGACATCCAGCTGCGGCCGCGTCGACCAGTCGCGGATCGTGCCGGCGGCCGCGGTGGCCACCGTCGATGATTCGAGCGTCATCCGGTCGACCGCGAGCGTGTCGCCGGCGGGGCCGCGCGTCACCTCCACGAGGAGCCGCGCCCGCGGCTCCTCCCACACCGGACGCGGCGGCGCGGCGGGATCGTCGGTGCGCGCGAGCGACAACTGGCTGCCGGTGGCGTCGAGGAGCAGATTCAGACCGGCGGGCGTGTCCTGGACCTCGAACGTCCCCCACACGCGCCCCGAGGCGGGCCAGCGCCCGGCGACGTCGGCACCCACGCCCCACGACTCCACCCGACCGACGTCGAATTGCCACTGCGCCCGGCCCCGGAGGCGCTCGACGACGCTCCCCCCGGGCGCCGGTGCGGGGAGGATCGTGAGCCCGCCGGTGCGCAGCGACACCGTGGCGGTGAGCATCTCCGCGGAGGAGACGTCGATCCGGCCGCTCGCCGGATCGATCGTGCCGGCGGCGGTGGCCACCAGCCGCGGTTCCTCGACGCGGCCGCCGTCGACCGACAGCTTCTCCACCTCGGCCTGCGCCCGCGTCACCTGCCAGCGCTCCCCCTGGGAGGCGAAGGCCGCCGACGCGCGGACGCTGCCGCCGAGCGCGACGGCGGGGATGGCCCGGTGGCCCGCCAGCGCGGCCGCCCGCGCCTGCCAGCGGGCGAGAGCCCCCTGCAGCGACGCCTGCGCCTCGATCCCGGCCGACAACGAGGTGGCGCCGATCCCGCCCCGCGCCGGTCGGCCGGGGCCGAGGGCCGCGAGGATCGACCAGGGATCGACCAGCGCCCCCCCCGCGAGCGTCGCCTCCAGACGGTCCTCGCCCGCCGCGCAGTCGAGGCGGGCGTCGTCGACGATCATCGTGCCGCCGGAGAAGGTGCCCGCGGCGCGGGCCTCGATCGAGACCTCGTCATCGGTCCATTCCGGGCGCCCGGGGCCGGCCCAGCGGAATCCTGTCAAACCTCCGGTGAGCGAGGCGGTGACGGCACCGGTGGCCGGGGCGCGCTCGACGACGACCCGCCCCCGCGTCGTGCCGGCCATCGCCACCCCGCGCAGGTCGAGCACCTCCCCGACGTCGGTCCACAGCCTGCCGAGGTCGACCGTCCACTGCAGCTCCGACGCCTCCGAACTGCCCGACGCCGTGACCTCCACGGCGGTGGTCGCCACCCGCGCCTCCTCGACGCGCATCCGTTCGCTGCGCCCCGCGCCGCGCCGCCCGCGCAGCCAGGCCACGAAGGGCTCGCCGAAACGGAGCGTGCGCGCTCCCTGGAGCACCTCGAGGTCGCGCGACCCGACCCGCGCCTCGAGGACGCGCTCCGTCCCCTCCGACCGCGAGACCGCCGCCACCTGCAATTGTCCCGCCGTGACGCGCACGTCGGGGCGCACGAGGAGACCGCCCGTGACGCCGCGCGCGAGGGCCGCGAGATCGACGTCCGCCGCCAGCGCGAAGTCGTCGCCGATGAGCGTCTCCCCCCATTCCCACGCCGTCCCCCTCGGCAGTCCGACGCGCCCCGACGCCTCGGCCCGGAACAACGGGGAGCGCACCCGGCAATCGCGGAGGACGAGCGAGGTGCCGTCGGAGACCACGTCGAGCGGCGCCTCGCACTGCTCGATCGCCAGGAGCGGGGCGAGCGAATCGGCCCTGCAGAGCGAGAGACGCCGCCCCGTGACCGTACCCACGAGCGCCAGGCCCCGCGCGGGCTCCGCCGGGGCGACACGGAGATCGAGTCGGAGGTCGGCCTCGCCGTCGAGGACGCGCGGCAGCTCGAAGCGCGTGGCGACGACGCGCGACACCGCCAGCGGCAGCGCGTTGGCGGCGACGGCGACGCCCCGCGTCTCCCCCCCGACGGACTCCTCCGGGCTCGACACCGACCAGCCGCCCGCCCGGGCGAGCGTGGCGGTGGCGCCGGCGACGATCGTCGTCCGGTCGAGACGGGCCGGGGCGTCGGCGGTGGCGTTGGGCGCGGGAGCGGCGAACGCGGCGGCCAGGTCGCGGCGTGGTCGGCCTCCGGGCACGATCCTGCCGGCGATCGTCCAGCCGGCGAGCGTCGGCCCGCCGGCGCCGGCCGTGCCGGCCCCCCGGGTCGCGGCACCTCCGCCGCGCACGCTCCCCACGGCGGTCAGCTCGGTGATCCTCCAGGCCTCGTCGCGGAGCGTGTCCACCACCTCGACGGCGGCGTCGACCACCTCGATCTCGAAGTCGGGGGCGGGGCGCTTGGCGGTGCCGGCGAGCCACGGGGCGATGACGTCCTCGAGCGTGCTGCCACCGGCGCGCACCTCGACCTGCGCCTCGCCGCCCACGACGCGGACCGTTCCCGGGTTGCCCCCCTCGAGGATCATCCGCGCCAGTCCGCGATCGACGACGATCCGCCGCGCCGCGGCGACCGGCCTGCCGGTGCGGTCGGAGAGGACCACGTCCCGGAAGTCGACGGGACCGATCCAGCTCCAGGAGGCGGCGCGGCTCGAGACGCGGCCGTCGATCCCGGCCAGCGCCTCCCCGAGCGGCCAGTCGCGCATGGCCGTCAGCACCACCGCCTGCGGCGCGAACCAGACGCCGGCGCCGAGCGCCACCAGGAGGAGAAGCCAGCGCCGGCTCCGGCGGCGGCGCGGGCGCTCCTCTTCCACGTGCGCTCGGGAATGTCGCGTCGCCATGCGGCGGAGTATAGGAATGCCCCCCGCGATTCCCCCAGGTCAGCTTTCCCCCCCCGCCTCGAGCGATCGCCGCAGATCATCCAGGTCCGCCGCCGTGTCGACGTCGCGGAAGCCCGACAGGTCGGGGTCCGCCCGACGGAGCACGGCCTCCGGCACGATCTCCACCCTCCCCGGGCGCTCGGCCTGCAGCCGTTCCACGAGCGACCGCGGATCGCGCCGCCCGGCGGCGAGCCAGTCGTCGATGGCGGGGGCGAGCGCGGGGCGGAGCACCGACAGGAGCACCTGCAGGTGTCCGCCCACCTCCGGCACCACCCACCAGGGCGCCCCGGGCGACTCCCCGAGCCGGTCGAGCAGGAGGCGGAGGAGCGGGGGGGCGACCAACGGCACGTCGCACGACACCACGACGACCCGCTCCACCGGCGGGACCGGGGCGAGGGCGGCCAGGCCGTCGGCCAGTGCCGCCAGCGGCCCGGACCCGGGACGGGAATCGCGGATCACGCCGACACCCGCGGGCAGCGCGGGGAGCGGCTGTCCCGGTGCCGCCACGACGACGGTCCGCGGGGCCACCGCGCCCACCGCCGCCACCACCCGGGCCAGGAGCGGGATCCCCCCGAGCGACAGCGACGCCTTGCCCCCGGGTGGGTCGATTCCGCCGGCCGTCAAGCGCGACGAGCGCCCCCCGGCGAGCACGATCCCCGCGGTGCGTGCGCGCTGCCCGTCCGTTTCCCCACGCATGGTCCCTCCCGTGCCGCGGCCGCGCGTCCCCGGCGCCCTCTCCTTATACTCCGCTCCGCGTCGATCCGGCCGCCCGACCCACGCAGGAACCGCTTCCCATGGCCGACCCGCTCCCCCGCCGCCGCCTCACCGGCATGCTCCTGCTCCCCGGCATCCTCCTGGCCGCTCCCCTGGGCCCCCTGCCGGCCGGCGGGCAGGAGCCCGCCACGTCCGCGCTGCCCCCGATCTTCAACGGCCGCGACCTCGCCGGATGGAAGGTCCCGGACCATCCCTACTGGAAGGTCGTCGATGGAGTGCTGGTGGGGGAGAACGACGCCGACAAGATCGGCTCGATGCTCCACACGGAGAAGTCGTACGGTGACGTGATCCTCGAGGGGGAGGTGCGTTGGAGCGGCGAGATCGACAGCGGCTTCATGTTCCGCAAGCCGGAGATCCAGGTGCAGATCGGCGTTTCGCGCAGCCTGAAGCGCGACATGACCTGCTCCTTCTACGTCGGCGGCTATCCCGAGGAGGCGCAGGCGAAGCGGGCCGGCGAGCTCCTCCGGGAGGGGGACTGGAACCGGATCCGCGTCATGGTGCGCGGCGACACGTTCACCGTGTGGCTCAACGGCGAGCAGGTGTCGCGCTACACCTCGCCGAAGAAGACCGAGCCGGCGCCGATCGGCCTGCAGATCCACGGCGGGCTCGTGATGAAGGTCGAGTTCCGCGACCTGCGGGCGCTGCCGCTCGACTGAGCCCCGGCCGGACGCCGGCGGTCACGCGCCGAGGAAGCGGGCGATGCGGTCGAGGCCGGCGACGAGTTTCTCCTCGCTGGCGGCGAAGCTCATCCGCACGTTCCCCTCGGCGCCGAAGGCGCTGCCGGCGACGAGCGCCACGTGCTCCTTCTCGAGGAGTCCCTCGCACCACGCGGCGCTCGTGGTGATGCCGTTCGATCCCCGGGCGAGCGCCGCCGAGATGTCGAAGAAGGCGTAGAAGGCGCCGCCGATGTCGGGGATGCGCACCCCGGGGAGGGACGCGAGCCTGCGGGCCACGAGGTCGCGGCGCCGCTGGAACGCCCCCCTCATCTCCGCGACGCACTCCTGCGGGCCGGTGAGGGCGGCGAGCGCGGCGTGCTGGCTGACGCTCGACGGGTTGCTCGTCTCCTGGCTCTGCAGATTCCCGATCGCCTTGGAAAGGGGCTCGGGACAGATCGTCCACCCGATGCGCCATCCGGTCATCGAATAGGTCTTGCTGACGCCCGCCACGACCACCGTCCGGTTCTCGAGACCGGGCCGCAGCGTGGGGAAGGACACGGCGGCGCGCCCGTCGTAGACGAGCTGGTCGTAGATCTCGTCGGCGATCACTGCCAGGTCGGCCTCGATGGCGACGTCGGCGAGGGCGGCGAGCTCCTCGGGGGAGTAGACGACGCCGGTGGGATTGCTCGGCGAGCAGAGGAGGAGCATCCGCGTGGCCGGGGTGAGCGCCGCACGGAGGGCCTGGGGCCGGAGCTTGAAATCGTCCTCGAGGTGCGTGGGGAGGATCACCGGACGCCCGCCGGCGAGCTTGATGAGCTCGGCGTAGCTCACCCAGAACGGCGCCGGCACGATCACCTCGTCCCCCTCGTCGAGCAGCGCCGTGAAGGCGTTGTGAAGGGCATGCTTGGCCCCCCCGGAGACGACGACCTGGGCCGGCGTCACGGCGAGCCCGGAACGACGCGAGTAATCGGCGGCGACCGCCTTGCGCAGCTCGGCGATGCCCGCGGCGGGGGTGTACTTCGTCTTCCCGGCCCGGATCGCCTCCTCGGCGGCGCGGCAGACGTGCGCCGGCGTGGGGAAGTCGGGCTCGCCCACCGAGAGATCGATGACGTCGACGCCGGAGGCGGAGAGCGCCTGCGCCCGCGCCGCCATGGCCAGCGTCGCCGACGGCTCGAGGACGCGCATCCTTCCGGCGAGCGCGAGGGGGGAGCGGCGGGATGCGGACGCGGTGGTGCTGGAGTGGGCCATCGGGTGAGCGCGGGATGGGGGAGGGGCGGTCGGACGCGTTTTGCGTGGCCCCGCGGAGTGGTGCATGATACCAGCCACGGCGGTGTTTCCCAGACACGGGCAACCGATGCGGAGCGACTCATGACAGCCACTCGGGGTGGTGCGGCGACGGCTCGGGAGGGCGTCCGGCCGCGCGGCCGCGTCGGGATGTGGCTCGTGGGCGCGAAAGGAGGCGTGGCGACGACGGCGATGACGGGACTGGCGTCGCTCGCGCGGGGCACGCTCGCGCCCACCGGGCTGGTGACGGCGCTGCCCGAGTTCGCCGCGCTCGGGCTGGTCGATTTCCCCGACCTCGTCGTGGGCGGCCACGACATCCGCCCGGGGCGCCTCGGCGACGAGGCGCGGCGGATGTGGGTGGAGAGCCGGGCGATCACCCCCGAGGCGCTCGACGCCGCCGCCGATTACCTCGCCGCGGTCGAAGCGCGGCTCCGGCCGGGCACCGTCGTCGCCGCCGGCGACAAGATCCGCGAACTGGCCGAGCCGGACGTCGTCGCCCTGGTGGAGACGCCGCGGGCGGCCATCGAACGCGTCCGCGACGACATCGCCGCCTTCGCCGCGCGTGAGGGGCTGTCCCACGTGGTCGTCGTCAACGTGGCCTCCACCGAGCCCCCCGCCCCCCGTCCCGTGCCGCCGGGGTGGGGCGACGTGGAACGGCTCCTCGACGACGCCGAGACCTGCCCGCTGCCCGCCTCGAGCCTGTATGCGGTGGCGGCTTTCGAGGCCGGGGCGTCGTACGTCAACTTCACCCCCTCGACGGGCTCGACCCCGACGGCGCTCCAGGAGCTGGCCCTGGCGCGTGGCGTCGCCCACGCGGGATGCGACGGCAAGACCGGGGAAACGCTCCTCAAGAGCGTGCTGGCGCCGCTCTTCGCCGCCCGCCACCTCGAGGTGATGAGCTGGGTGGGCCACAACATCTTCGGCAACATGGACGGCAAGGTGCTCGACGACCCGCGCAACAAGGCGACGAAGGTGCGCAGCAAGGACCACCTCCTCGCCGCGATCCTCGGATATCCCCCCCAGACGCACGTCTCCATCGAGTACATCCGCTCCCTGGGTGACTGGAAGACCGCCTGGGACCATGTCCACTTCCGCGGCTTCCTCGGCACGCCGATGACGCTGCAATTCACCTGGCAGGGCTGCGACTCGATCCTGGCGGCGCCGCTGGTGATCGATCTGGTGCGCCTCACGGAGCGCGCCTGGCGGGGCGGCGAGCGCGGCGTGCTCGAAGGCCTGGCGCCGTTCTTCAAGAGCCCGCTCGGCGTCGAGACGCAGGACTTCGCCACGCAGTGCACGATGCTCTCGGCATGGGTGGAACGCCTCGCCTCGAAGGCTTGAACGCGCGTCGCGCGCGGCGTCGGGAGGCTCGCCTCCGCACCGCGCCGATGGCGAGTGGAGGGGTGGCACGGCGGACGGAGCGGCGTCCGCTCGGAAAAAAAATCGTGATCGAGTCACGATTATCTCTTGACAGTTTTCGACGGAATCAATCACAACACCGCCAGTGCCGTCGTCGCGCGTGCCTCGCCGCTCCGTTCCGGAGGGGTGGTCACCCGATGACGACGCGGTGCGATACGTCGTCCGGTCCCGTCACCAGAGTGCCCGTGGGATCGGTCGAGGGTTCGAGTTCGGGCACTCGTGGCAAGGAGCCATATCCATGGCGAAGAAGAAGAAGAAGGCTGACAAGAAGGTCGCCAAGAAGAAGGGCAAGAAGTG
>CAZMOU010000016.1:37700-42049 GCA_964567835.1 uncultured Chitinophaga sp. | reverse complement strand
GGCGCGGAGTGAGCGCAGGGCAGGGATGCCCGGAGCGAACGTCCGGCGACGGGGCACGGGCGACCCCGAAGCCACGCCGGACCCGAGACCCCGGCACCAGCGAGGGGGCGCCCGCCTCACGCCTCCTCGCGGAGCATCGGCGGCGGCTCGTCGAGGTCGTCGAGTTCGGCGGGGATCCGCAGCTGCCGCATCGTCTCGTCGGTGCGCCTCATCCCCTCCGCCACCTCGTCGACACGCTTGGCGATGTCGCTCACGTCGCGCCTGGCGACGGAACCCTCCGCCATCGCCTCGATCTTCGACTCCAGCCGCTCGACCTCGGCGATGATCACGCCGAGCTTCCTCTCGGCGTCGGCGATGTTGTCGGCGCGTTCGCGCGTCGTCCGCAGGTCGTCCTCCAGCACCGCACGCAGACGCGTCGTCTCCTGATCCTCCCCCTTGGGGAGCGCCGCGAGCCTCCTGTCCAGATCGGCGATGCGACGGCGGATGGCGGCGCCGTCGGTGTGCTCGACGAACTCGGAGAGCGACTGGGCCCCGTGGAGCATGCGCAGGTAGCCCCAGAGCAGACGCTCGAGGGATTCGAGCGACCCGGGATCGGCGCCACGGTGGCGGTCGGCCAGGTCGACGAGGCTCAGGCAACGCTCGCGGAGACGCTCGAAACGCTGACGGAGTTGCGGGGAGAGCGTGCGGAGGAGCTTCTCGTAGGCCTCGCGCGTGCCGATCGACTCTGCGGCCCGGCGGGCCTTCGCCTCCTGGGCGTCGACGGAATCGCGGAAGCGCTCGTTCGTGAGCATGCTCGCCAGGTAGAAGATCTCCCCGGCGGCGACGAGGGGGAGAACGACGGTGGGGAATCCGCTGATGAACGCGGCCGCCACCCCGGCCCCGGCGAAGAGCAGGTTCCAACGGTTGCCGAAGGCGGTGCGGAAGTAGGCTCCGAATCGCTGTGCCACGTGCGCCCGCACCTTTCCCGATCCCGAGGGCTACCGGCCCCGTGTTCCGTCCGGCCGCGCCGCCGCGGCCTCGATCCGCTCCAACTCGGCCTGGAGCTTGTTCACCTGCTCGTGGAACCAGGGCTCGATCTGGGTCTCGCGGGCGGGCCCGTCCGCCGCGGGCATCCGCAGATCGGACGCGATCCTACCCGGAGTCGTCGCCATGACGAAAACCCGGTCGCCGAGGTACACCGCCTCCTCCACCGAATGCGTCACGAAGAGCACGGTGGCCTCCACCTCGCGCCACAGCCGGACGAGCAGGTCCTGCATGTCGAGCCGGGTGGCCGGGTCGAGGGCCCCGAAGGGCTCGTCCATGAGGATGATGCGCGGCTTGAGGGCCAGCGTCCGGGCGATCGCCACGCGCTGGCGCATGCCCCCGGAGAGCTCGTGCGGATACTTGAGCGCGTCGCGCGCCGGGTCGAGGCCCACGCGCTCGATCCATTCGCGACCCTCGACCTCACGGCGATGGCGCGGCACCCCCTCGCACTCGAGGCCGAAGGTGACGTTGGCGAGGACGGTCCGGTTGTCGAAGCTCGTGTAGTCCTGGAACACCATCCCCCGGTCGGCCCCCGGTCCGATCACCTCGCGGCCGAGGACATGGACGCTGCCGCTGGTGGGGGGGAACTGCGGCGCGAGCCCCGCCACCATGCGCAGCACCGTGCTCTTGCCGCAGCCCGAGGGTCCGAGGAAGGTGCAGATCTCCCCCCTGTCGGGCAGGTCGGGGATGGTGAAGGACACGTCACGGATCGCCACCGCCTCGCGCGGCGTCCCGGCGTGATAGATCTTCGTCACACCGCGGAGTTCGACCGCGGCGGGACGCGTCCCCTCCGGCGGTGCCGCGGCGGCGGCGACGGGAGCGGGCGGGCCCTCCCGGCCCGGCTCGGCGGTGGGGGAACCGGCCTCGCTCATGGGCGGAACTCCGTCCGCCGGCCGTGGAGCAGCCAGCCGCAGAGGCGCGGGATCAGCCCCCGGCCGCCGTAGCGGTAGGGGAAGAGGTCGCACTGCAGCCACCACAGGCATCGGTCGATCGCCCAGGCGACCAGGGGGATCACGAGCAGCACGATGAGGATCGGCTCGCGCTGGCCGCGCCGCTGCGAGATGTTGATGAGATCCCCGAGGCCGCCGGAGTCGGTCCCGAACTTCACCGCCTCCGCCAGCATCACGTAGCCGAAGGCCAGGCCGAACAACAACCGCAGCGAGTTGAAGATCGACGGGGCCGCGAGCGGCGTCAGGACCTTGCACACGATCTGCCAACGCGAGGCTCCGAGCGTCAGGGCGGTGTCGACGAAGCGCTGCGGCACGTCGAGCACCGCCGCGGTGGTGTCGGAGAGCACGAAGGCGACGCTGGCGATGAACAGGAACATGACCTTCTGGAACTCGCCGATCCCGAAGAAGAAGAAGGTCAACGGGATGAGCGCGGCCACCGGGATGTTGCGGCCGAAGACGGCCAGCGGCGCGAGAAAGGCCCGCAGGGAAGGGAAACAGGCGCCGAGGATCCCGAGTGGCACTCCCACCGCGGCCGAGAGGCCGAAACCGAGGCAGACCCGCCCGAGCGTCACGAGGGTGTTGGAGACGAGCTTCCGCTCGCCGAACACGCGCGGCACCGCGGAGACCGTCTCCGCCAGGCTCGGCAGCGTGGTCGGGCCCACGATGCGCCGCTCCGGCTTGCCCGGCGGGCCGGCCGTGACGACGAACCACACGGCGAACACGGCGGCGATGCAGGTGAAGCCCCAGAAGAGGGCCGCCGCGAGCGTGGGATCGCCGCGGAGGGGCGCGATGGGCCGGCCATGACGGTCGCCACCCACGGTGGCCGCCGCGCCAGCCCCGCCGGCCGCGGGGCCGGATGAATCGCCATGCGTCGGCTCCGACCGTTCCGCCATCGGTGTCCCTCCCTCCGCTCCGCTCACTCCTTTTCCGCGGAGTAGACCTTGATCTCCACGCGCCGGTTGAGCGAGTGGTTGTCGGGCTGCTCGGGATCGACCGGACGGTCCCAGCCGACGCCGTCGACCGCGAACCGTCCCTCGTCGAACTCGAACTTCTCCACGAGCGACTCCTTCACGGCGTTCGCACGCCGCAGGGAGAGCTCGCGGACCACGTCCGCGGGAATCCGCCCCTTCATCGAGGCGTCGGTGTGCCCCTCGATGACGATGCGGGCGGCGCCGAACTGCTTGGCGAGCGTGGCCACCTCGTCGAGGACGAGGTCGACGCTCGCGTCGTACGGCTCCTCCACTTCCTTGCCGTCGACCTTGCGGACGATCTTCTTGCGCAGGTCCCAACTGTTGGGGAAGAAGTGGATGACGACGGTGTTGGTGAGGATCTCGTCGTTCTCGGCGCGGATGTCGGCGAGCCGCTTCGGCGGCAGCGGCTTGGTGTACTCGTCGCGCGTCTCCGCGTACTTGGGCTCGGCCCCGAGTTTCTGGATGACCGAGAAGTCCATCACCTGGTCGAACGGCACCGGCGGGTTGGTGATCGCACCGACGCGGCGGTAGAGATAGTAGGCCTGTTTCCAGATCCGCTCGAAATTGGCCGGGTTGTTCCGGTTGACGAAGAACTGGTAATTCTCGGCCCAATTCGTGGAGTGGGCGTCGCCGAGCATCGCCAGGGTGTCGGAGGCGGGGATGTTGTAGCCGGCGGCCATCAGTTCGGCGGCCCGGGCCTTCCCCTGCTCCGTCTTCAGCACCTCCATCGAGTCGAAGATCCCGCGGACGATGGCCTCGATCTTGTCGGGGTGGTCCTGGGCGAAGTCGGCGCGGGCGAACCACACGTCGGCGATGAGCCGATTGGCCGTCTGGGTGGTGACGAGCATCCGGTTGCCCTTCGCCTTGGCCAGGTTGTAGATGTCGGGGGCCCAGGAGACCGCCGCCGCGATGTCCTTCTGCGAATTGAAGGCGGCCGCGGCCTGGAAGGCGTCCTCGGTGTAGACCATCTCCACGTCCTGCGGCTGGAGGCCGCCGGCCACGAGCATATTGAGCGCGAAGAACTGGCTCGGGGAGTTCTGCGCGAGCACCATCTTCTTGCCGACGAGATCCTTCACGGTGCGGATCCCCTCGCGGACGACGATTCCGTCACCGCCGTTGGAGAAGTCGACCTGCTGGTAGACGCGCGGCATCACGCGGCTGTCCTTGGGGGCCCCGCTGCGGTCGGTGAGGCCCTCGAGGAACAGCGGGATCATGTCGAGCGTGGCCCAACCGATGTGCACCTCGCCCGCGGCGTAGGCGTCGCGCATGGTGACGGGATTGTCGATGAGCACCAGTTCGATCTTGAACGGCTTGCCGTCCGGCGTGCGCCATTCCTTCCCGGCCTTGAAGCCGTCGTTGGCGTGGATGATCGGAGCCCATCCGGCCCAGACGTTGAGGGCGAAGC
>CAZMOU010000016.1:14898-37690 GCA_964567835.1 uncultured Chitinophaga sp. | reverse complement strand
CGGGGGCAGCTTCTCGGCCGGCTTGAAGGAATACTCCTTCACCGTCGTCGGCACCGTGTCGTCCGGGGCCTCCGATTCGCCCCCCTCGCCCGCCGGGGGCGTCCCCGGATCACCGCCGGGACCGCCGCCGCCGCCAGGACCCCCACCGCCGGGACCGCCGGCCACTTGGCCACCCCCGGCGCCGGGGCGCGGGCCGACGTCGCCGAACATCCCGGCCCGCCACGCGGCGAGCGCCACGAGCCCGAGGATCACCGCCCACACGGCGAGCCAGAACGGAGCTTTGGGTTGACCACCGGCCATGGGAAACCTCGGGATGCGGGTGAAGGGGACGGGGTGGAGGAGGACGCGCCGCGCGTCAGCCGCGGAACTTCGTCCGCGGACGCGACGCCTGGGCCATGTGGAGCGTGTTCATCAGGTCGTAGGCGGTGACCTCGCAGAGGAGCCGCGTGACCTTCTCGTGGGCCTCGGGGGAGAGGAGCGGCTCCACCTCCTTCATCAGCGCCACCACGCGGGCCTCCTGGGCCTCGAGTTCGCCGGCGTCCACCCGGCCGTCCGCCACCACCTCGACGAACGAGTCGAGTTTGCGGGCGTACTCCGCGAGCATCGGGGCCTCGGAGTGGGCGTCGAACCAGGGCGTCTTGTGCGACATGGGAAGGTCTCCTTGAGAGCGGGGAAGGTCCGGGATGGGTCGGTGACGGGGGCGGCTTCAGGAGCCGATCACCCCCTTGATGGCGGCGAGGCGCTCCTGGAGGCGGGCCCGGCCGCCGGTCTCGGCGACCTGCCGCTGCCAGCGCTCCGGGAGGAAACGCCGCTCGGTGCATTCGAGCACCGCGGCGATCTCCTGCATCTCCTTCTCGAGCCCCTGGGCCGACGGCATGAAGTCCTCGATCGCCGTCTTCAGGTCCTCCGCGGCGATCTCCGTCGGCGTCGGATGTCCGCCATCGGCCGCACGCTCCAGACCGATCCGCTTGGCGGCGAGGACGATGCTCTCGATGTCGGCGCCGCTCATCCCCAGCCCGAGGTTCACCGGCCCGGGGAGTCCGGCGGCGAGACGCGTGTGGCACTTCCGCGCCATCGCCGCGAACATCGCCTCCATCTCCTCCTGGTCGTGCGGATAGAACAGCGGGATGTGGACCTCGGCCCGCCCCTGACGCTTGAGGTCGATGGGGAGGAGGTCGGGGCGGCTGGTGAGCAGCATCCAGACGATCTTGCCGCGGTAGCGGGTGTCCCCCATCTGCCGGGCGATCATGGAGAACACCCGGGCGGAGGTTCCGGAGTCGCCGTCGCTCTGCCGGTTGCCCAGCGCCGCGTCGGCCTCGTCGATCACCACCACCACCGGGCCCAGGCTGCGGAGGACGTCGAGCGCCCGCTCGAGGTTCCCCTCCGTCTCGCCGACGTACTTGCTGCGGAAGTTCTTCAGCACGGCGCAGGGGATGCCGACGCTGCCGGCGTAGCACTCGGCGATGAAGCTCTTGCCGGTGCCCACCGGACCGCAGATGAGGTAGCCCATCGGGGCGCTCTCGAACTGCCCGCGTTTGATGGCCCGGGCGTCCGACTCCAGGCGCGCCTTCGCGGCCTCGTGCCCGGCGACGGCGTCGAGCGTGAGGCGTGGCTGGATGAACTCGACGAGCCCCTGGCAGGACCGCTCGATGAGGTCCTTCTTGCGAGCCGCGAACTCGGGCCCGTCGGGGGCCGTCCCCTCCCGCGCCGAGAGCGTGACGACGGCCCGCAGGCTCTCGAGCGACAGGCCGGCCGCGAGCGCCGCCATCCGGCGCACCGACTCGTCCTGCGCGGCGGGGATGCCGGCCGCCCGTGCGGTGGAGAGCGCGAAGCGCTCGCGATCGGCGGCGTCGGGCAGCGGCAGGTCGATCGCCGTCACGGCGGGGCAGGTGACGAGGCGGGAGTGCACCTCCGACATCAGGTCGGCGAGGAGGACCACCGCCACGTTGACCCGCCGCAGGAGCGGATTGGTGGCCCAGGCGAGGAGACGGACCAGTCGCCCGGCCGCCCCCCGGGAACCGCCGTTGTCACCGGCCGGCACCAGATACTGGGCGTAATCGAGCACGATCGCGATCCGCTTCCGCTTCTCGGGAGGGTCGATGAGATTGCGCTCGAGCAGTTGGTCGATGACCCCCACCGCCTGATCGGGATCACGCGGCCAGGTGGCGGCGTTGCCGAGCCGGTCGGTGAGCCACGCGACCATGTCGCGGTGCCGGTCGGCGTCGGCGCCGGCCAGGGGGCGCAGCCCCTTGCCCACGTCGTAGGCCAGGACGACGTCCCAGCGACCGAAGACCTCTCGGCAGAGGAAGTCGGGCACCGTGCCCCACGCGGCCGCCTGCCCCTCGCCCGCGGTGAGCGGGACGAGATCGCGGACGTTGCCGTGCAGGAGGAACATGCAACTGGTGCCGGCGAGGTAGGCGTCGCCGAGGCGCTCGGCCCAGGCCGGGCACCAATCGGCCAACGCCATCCCCGGCTTGGCCACGTTGGACGCACCGGAACCGAGGTCCGCGCTCGCGCCGCCTCCCGTCGCCACGTCCGGCGCCGGGATCCGGGCATCCGGCCTCCCGTCGCCCGCCCCGGCGGCACCGCCCGAACCCGATACCGTGCTCACGTCACCCCCCCGCCTCGCGAAAAACTCCTCCCCACCACCGCGCGTCCCACGCCGTCAGCGGGTCCTCTCGCGCAGCCGCTCCGACCCGAGTTCCTTGTCGTCGCCGGTGACGCCCGAGGTCTCCGGGGTCACCATGCCCATCTCCACCTCGAACTGCCGCAGGGCGTCGTCGGCCATGCTCTTCTCCACAGCCGCCTCGGCCTTGATCTTGTCGAGGCCCTCGCCGGAGAGATCGGCCGCCACCCGCACCTTCGCCCGGTTCAGGTCGATCTTGTCGTGGATCACGTCCTCGATCTGGCCGAAGTCGGTGGTGACGTCGAAGTTGAATTGCGTGGCGAGCTTGGCGAGCTCGGCCTCGGCCCGGCTCATCTTCAGGTCGGCGTCGTACTTCTGGATCTTCCGCTTCAGCTCCTCGAGCTTCTTCACCGCGTGCTCGATCTTGGTGACGTTGTTGCCGTAGGCGGTCTCGTGGAGCTTGAGCTGCCCCTCGTTCTCCTCGAGCTCCTTCTTCGCACGCTGCAGCTCGATGGCGAACTTCCCCGCCGTCTCCCGCTCGCCCGCCTTGAGGTAGGCCTTGATCTGCGCCTCGAGCTTGGCGACGTGGGCCCGGTTCTGCTCCACCTGGCGGTTGACCCGCTCCACGAGTGCCCGGTATTTCTCCAAGCCCTCGCGACCGTCCTTCATCTGGTCGACCGCCTTGTCGTACTCGTACTGGAGCTGCGCGATCGGATCGGCCGTCCAGAAGAAATTGGCGATCTTGTTCATCTGGGCCGCGAGGGCCTTCCAGAGTTTTCCGAGGATCATCGACGCGCGTCTCCGTGAAATGGCGGCGTGGTTCGGCGGCACCGGCCCTTCGTCTTACCCCCCTGCCCGACGGGCGTCAAACCGCCTGCAGGGTCGGCACCGCGGACCGGCGCGGGGCCCCGCCGCCCCCCCGGGGCCCGCGGGAAGCGGTGGATCGCCGTCCTGCCCTCCGGGCCGGCGTCAGCGCGTGACCTTGACGCCCGGAGCGGTCGTGCGGAACCGCTCGACGGCGGCTTCCGACAGGCCGGTGAAGCTGACGTCGACCGCCTTCAGCGCGGGCAGCTTCGCGAGCGACGCGAGCACGCCGTCCCCCACCTTCGTGCCCGACAGATCGAGCGTGGCGAGCTTCGAGAGCCCGACGAGCTCCGCCACGCCGGCGTCGGTGACCTTGGTGTTCTTGAGGGAGAGCTTGGTGAGGGCCCCGAGCTTCCCCACCGCCGCCATCCCTTCGTCGCCGACGCGCGTGTCCCACAGGTCGAGGTCGGCGAGCTTCGAGAGCCCGGTGAGCTTCGCCACGCCCGCGTCGCCGATCCTGGTCTCGGCGAGGTCGAGGAGCACCAGGTTCTCCAGTCCGGCCACCGCGTCGAGCGCCGCGTCGTTGACGAGCGTGCCGCGGAGTTCGAGGCGCTTCATCTTCTTGAGGTTGGCGACGTGGGCCAGGCCCTTGGCCCCGACGAAGGTGCGCATGACGTTCATCTCGTCGATGTCGGTCTTGGCGGCGAAGGCCTCGAGGCCGGTGTCGCTGACCTGGCCGTCCTCGACGGCGAATCCGCGGAGCTTGGGGAGCGAGGCGACGAGCGTGAGCCCACGGTCGCCGACGCTCGGGCAACGCAGCTTCACGCGCTCCAGGCTCGGCATCTTCGCCACGTGCTCCATGCCCGCGTCGCTGATCAGCGAACAGCCGCGCAGGTCGAGGACGCGGAGCTTGCCGAGAGGCCCGAGATGCGCGAGTCCGGCGTCGGTGAAGTTGTTGTAGAGGAGGACGAGCTGCTCGAGCCCCGTCATCTTCGCCACCGTCTCGAGCGCCGCGTCGGACATGTTGCTCGACCGGCGCAGGTTCAGGACCTTGAGGTTCCCCAGCCGCACCAAGGGCGCGAGCCCCGCGTCGTCGACCTCGGTGTTCTCGAGGACGAGGGTCTTCAGCCCGGAGAGCTCGGCGACGGCCGGCATCCCGGCGTTCGAGATCTCGGCCCCCCAGATCTCGAGCGACTCGAGCCCGGGCAGTTGCGCGAGGAGCGCGAGATCGGCGTCGGTGGTGGGGCGGTTGGCGAGGTTGACCTTCGCCACCCGGCCGTCGGCCGCGTATTCGACGGTGCCGCCGCGGGCCTTCACCATGGCCACCGCCCCGGCCTCCGCCGGGAGCGGCTCGAGGGCCCGGGCGAGCGCCGGCGCGAGAGGCAGGATCGGGGCCAGGGGGGAGACCGGCGCCCCCCACACCAATCCCGCCGCCGCCGCGACCAGGTAGCCCCGCCCCGTCCGCCGCCCCGATCCGTGTCGCCGCGCTTGCATCGTGTCGCTCCTGGTTGCGATTGTCCGTCGACGGCTCCCCGTCCGGGTCGATCCCGCACCGTTCCGAGGATACCCCGGGGAGAAAAAAAGACCCGGCTCCCGACCAGGCGGCCGGGAGCCGGGCACGAATCGTCCGGGTGCGGCCGCCGCCCCCGTCCCCCGATCAGGCTCCGGTCGCCCGGAGGACACGCCACCCCTCGCGCGCCGGGGGACGGATGACGTGATCGACCTCGGGGGCGTTCTTGGCGACCATCTTCGCCGCGTCCCACTCGATCTTCTTGCCGGCCACCTCGGCGCCGTCGGCGGCCCACACGGCGAGGTTGCCGAGGAGGATCGTCTCGGTGAGCGGGCCGGCGTAGTCGGGGAAGTTCGACATCGCCTGCGGGCCCCCGCGGATGGCGTTGACCCACTCCTCGAAGTGCCCCGGCGACTGGACGAACTCGACGTCCGCCGGCGCGGCGCCGCTCTTGAGCTTGAAGCCGTTCTCGCAGTAGTCGCCCGGGGCGTAGAGGGTGTCCTTCTCGCCGATCACGAGGATCCCGCTCGACGCGGTCTTGAAGGGCTCCTCACCCTCCCCCTTGTAGCCGGCGAAGAGCCCCTGGTCGGGCAGCTTCCCGCCGTCGTACCACTTCACCTTCACCTGTTCCCGGTCGCCGAGCTTGGGGAAGTCGAAGTCGATGATCGACCACTTCGGATAGGTCTCCTTGTTGTGGCCGCTGGTGATCGCCTGGACGCTCGACGGATCGCGGAGGTTGAGCGCCATGAAGGGCATGTTGAAGGTGTGGCAGGCCATGTCGCCGAGCGCCCCGGTGCCGAAATCCCAGAAGCCGCGCCAGGCGAAGGGGTGGTAGCCCGCGGCGTAGGGACGCACCGCGGCCGGGCCGAGCCAGACGTCCCAGTTGAGGTTCTCCGGCACCGGTGCCTCGGCCGGACGCCCGCCCCCCTGGGCCCACACGGGGCGGTTGGTCCAGACGTGCAGTTCCTTGACCCGGCCCAGCTTCCCCGCCTTGATGAAGGCGGCCGTCTTGCGGAGCGAGTTGGTCGCGGTGCCCTGGTTGCCCATCTGCGTGGCCACTTTCTGGCTGCGGGCGATCTCACCCATCAGCCTGGCCTCGGCGATCGACTTCGTCAGCGGCTTCTGGCAGAAGCACGCCTTCCCCAGGTTCATCGCCGTGACCGCGGCCATCACGTGGGTGTGGTCGGGGGTGCTGACGGTGACGGCGTCGATCTCCTTCCGCATGTCGTCGAGCATCTTGCGGAAGTCGCTGTAGGTCTTCGTCCCCTCGAAGGCGGCCTCGGCGCGCTTGAGTTGGTTCGAGTCGACGTCGGCCACCGCCACCACCTTGCCGGAGCGGCCCGCGTCGGCCGAATCGCTCTGCCCCTTGCCGCCGACGCCGACGCAGGCGAAGCGGATCTCCTCGTTGGCACCCTTCGCGCCCTGGGCCCGCACCTCGGGGGCGACGAAATAGCCGGCCGACACGGCGGCGGTGGCCGCGGAGGCAGCGAGAAACTCGCGGCGAGACGGGGCGACGGCACGTTTCGAGCGACGGCGGGACATGCGAGTGGCTCCAGAGGGAATGAAGGACGCGATCGAGCGACAAGGCGGATCGGAATGTCGCGATCCCCCGGCCCCGTGAACCCGTGAGGATAGCCTCGTCCCGACGCCGGTCGCAACCGTCACGGTCACCCGCCGGCGCCCGCACCCCCGGAAGCGGTGCCCACGAGGTGGACGAGCGAGCCGACCGCCGCGGCCACCGCCTCCGACCCGGCGGACACGTCCGCGGCCGCCTCGGCGGTGCGTTCGGCACCGGCGGCGTTCTCCTGCACCACCCGGTCCATCTCGCCCAGCTTCGAGCCCACCAGCGCGATCGCCCGGGCCTGCTCGTCGGCCGCGCCGGCGATCCTCCCCATCTCGACGGCGATCCGGGCCACGCGGTCGGCGGCCGCGGCCGCCGCCTCCGTGGTCCTCGCGGCGAGGCGCTGTCCGTCGGCCACGCGTGCCGTGGCGGATTCGATCAGTGAACCGGTCTCGCGGGCGGCGGTGGCGGCCGAGAGCGCGAGCGACCGGACCTCGGTCGCCACGACGGCGAAACCATCCCCCGCCGTCCCGGCACGCGCCGCCTCCACGGCGGCGTTGATCGCCAGGAGGTTGGTCTGGAACGCGATCTCGTCGATCGACTTCACGATCCGGGTCGTCTTCGCGGCGGCGGCGGCGATCTCGCCGATCTTGGCCGAGAGCGCGGCGATGGAGGCGTCCACGTCGTCGACGCTCCGTCGCGCCTCCGCGGTGAGGGCGTCGGCCCGCCGCGCGCCGTCCGCCGCGCCGAGCGCCGTCGCGCCGATCTCGCTCATCGTGGAGGCCGCCTCCTCGATCGCCGCGGCCTGCTCGGCGGTGCGGGACGCCAGTTCGCCGCCGTCGGAAGCGAGCCGGGCCGACAGCGACCCGAGATCGTCGCTGGCCCGGGCCAGCACGGCGGCCGAGGCGGCCGTCGGGCCGATCACCGCGCGGAACACCCACCAGGCGGCGAGGAGGAGCACCGCGAGCGCGGCGGCCTCGATCGCCAGCAGGAGACGGAAGAGCAGGTCGCCGCGCGCGACGAACCGGTCCACCTCCCCCGCCGTGCGCTTCTCGACCAGCTCGAAGAAGCGGTCGATCGGGGCCATGATCCGGGCCTTCTCGCGGTGGTAGTCGACGCCGTGCAACCGGGCCACCGCCCGCGCCACCGCGTCCCCCCCCAGGGTCACCGCGTTCATCGCCTCGGTCTCGAGCGCCACCAGGCCGTCGGAGTTCCGCTTGCTCTCCTCGAGCAGGCTCATCTCCTCCGCCGTGAATCCTTCCTTCCGCATCAGGTCGCGGAGGGGCACCGCGTCGCCGTCCGGTCGTGGCTTCACGTCGTCCACGGCGAGGAAGTCCCAGTAGATCCGCTCGGGGAACAGCGGCCTCGCGCGCAGCCCGTCACGGATGGCGACGACCGCCTCGTACTGGCGGCGGAAGCGCTCGTCGCCGCTCACCGCGAGGGTACGGGCCAGACGCGTGAGATCGTCGGAACTCTGCCGCAGTTCGTCGGCGAGGAGGTAGGAGCGGTAGCGGCGCTGCTGCGCGGCGAGCAGGTCGCGCTGGTTGGCGAGCATCAGGCCGGTGAGCACCCCGATGGGCAGGAGGACCGCCAGCGATGCGGCGACCGCGCCGACGACGGCGTTGGCAAGGCGGCTCGCGGGGAACATCACCGTCGCGGGCCGTGGCCCGCTTCCCGGGGGAGGACATCGATCCGGTCGAGAGTACCTCCGCGGCGACGCGTCTGCCGGCCGGGATGGCAAACCCGGCAGGGAAGGGAACGGAGGAAAAACCCGTGCCTCCGGCACAATCGGGTTCCACTGCCGCCGGGGTCCGTGCCGATATCAACACCATCGGGAAGCGCGAAAGCCGCCACCGGTCCCCACATCCTGTTGTGCACCCGCGAAGGAGACGGCATGGCCACCAAGAAGGCATTCCGGCGGGCACCCCCCCTGCGGATTACCCTCCCTGACGGTTCGTCGGTGGTGGGCAGCCACGCCAGTCTGGCGAAGATCCTGGAACTGACGCTGTTCCGCTCCGCCCCGGCCCGAACGGCGGTCCCCGTGGCGACCCGCTCGGCGCCGGCACGCGTCCGCAGGGCGGCCTGACCGCCCCTTCGGGCCCGGCGTGCCGGCTCCCCGCCGCTTCAGACCGCCTCAGAACAGTTCGGCGATCGGCCGGCCGTTCTCCACGACGTCGCGCGGACGCCCGCGCATGTCGGTGTAGCGCGTGTCGAGGGGCAGTCCGAAGTGCCGGTAGATGGTGGCGGCGAGGTCGCCGGGGGTGACCGGCCGGGCGGCGATCGATCCCCCCTGCCGGTCGGTGGCGCCGATCACCTGACCGTGCCGCAGTCCGCCACCGGCCAGCGCCATCGACATCACCTCGGGCCAGTGGTCGCGGCCGTCGCTGCTCCCCTGCGTGCCCATCGTCGGCGTCCGTCCGAACTCCCCCATGGCGATGACGAGCACCTCGCCGGCCAGTCCGCGTTCCTCCAGATCGAGCACCAGCGTGGTGAAGAGATGGTCGAAGAGCGGGAGGAGGGGGGCGAGTCCCTTCGAGATCCCGCCGTAGGGCGGGATGTTGTCGCCGTGGTTGTCCCAGGTGCCGCTCGCCGTGTGGTACGACAGATCGATCGTCACGAACGCCACCCCCGCCTCGACCAGCCGCCGCGCCAACAGCGCCTGCCGGCACCAGAGGTGGGGGCCGTAGCGGTCGCGCGTCGCCTCCGGTTCGAGCGAGAGATCGAAGGCACGACGGGCCCGATCGCCCACCAGTAGATCGACCGCCTGGCGGTGGAAGGCGTCGGTGGCGGACATCGTCCCGTCGAGATCGAGGCCGCGCCGCAGCCGATCGAGGTCGTCGAGCAGCGCCCGACGGCTGCCGAGGCGCTCGAGGTCGAGGCCGGCCGGGAGCGTGAACAGGTCGCCGCCGGCGATCCGGCCGGTGTCGTTGCCGACCAGATCGTAGACCGGCAGCGCCGCGCCGCGATTCCCCTGGAAGGGGTCGTACTGCTGGCCGAGGGCGCCGGCGAAGGCGATGTGCGACGGCGCGCGCCAGAAGCCGACGCTCGCCGGCACGCCGGGGCGGTTCGGCCCGTGGTGCTTGGCCACCACCGAGGCGATCGCCGGATACTCCGCGGCCTCCGGATTGACGCGCGGTTCCGCCGACCGGTACCCGGTCTGGAAGACGGTGTTCGGCTCGTGGTTGCTGCCGCGGGCGTCGACCGAGCGGATGAGGGTCACCCGGTCGAGGATCCGCGCCTGCTTGGGCAGGTGCTCGCAGACGAACACCCCGGGGATGCGCGTCTGGATGGCGCCGAAGGGGCCGCGGTTGACGAGCGGCCGGTCCGGTTTCGGGTCCCAGGTGTCGATCTGACTGGGCCCGCCGGTCATCCAGAGGAGGATCACGCTCTTCGCCGACGACGTGGCCCCGGTCGCCCCCTGGGCCCGCAGCCGGAGGAGGTCTGGCAGGGTGAGCCCGGCCATCCCGGCGAGACCGGCCTTCAGCATCCCGCGCCGCCCGAGCCCGCCGCGCCGGACGACGAGCCCTTCCTCCTCGAGCGCGCGGAAGCCGGCGAAGGCGTGGCCGTGGCCGGCGCAGGGGCGGGGTCGGGGCGGCATGGCGGATGGTCCCCTGGGGATCGGTGCCCAGTATCGTCCCGCTCCCGGGGGCGTCAACGTCGGCGCGGCGGCCGTCAGCCCGCCACGCCCCCCCGCGGCCGTGCCGCGAGGATCGCGCCGTAGGCCCGCTCGAAACGTTCCTCCTGCAGCGCCGGGCCGTAGCGGGCGAGGACGTCGCTCCGCGCCGCCTCCCCCATCGCCGCGCGGCGGCCGGCATCGTCGAGCAGGTTCTCCACCGCCGCCATCCAGGCCTCGCCGTCCCGCGCGACGTACCCCGTCTCCCCCTCCACGACCGCCTCGGCCAGCGCCGCGGTCGCCGCCACGACGCTCGGGCACCCGACGAGCGCGGCGGCCGTGCAGCGGATGGCGCTCTTGGCCTCGCAGAAGGGGTTGCCCGCCTCGAGCGGCGCGAGATTGACGTCGAACCGGGCGAGTTCCCCATGGAGGGCGGCGAGGGGCACGGCGGGGCGGATCTCGATCCGCGCCGCGTGCGGGGCCAGGTCCGGGATCGCGGCCACGTCGAGATGCCCCACGACGACCAGGCGCACGTCCGATCGACGGGCGAGCAGCCGCACGACCACGGGCACGATGGTGGCGAAGTCGCGGTGGTGGGTCGGCGTGCCGGCCGCGAAGCCGACGCGCGGCAGGCCATCGAGCGCCGAGGGGCGCGGAACGGCACGCGCGGCATCGGCCGCGACCACCATCCGCGCATCGACGCCGTTGGGCACCACGTGCACCCGCGGCACCACCGTCGCGGCCGCGTCCGCCAGGGCCCCGGTCGTCGTCACGCAGGCGTCGCACGCCGCGAGGGCCCGGCGGTGGAGATCGGCGTCGTCGAGCCAGGCCCGGCGGCGATCCTCCGGGAGCGTGTCGAGGAGGGCGACGTGTCCCGCCGCCATCACGCCCGCGTCGAAGAGGAGGTCGTCGATGTCGTAGACGAGCGGGATGCCCCGCGCCGCGGCCGCCGCCCGCACGGCCTCCACCGCCTCCCCCCACCGGGCGCGGAAGAGGACCACCACGTCGGCGTCCCCCACCGCCGCGAGGCTCCGGGGATCGCCGAGCGCCAGGCCGGTCGTCCGCCAGCCGCGCGCGCCGAGCGCCGCCATGGCGTGATCGACGCGGTAGACATGCCCCGCGCTCGCCGGCGCCGCCGACAGAAAGAGGATCCGGGGCGCCGGGGAACGTGTCGGCGCGGCGGTCCGGCCGGCTCGCCCCAGCCCCTCCAAGGCGCCGAGGATCGACGCCCCCCAGGGATCGGCCGGCGCCGACGCATCGCCACCCCGCCAGGGCGCCGCCGCGGTACGGAGCCGATCGAAGGCGGTGGCGATCGCGTCGAGTTCGCCCCTCGCCCCGGCACCGTCCGGTCCGCACGCCCGCGCCACGTCGTCGGCCACGGGGGCGGGGAACGCGCCGGCCTCCGCCGCGTGCTGGCGCCGCAGGTCGGCGGAGAGGAGGTGGTCGATCGCCGTGGCACCCGCGAACGTCGGCCGCGGCAGCGCCCCCGCCGCGAACACCGGCTCGAGCGCGGCGCGCCAGTCGGCGAGCAGCGCCGGGTAGGCGACCGCCACGCGCGGCAGGTCGCGCGACGCCCTCTCGGCGTCGAGGAGATGGCGCAGCCACAGGAGCAGGGCCCGTTCGCCGGCGGCGATGCCGGAGGGGCGGAAGGCGGCGTCGTCGAGTCGGGCCCGGAGCGAGCGGGCCACCTCCCAGGGATCGCGCAGGGCCAGGATGGCGTACGCACCGGCTCCCGTCCGCGACAGCACCCGTTTCCAGAGGGGCAGAAGCCGGCACAGGCGCGGATCCTTGAGCGCCACGATCTCCCCCGCGCCGAACTCCGAGGCCAGGAGCGCGGCGGCCTCCGCCTCGTCGGCGTCCCGCGCCGGGTCGGCGAACCAGGCCGCGGGGATCGGGGCGTCGTCGTTCCAGCGGGTGCCCGCCGACTCGAGGAGCCGATTGTGGAAGCGGGCGATGGCGCGCGATTCCTGATACCCGCCGGGGTTGTCGGCGCTGGCCGGCATCGGATCGCGCGGCAGCACGGCCCCCAGATGGCCCAGCGCGGTGGTCAGCGCCGAGGTGCCGCTGCGGTGCATGCCGAGGACGAGGATCACGCGGCGCGGCACGGCGTCCCCCTCACGCCCCGGAGGCCGCACGGG
This sequence comes from uncultured Chitinophaga sp., assembly GCA_964567835.1. GTDB lineage: Bacteria > Planctomycetota > Planctomycetia > Pirellulales > UBA1268 > QWOP01. Next base: position 25,438 of record CAZMOU010000016.1, on the reverse strand, counting down.
CCTCGGTGAGCGACCGCTCGAGGAAGGGGATCGCCTGCGGCGGGAGCGTGCCGATGACCACCGGCAGCGCCGTCGGCGGCGCGAACGGCTCCCCGCGGAGGCGCACGTACTCCTCGTGGAAGCCGGCGAAGGGATGCCGGGCCGCGGGGACGTTGGTCGCCACGCCGCCGTGGAACTGGTGGAACGTCCCCTCGCCGAGGAGATGGACCACCGGTGCCGCCGCGGCGCAGGCCCGCCGGTGGAAGTCGAGGTTCACGAGTCCCCCCCCCGGCGTCCCGAAGCCCTCGTCGAACCCGCCGAGACGGTCGAAGGTGTCGCGCCGCACCGCGATCCCGTTGCTCTCCGAGAGGGGGAGGAACCATCCGCGCCGGCTCGAACCGGCGAAGGAGGCGATGCGGAAGAGCTCGTAGCCGTCGCGTCGCCAGTCGACCGAATCGAGGAGCCGGTCCTCCACCGCCTGGTCGTAGCCCTCGAGCATCGACTCGTTCTGGATCTTGGGCCCGAGATGCCAGGCGAGCGTGGCGACCACCGGATCGCCCCAGGCGGCGAAGGCGTCGAGCGCGAGACGGACGACGCCCGGCGTGAGCATCCTCGCGCCGTCGATGCACACCAGGAGCGCCGCCCCCCGGGCCCGCCGCGCCGCCTCGTTGATGGCCGCCGAGGGGGAGGGCCGGGGGGGCGTGCGCAGGAGGGAGACGTTGCCCCCGAACGACTCCACGAGCGCGGCCGGCAGCGGAACCTCCGACCCGGCGTCGACGGCGATCACCTCGTAGTCGCGCTCGTCGACCCCGCGCTGGTAGGGGACGGAGAGGGTGTGGAGCGTCCGCGGCGCCTCGCGGGCCATGTCGCGGAACACGACGATCACCGAGAGGGCGGGCCGGTTCATCCCTCGGCATCCGCTCCGGGCGTGCCGGGCGGCGCGCCGATGTTCTCGGGCGCCGCCGGCGGGGGGGCGGCGTCGGCGCCCTCGGCCAGCCACTGGTTGACCGCCATGTGGCCCGTCGAGCCGATGCGCACCTCGCGCCGCGGCGGCGGACGGTGGGCGGCGGGGAGGCCGAAGCCGTCGACCCAGCGCTTCAGGTCGCGGCCGAGGAGTTTCGCGATCCGTGCCACCTCGGGGGCGTACATCTCCTTGAGCACCGGCACGAGCGCGGCCCGCGGCGGCAGGTCCTGCTGCGCCTTGAACGCCTGGTCGGCGGTCAGGACCGGCACGACGCGCTCGGCGAGCTCCGGCGCCGGGAGGGTGGCGAACGCGGCGGGATCGATGGCGAGATGGTCGGCCAGCGCCTCGAGAATCCCGATCGGACAGGCCTCGATGTCGTCACGGACGAGCGGCAGCAGCTGTTCCTCCGGGAAGACCGCCAGCCAGCGTTCGAGGATCGCGGCGTAGTCTCCGGCGCGGCGCGACGCCGCGGAGCGGAAATGGTCGATGAACCACTGGTCGGAGACCTCGTCGGCGAGCATCTGCGCCCGCACCAGCGCCATCAGCGCCGCCGACCAGGCGCGCTCGAGCGGATTCCGGAAGCTGATGAACAGGCGCACGTCGGGACAGGCGTCCCGGATCGCGCGGATCGTCTCCGGGGGGAGCGAGGCGTAGGCGGGGGTGATCTCGCCGGAGCGGACCGGGCGGCCGGCGGCATCGACCCGGGACGGCGGCTCGAGGAGCGCGAGCCACTGCCCCGCGTGCCGCGCGCCGGCACGGTCCCAGAAATGGATCTCCTTGCCGGCGGGGAAGGCCACCTGCGGATGGCGGGCGAGCTGGTGGTAGAGCCAGGTCGTCCCCCCCTTCTGCACGCCGATTCCGAGAAAATCGACCATCGCTTCCGATCCGCTGGACGGTGGAGGTGCCGGGGAGGATCCGCTCCCGCCGGAGGCGATCGTGGCGGTCGGGATCTCCCACGCCGGGGGTGATACGGCGGGTCCGCGGGACGCGTCAAGCGCGCTCCGCGGGGGCGTCACGGTTGCCGGGCCACGGGGGCCGGAGGCGCGACGAACTCGGCGGTGCCCGCCAAGAGGCCCGGGGACTCCGGTCCGAGCGACGTGTCGGCCGCGCGGAGGTCGCTCTCGGCGCGCCAGAACTCCTGCCGGGCCGTGATCTCCAGGATGTCCGCGTCGAACTTGGCCTGCTCGCGGAGCGTGACCCGGAGGACGTCGCTGCGCCCGAAACGGAGCTGCTCGCGTTCGGCGTCGGCCACGAGACGGGCGAGTTCGAGGCGCTTGGCCGCCTGGCGGTGGAACTCGTACGCCCGTTCGAGCATCGAGTAGGCGTCCTGGACCTCCGCACGCACCTGGTCCTCCGCCCAGGCCAGCTGGCGGTCGAGCTGCACGAGCTGCGAATCGACGGTGGCGATCTTGCCCCGCGCGTCGCGGCGCTGGGCCGGCACCTGGAACACGAGCGACGCCTGGAGCACCTGCCGGTCGAGCCCGTTCACGCCCGAGAGCGGGCTCTTGCCGTAGCCGGCGTCCTGGTTGCCCACCAGCTGGCCGTCGATCCCGGGCAGCGTCTGGTTGACCGCCAGTCGGCGCTCGATCACCAGCTTCTCCTTCTGCAGCGAGAGCCTGCGGAACTCGGGACGGGACCCGAGGGCACGGCCCAGCGCCTGTTCGTAGAGCGTGATCGTGGGCTGGACCGGCTGGGGCACGGGACGCATCCGCTTCCGTCTGGCGAGCAGCGGTCGGCCGGAGGGGTCGCGGTGGAAGAGGGAGAGGTCGATCGCCGCCTGCTGGATGGCGCGGTCAGCCTGCACCATGATCCCGTTGCGGAGGGCGATGTTCTGCTGGTTGTCGACGCGCTCGATGTTCGCGACGACCCCGGAATCGACCTTCAGCTCGAGCTGCTCGTCGCGGTCGAGGGCGAGTTGGAGGATCCGCTCGCCCGCCCCGAAGCGCTCCCCCGAACCCTGCCACGCCCAGTAGGCCCGCGCGGCGGCACGCATGTAGTCGAGGCGGCTGCGCTCGATCACCGGTTCCGCCAGCGCCATGTCGAGCCGTGCCTGGGCGTGCGTGGCCCGGGCCCGGTCGATCTCGCGGTTCCGCGCGAAGGGGACGTTCAGCCCGCCGCGGAACTCGCCGACGTCGGCGGTCTTCTGGCCGAGGTTGTAGGTGGGGAAGTCTCCGAATCCGGTCCGGTAGCCGCCGAACGCGCTGATGCCGCCGAACATGAACTGCTGGTTGACGCCGACGTCGGAGCGGTAGTTCTCGTAGGTACCGGGGGAGAGGGCGTTTCCCGACATCGCCAGGTTCGTGTCGAACGCCCCCTGCGCCGAGGTGAAGCGGCCGGCGGCGATCCCCCGCTCACGTTCGATCGCCTGGAGGAGCGGATAGTGCGTCAGCACGCTCTCGAGCACCTCGGCGAGCGTGAGCGGTTCCGGCCGCTCGTCGATCGTGGCCCCCGGCACGTCCACGACGCCGGCGATCCTGGGGGGCTCCATGTCGGTGGTGACGAAGGCCGGGCCGTCGCCCGTTCGCGGGGCGGGCAGCGGCTCGGCGGTCGGGCGCATCGGGTTGCCCAGCGGCACCGGGAGGACCGCCGCGGGTGCGGGAGGGATGGCGAGCATCGTCGGATCGGCCGCGGGGGCACGGGTGGGGATGGCCGGCGGCGGAAGATCGGCCGCGGGGGCGCGGGGCGGGGCCTGTTGCCCGACCTGCACCACCGCTCCCTCCGGCGGCCGCCCCGCCGCGCGGGTAGCCGCGGCGGTGCCGGCCGAGCGCCAGCCCCCCTGCCGTCGCCCCGGCTCCTCGCCGAGCGCGACGGCGGTCCAGGAGAGCGTGGCGACGAGCAGCGGGAACACGACGCGCACCGTCACGCTCGGCCGCGCCGCGGGGAGGATCAGACCTTGATCTTCGGAGGCTTGGGGCCCTTGTCCTTCTCCCCGTCGCCGTCCTTGCCCTTCTTCTTCGGATCGGGCGCGAGCACCGGCGGGAAGCCGTTGAGCCTCCGCCACACTTCGTAGCCGAGCGGCACGCGGTTGAGGAGCACCCATCCCACGGCCTGGTTCCCCTGCCGGAGGAACTCCCCATCGGGCCAGGCGTCCCCCTCGAGCCGGGCCTCCGGCTCGACGAGCACACGGAACGCCCCCACGGAGGTGGCGGCCGAGTCCACCTGCCGCACCCGTCCGCCGAAGGTGCCGATCGCCAGTTCCGGCCAGCCCGAGAACTGGATCGCAGGCCAGCCCTCGAACTGCAGCCGGACGTGCGGTTGCCGCCCGGCGCGCTCCGCGTACGCCATCACGAGCGGCGCATCGAGCCCGTCGATGAACAGCTCGACGACGCGGTCGGCGGTGTCGGGAACGATCGTGCACAGTTCGTCGCCTTCCTTCACGTACTGTCCGCCCTGGCCGACGTTGGCCGAGACGCGGTAGATCGTCCCGTCGCACGGGGCCACCACCAACCGGGCCTTGAATCGCTCGATGCGGTTCTCGATGTCCTGCAGTTCCCTCTCGATCGAGAACAGGTTCTGTTCGGCCTTCCGCAGGTTGCCGCGGGCCACCGAGATCGCGGACAGGCCGTTGGCGTCGGCCTGGATGACGAGCGACTCCTGCGTGAGCAGCGTCGCCTCGGCACGTTGGATCTCGGCGTCGGCCTTGTCGGTGTCGGTCCGCGCCCGGTCGGAACGCATCCGGGCCTCGTCGCGCGAGAGCCGGCTCTCCAGTCCTCCGAACTTGGGATTGGTGAACAGGTCGTCGAAGGTCTCGAAACGGTTCGACTCGAACTCCAGGGCGAACTCCGCGTTCGCCTTCGACTGCCTCGTGACCTCCACCGTCTTCTTGGCGGCCTCCCGGTTCGCCTCGGCGGCCTTCACCGCCGCGGCCCGGGCCCCCTCCTGGGCGAGGGCGGCGGCGGTGAGTTCCTGCACCTCCTCGCGGGCCGCCTCGAGGCGTTCCGTGAGGAAGGCCCGCTGGGCGACGAGCCGCTCGGCGAGGTCAGGATCGTTGTCTTCGATATCGACCACGGGATCGTTCATCTTGACCTGGCTTCCCTCGACCACGTGCCAGGTACGGATCTGTCCCGAAACCCGCGCCGTGAGCACCTGCATGCGTTCCGTGGGGGCGTAGGCGGTCACCATGCCGCGGCACTTCACGGTCTGCTGCCAGGGCACGAAGGCCAGGAGGAGCGGGGTGGAGAGGAAGACGAGGAAAAGGAGGCGACCGCAGATCCGCACGAAGCGGGGTGTCCGCGCCCGGCGCAGCGCCGGCGTCTCCGTGGCATTCTCCCAGTCCGATCGGTCAGGTTCGTTCATGTCCACACCACCGTCCGGTCGCAGCGCACCGCGATGTCGTCGCGCGCCGTGACGATGACCAGCGTCCACGGGGCCTTCCTGTCGAAGAGCGATTCGACGATCTCCGGGCAGGAACGGAGATCGAGCCGGTCGAGCATGCCGTCGATGAGGAGGAGGCGGGGCCGGCCCACGATCGCCCGCGCGATCGACAGCCGGGAGATGTCGTTGCCCGAGAGGGGCAATCCGTCCGACGCGAGCGTGGTCCCCACGCCCCGGGAGAGCCGCGCCACGGTGTCGGAGAGGCCCACCTTGTCGAGCGCCTCGCGGACGTCGGAGGCGGTCAGGTCCTCGCGACCCACACGGATATTCTCGGCGACGGTCCCGGCGAACGTCTCCGCCTGACCGACGTAGGCCAGCTGCTGCCGGGCCGCCGAGCGGGAGAGGGAGCGCGCGTCGAGCCCGTCGAACTCGAGCAGGCCGCGCGGCGGCACACGCAGCAGCGCGAGCGTCTCGACGAGGACGGTCTTCCCGCTCCCCGACGGTCCGGTGACGGCGACCCGTTCACCCGGGGCGACGTCGAGGCGGCGCATCGGCCCGTCGTCGGCCGTGCTCCCCCGGGAGCGGGCGGCCAGTTCCACCGTCACGCGCATCGGCGTCGAAAGGTGGGGCAGCAGTTCGCCCCCCTCCGGCTCGATCGGCAACTGGTCGATGACGCCGAGCTTGTCGAGCGACGCCATCAGGTCGTAGAAGGTCTCGATGTGCTTGCCGCTCTTGGCGAGCGCCGAGAGGACGAGCGCCACGATCAGCTCCCCCGCCACCAGCTGGCCGAGCGTCAACTGGCGCTGGATGACGAGCCAGCCGCCGAGGCCGAGGAGCACCGTCATCGCCACCGCCTCGAGGAGGAAGGCGAAGAGCGTCTGCCGCCAGACGACGCGGAAATGGCCGCGACGAGCCGTGAGATAGGCGTCGGCGAGCTGGTCGGCACGTTGACGGGCGAGCTCGCCGCCCCGTCCGGAACGGAACGTGTGGGGGCACTTCGCCAGTTCCTCGAGCCAGGCCGCCACGTCGAACTTCGCCATGCTCTCGCGGATGCTCGTCTTCACCCCGCCGATCCCCAGGACGAAGAGGAGGAAGCAGACCAGGACGGCGGTCACGAGCGCGAACGTGAGCAGGTAGGGGTGGTAGAAGGCGAGGACGACGAGGCCCACGAGGGTCGTGAGGACCACCCCCACGCCCTCCACCAGGAGCGACGCGAAGGCCTTCTGGGCCGACGCGACCTCGAAGAAGCGGTTGACGAAGTCGGTGGGGTTGCGGCCGTCGAAGGCGGAGATCCCGGCGCGGGAGAAATGGTCGGCGAAGGCATCGGCGGTGCGCACGAAGAAGCGTTGCTGGAGCCTCTCGACGACGTAGATCTGCAGCGCCTTGAGCGTGGCGGAGAGGGCCAGGAACGCGAACATCACCGCCGCGAGGACGAGCACCGGCCAGAGCTGCACGCCGAAGGCGACCGTGTTGACGAGGGCCTCGATCGCCGCCGGGGTGACGATCGACAGCACCCCCACTGCCGTGGCGAAGGTGACGATCGTCCACACGTCGCTCCGCTCGAAGCGCAGCGCGTCGCCGAGCCGCCTCCAGGGGCTCTTCGCCGCGCCGCCGTGTGCCGTCGATTCCGCCATGGGGTCCGCCCTTCGGGCGCCAATGATGAACCGGGCCGGGGGTTGCCACAACGCCGCTTTCGGTCCCGGTGCACCGCCCGCCCGCCGGGCACGCGCCGGCGCGGCCATCGCGTTCCGCCGGCCACTGACGCGCGTGGGACGTGGCCCTCCGGCCACCAGTCTCCAATTGAAGACCCACGGGCCGTGCCGACGAGGGCGTCGGGGCCGGCGACGATGCCGCCCTGGCCTCTTTCCGTGCCGCGCTTCGGGAAAGATCGGACCGCGACCTCCCGAACGCCCCACCCGGTGACGCGACGTCGGACACGGGTGGCTCGGGCAGGACCGGGGGGTGGTGGCCTCGCGCCGCGCCGCAGGGCCGCCGGCAGCAAGGACGCTCGTCGGCATTCCTGCCGAAGTGGGCACGGTGACGCGGGCGGAGGCTGGACTGCGCCGGGGCTTCGGGTAGCCTTGGACACGACCCGTCCGGCCTTTCAAGTCCGTAACAGTGGCCCCCATGACCTCGCCTCGCACCACGAGAGTGAGCCTCTTCGCCCGGATGGCCGAGTTTCCGGGCGACCCGGGCGTGTGGGCCGACTTCGTCGCCACCTACGGCCCCACCGTGGTGCAGTGGTGCCGACGCTACGGCCTCCAGGACTGCGACGCCCACGACGTCGCGCAGGACGTGCTCGTCCGCTTCTGGCGTCAGGCGGCGGACTTCCGCTACGACCCGGCCCGCCGCCTCCGCGGCTATCTTCGCCGCATGGTGCTCTCGGCGGTGTCCGACTGGAGCGACTCCCGGCGTGCCGACCGGCTCGGCACGGGCGATGCCGCCGTCCAGTCGCTGCTCTCCAGCCTGCCGGCCCGGGAGGACCTGGCGCGCCGCATCGAGGAGACCTTCGACACCGAGATGCTGGCGCTCGCGATGAGCCGCGTCGAGGCCCGCGTGTTGCCGCGGACCTGGCAGGCCTTCCGGATGCTGGCGCTCGAGCGCCGCTGCGGGGAAGAGGTCGCCTCGACGCTGGGCATGGATGTCAACAACGCCTACCGGGCGAAGAGCCAGGTGCAGCGGATGATCCGCGAGGTGATCGGCGATCTCGGCCGTTCCCGGGAAGGTTCCGGCACCACCGCGTCGTGAGGAGAGCGGCGATGCACGAGCCCGCTCCGGACGACGGCGGACCCTCCTGCCAACCGATCCCGGGGTCCCCCGCCCCGGGCACCACCCGACAGACCGACGACGGCGACAGCCCCGCCGGGAGCCTGGTCGAACAGGCCGACGTCGGCTGGAGCCTGTTCGACCTCGTGGCGCGGCGGGCCCGCCCGCCCGGAACGGAGACGATGCAGATCGTCGACCGTCTCGCCGCCAGCGAACCCGCCGTCCATCCGGCCCCGGCGCAGCCGACGCCGGAGATCGCGGGGCTCACCGACCTGCTCCAGGTGGGGCGCGGGGGCATGGGGGTCGTGTACCGCGCCCGGGAGACGCGTCTCGGCCGTCTGGTGGCCGTGAAGGTGCTCGCCACCTCGGCGGCGATGTCGCCGGACGGGCTCCGCCGCGCGGAGCGCGAGGCGAACCTGCTCACGAGGATCACCCATCCGAACATCGTCCAGATCCTCTACCTCGTCGAAGCGGCCGGTGCCCCGGCGATCGTGATGGAGTGGATCGACGGACCGGCCCTCGACGAGAAGTTCGGCGGGGGAACGATGCCGACGCGCGACGCGGTGGCGATCGTCGCCGACCTGGCCCGGGGCGTGGCGGCGCTCCACGCCGGCGGCATCGTCCACCGCGACATCAAGCCGGCCAACGTCCTCCTGGCGCCCACCGCGACCGGCGGGAGGCCGTTCGCGAAACTGATCGACTTCGGGCTGGCGCGGCCCGACGGGGAGACCGGCCCCGCACTGACGCGCGACAGCGTCGCGGTGGGCACGCCGTCGTTCATGGCGCCGGAACAGACCGGCCTCGACCCCACCCTTGGGCCGGCCGGGATCGCCACCGACATCCACGGCCTCGGCGGCATCCTCTACTGGCTCATCTCCGGCAAGGCCCCCCACGAGGGGCGCACCACCGCCGAGACGCTCTTCCGCGCCGTGCGCGGCGAGACGCCTCCGCTCGCGGCGGTCGTCCCGCGGGCGCCGGTCGATCTGGGCACGATCGTCGGCAAGTGCCTGGAGCGACGACCGGAGCGCCGCTACCGCTCGGCCGCGGAGCTCGTCGACGACCTCGAGCGTTTCCTCGATCACCGTCCGATCCTCGCCCGGCCCGCCGGCCCCGCCGAACGGATTCTCAAATGGGCGCGGCGCCGGCCGGCGATCGCGGGCCTCGCGGCGTGCGCGGCGACGGCGATGGTCTCGCTCGTCGGCGGCGTGGCCTACCACGTCCATCGGCTCCGGGCGGCGAACGTGGCGGTCACCGCCAGCCGCGACGAGGCGATCGAGGCCCAGGCCCTGGCGCGGCGCTCCTTCGAACGCCTCACCGACACCACCGCCGAACGGTTCCTGGCGCGTGGTGCGGCCCTCGACGACGCCGACCGCGACCATCTCCGGCGGATCCGCGACCAGTACCGCGACTGGCCGCTCGAACCCGACAGGGCGACAGGACTGCGTTTCCGGGCGGCGGGCCTCGAGCGTCTCTCCCGCATCTTCCAGCGACTCCACCGGATGGAGGACGCCCTGGAGTCGGTCCGGGCGGCGATCGGCAGCCTCGACGAGCTGGCGACGGTCGGATCGATGACGGAGACCGACGTGGCGGACCGGCTGGCGCTCGTCCGCACGGAGCGCGGACTGCTCGCCGGCACCGGCAGGATCGATGAGGCGATCGCCGGCACCCGCGCCGCCATCGACGCCCTCTCGGAGCAGCCGTCCGACGACCCGTCGGTGCGCCGTCAGATCGCCCTCGCCTGGTCCGATCTGGGGACCTTGGAGAGCCAGTCCGGTCGCCACGAGGACGCCCTCGACCACCAGCGGTTCGGCGTGGCGCTCTTCGAGCGGATGTTCGCCGAGTCGCCGGACGACCCCGAACTGCTCGAGCTCTACGTCCCCATTCTCTACAACGCGGCGATCAGTCCATCGCTCGGCGACGAGGCCGAGCGGAGGACCCTGTTCGAGCGGCTGGTGGCCCGGTCGGAGGAGGGGCTCTCCCGCGGCGACCGTGCCCGCCTCGAACTCGGCCGCGGTGCCCTGCTCGGACTGACGGCGATCGCCACCCTCGACATGCGGCAGGAACGCACGGACGACGCGGTCGAGACGGTGCGCCGGCGGGCCCTCCTCGCCGCGGCGCTCTTCGCCGAGATGCCGGACTCGGACCACTTCCGCGGCGAGGTCATCGCCGCGGCCTGCCAGGAGGCAGAGTGCCTCCGGGCACTGGGGCGCGCGGGAGACGCCGAGGGGCACCTCCGGGAGGCGGTCGATCTCGCGACGCGGGCCGCGGACGACCAGCCCGCCGTGATCGCGCGGACGCGCGTCCTCGCCGAGGCCATCAAGGCCCAGGCGGAGATGTTCCTGGCCACGGGCCGCCCGGCGGAGGCACTCGGGGCCTACCGTCGCCTCCTCGCCGCGCTCGCGCCATGGACGGAGGGTCCGCGCGCCGTCGAGGAGATGCGCGTGACCGCCGAGGGGGTGCGCGGCGCGATCGAACGCCTCGCGCCCGCGGATCGCCCCACCGCCGGCTGACCGCCGG
>CAZMOU010000016.1:0-14798 GCA_964567835.1 uncultured Chitinophaga sp. | reverse complement strand
CGCCGGCCGCCGACCGGCTGGAACGGTCAGGGAGACTTTTTCCACCGCCGGTTAGCGGTGGGGGAGGTCCGCGGTTTCTCTCCCTGGAGACGCTCTGCCCCGAGCCCGGGACATCCACCCATGCAACCGAATCCGGCCACGGTCACCCCCTCCTGGATGCGCACCTGCCTCGTCGCGGCCGGTGTCTACAACCTCCTCTGGGGCCTGCTCACCGTCCTGCGGCCGATGTGGCTCTTCGATCTGGCCGCGATCGAGCCGCCGAACCATCCCTTCATCTGGCAGTGCGTGGGGATGATCGTCGGGGTGTACGGGATCGGCTACCTCGCCGCCTCCTCCGATCCGGTGCGGCACTGGCCGATCGTCCTCGTCGGCCTGCTCGGGAAGATCTTCGGGCCGATCGGCTACGTCGACGGCGTGCTCCGCGGAGAGGTGCCCCCCGGTTTCGGGATCACGCTCCCCACCAACGACCTCGTCTGGTGGGTGCCGTTCACGCTCGTCCTCCTCCACGCCTGGCGCTGCCACCACCCCGCACCCGACGCGGCGTCGGTCGCCGTCGTCCGCGGTCCGGCCGGGGCCGCGGCGCGATGATCACGGCCTGGGTGTTGATCGTCCAACTCGCCGCCAGCTCGGCGATGGCGGCGATCGCCTGGTTCGTGCAGGTGGTCCACTACCCCCTCTTCGGGCACGTCTCCCCCGCCCCCCCGGTCGCGGGCGAACCGGACACGTCGGCCCGCCGTGCCGCGGCCGACTACCACGAGGAGAACGTCCGTCGCACCCGTCCGTTGGTCCTCGTGCCGATGGCGTGCGAGGCCTTCGCGGCGACGTGGCTCGCGGTCTTTCCCCCCGCCCCGATCGGCCGCGCCGCCACGCTCGTCGGGCTGGTGCTGGTGGCGATCGTGATCCTCTCGACGGCGCTCGTGCAGGTGCCCCTCCACGCCCGGTTGCGTGCGGGGGATGTCGACCGGGGCACGATCGAGGCCCTCGTGCGTTCGACGCGGCTCCGGACCGCGGCATGGACGGCGCGGATGGTGCTCGCGGCCTGGATGCTCCATGCCGTCTCGGCTCCGGTCTGAGGGCGCTCGCCGTCCGGGGAAAAAGTCATCCATGACGGCCCCGGCAGCCCGACGGCCGGATCCGCAGGTCCACTGCGCCCGACTCCGTCGCCCCGGTTTTTTCAGCGGTGTCCGCCGCCGCATCGAGCGGCGGATCACCGTGGCCGCGGCCTGCTCGAGGGGCCAGCGGCCCACGGTCCGATTCGGGACCGCTTCCTCGGGGCCGAGCGCCGTCCGGCGCTCCAGGGGGCGTTCCCCTGCGGCCGCGTCAGGTTTTCCCGGGTCGCTCCGTAAGAGTCAGTGGACCGATCCCCCGCGGCCCGTCGGGGCTCGATGGCTGCCGCGGCAGGCGGTCCGTGGCCTGAAACCCTTCCCACGCACCACCGAGGATCCACCATGTCGGGCGCCACGGACGACCGCGCTGTGCACCTGCAGAACCACGTGAACGACAACCTCCTGGGGAGCGGTCACTGCGACCGAGCCGCGATCCTCGATCCGAAGGGCGCGGTACTGGCCTGTTCGGCCGGGTTCGCCGTCCCGGAGGGTGCCGCGATCGCGGCCGCGATCGACGATCAGCGTCGGCTCACCACGGAAGGGCTCACGGTCGACGGTGCCGTCTATTTCGCCGTCGAGGCCGAGGAGGGAAGGTTCTGCGGGAAGAGGGGGGCGACGGGGATCGTCGTCTTCAAGTCGGGGGAGTTCATCGTGATCGGAGGGCACGGAGCCGGAATCGATCACGCCAACTGCCGCATGGTGGTCGAGGCGATGAGCGACCACCTGGGGGCGTGCGGCGGTTGACCGCCCGCCGCCGTCCACGGAACGCCTGACCGCATCGGGATCGTCGAAGGGTCCCGACAGACCCCGCCCCGCGGCATGGTGGCCCGGGGCGGGGTCGTTTGCACACCGTTCCCGGCGATGCCGGTCCCGACGCGTCGGGCCGCGGCGAAGACGCCGTCGCGACGGCTCCGCCGCCGGGGACCCTCCCGAAAACTTCTTCGGTGCAGGGCGTCAGGTTTCGACCCCTCGCACCGTAAGAGGGGCTGGAGCGGTTCCCGCGTTGGATCACGAACGGGCGGAACCGTGACTCGCGCCGAACGGTCCGTTCCGGCGGGCAAGTCGTCCATGGTCGCTCCGGTTCTGATCGGGGCGGCATGGTTCCTTCGACGCGCGGCGGTGGTGATCCGGCGGGCGTCGGTGCCGTCGCTCCACCGGTCCGCCACGCTCGCCGTTCGACGCCGTCGATTCTTTCGTCCGTCCGTGTCCTGGGGGGAACCATGGCCATCGATCTTCGCTTCCGCCGTCTCGCCGCCTCTCTCGTCCTCGCGTTCGTCGCCGTCCCGGCTGGTGCCGCCAATCTCGTCGTCAACGGGAGTTTCGAGACGAACGGCGGGGTCGGGTACCTCGACAACAACACCACCGCGACGGGATGGACCAACGCCGGCGCGACCGACGGGCGTCCCAACGCCTTCAACTTCATCATCGACGCCAACGCCGACAAGGACCCGGGTGGCGGCTTCAACTCCGAACTGGGCACGATCTGGGTGTGGGGACCGCAATACACCCCCGCCCCCTCCAACAACGGGTTCCAGGGGAGCGGCGTCGGCACGTACTTCCTCGGCGGCGACGGCGCCTACGCGAGCGGCTGGGTCTCCCAACAGATCTCCGGGCTGACGGTCGGCAGCCAGTACGAGTTGTCGTTCCTCTGGGCGGCCGCCCAATTCACCGACGTGACCGACAAGGCGTTCGACGCGGGCTGGAAGATCCAGTTCGGCAGCGACATCGTCGACACCGACACGGTGCATGTGGCGAGTCGGGGATTCGCCCCCTGGCGGTCCTTCAGCCGGGTGTTCACCGCCTCGAACATCGTCCAGACGCTGTCGTTCCTCGCCACCGGCGGGCCGGCGGGCGTCCCCCCGTTCTCCCTCCTCGACGACGTCAGCCTCCAGCCCACCGGCGGCCCTCCGTCGGCCGTGCCGGAGATCGATCCTGCGGGAGGGGCGTCGGTCCTGGCCCTGGCGGGCGGATGCCTGGCCTGGATCGAAGCCCGGCGGCGACGGACGATCGGCGGCTGACCGGCCGCGGGACGACCGGGCCGGCGGCGGGCGCCGGACGCGGGCTGGCAAGGTGGGCGTGGGCCCGTCCGGGCGACGGGCGGCACGGGGCGAGGCGGTGACCGATGGAAGCGTTTCTCGTCGACACGCTGCGGCTCGTGGTCTGGCTCGTGATCCTCGTGACCGTGTTCGTGCCCCTGGAGAAGCTGTTCGCGGTCCGGCCGGCGCACGTATGGAGGGCCCAGACAGGCATCGACCTGTGTTGGTACTTCATCAATTCGCTGCTGCCCGCGGCGGTCATCGCGTTCCCGCTGGCGATGCTCACCGCGGCGCTCCACGGTCGCGATCCCCTCGGCCTGTACGGCGCCGTTTCGGCCCTCCCGGCCTGGCTCAAGCTGCTGTTGGCCTTCGTCGTCAACGACGCCGGCGCCTACTGGATGCACCGCTGGTCCCACCACAGCCCGTTGCTGTGGCGGTTCCACGCGGTGCATCACAGCGCCGAGCACCTGGATTGGCTGGTGAACACCCGCGCCCATCCCGTCGACATGGTGCTCATCCGGTCGGGTGGACTGGTGCCCGTGTACCTGCTCGGGCTCGGCGTCTCCCCCTCCGGGGCACCGGACCCGATGGTGGCGGCGATCACCGTCCTCGGCACGCTGTGGAGCTTCTTCATCCACGCGAACGTGCGCTGCCGTCTGGGACCGCTCGAGTGGCTCGTCGCCACTCCGGCGTTCCACCACTGGCACCACAGCGACGACGGGCTCCGCAATCGCAATTACGCGGCCATCTTCCCCTGGATCGACCGGCTCTTCGGCACGCATCACCTGCCGGCTCGGCTTCCGACCGCGTACGGCATCGGGGCCGCGATGTCCCCGACGCTCCTGGGGCAATTCCTCGACCCGTTCACGGTTGGCATTGCGGCCAACGCGGTGCGCTCGAGCGGCGGGGCCGGCCGCCCCGTCGCCGCCGCCGACGCCGACGCCGACGCCCTGCCGACCCCCGCGGCGACGGTCCCCGCGCCGACCGATACGATCGGCGAGTGAAGGCCCCGCGAGCGGTGGGGCGGCGCGTCAACGGCGGGTCGTCGCCAAGTCTTCGGGCGTCCTCGCCCGGGAACGACCCCTCCGGCGGCGGCCCGGACGGGTTCAGAGAGAGGGTGGCTGACGGGACTCGAACCCGCGACCCCTAGAATCACAATCTAGTGCTCTAACCAGCTGAGCTACAGCCACCGTGCCCTGCGGCAGGACGGGGATTCTACCAAAAAAAACCGGCGGGAAAACGTCGTTTCGCCCGGTCCGTCGCGCCCGTGGCCCGGTCACTCACGCCGGCGGGAGTCGATGGGGATCGTCACCGGGCCGTCGTTGACGAGGCTCACCCGCATGTCGGCGCCGAACACGCCGCGGGCCACCGGCCGGGCCGCCTCGCGCTCGAGCGCGGCGAGGAAGCGTTCGTAGAGCGGGATCGCCTCGGGGGGCCGGGCGGCCCGGGTGAAGCCGGGGCGGTTGCCGCGCGCGGTCGAGGCATGGAGCGTGAACTGGCTGACGACCAGCAGCCCGCCGTCGACGTCGACGACGCTGCGGTTCATGCGCCCCTCGTCGTCGGCGAAGATCCGCATCCGGGCGACCTTCTCCGCCAGCCAGTCGGCGTCGGCGTCGGCATCCCCCTCCTCGACGCCGACGAGGACCATCAGCCCCCTGCCGATGCGTCCGACGACGTCTCCCGCGACGCCCACCTCCGCCCCGGTGACACGTTGGATCACGCAGCGCATCGCAGTCCGTCTCCCGATCGCGGTCCACCGACGCCGCCGCTCACGACGGTGCGTCCGTCGCCGCCGGCGATCCCACTCCGCCGTCGAGGACGCCGGCGCCCGCCCGCGCGAGGAGCCACCAGCCGGCGACGAGTTGGACGAGGAGCGCGAGGAGGCCCGCCCGGGAGTGGCCCGACGCCGCGTAGACGGCGCCGAACAGCGAGCTGGCGACGAAGCCGGCCAGCTTCGAGCCGACGTTGAGGAGGCCGAAGGTGGTGCCGAAGCGACCCGGAGGGGCGAGTGCCGCGACCGCCGCGCGGATCACGCTCGCCGCCCCGCCGAGCACGAGCGCCAGCAGCACCGCGAGCGCCCACAGCTGGCCGGTCGTCGTGACGAACCATCCGAGCACGAAGACGAGCACCCATCCGGCCAGCGACAACGCCAGCGCGCGGCCGCGCCCGCCGCGGGCGGAGATCCAGCCCACGGCCAGCGCGCCGGGGAGCGCCACCAGCTGCACGAGGAGGACGAGGAACACGAGCTGCCGCGGCTCGAGGCCGAACTCCTCGAGCGCCACGCTCGAGAATTGCGCGATCGCCGTCTGCATGGCACCGAGCACGAGGACCGCCCCGGCGAGCAGGGCACCCAGGCCGCCCTGGCCCCCTTCCCCGCGGCGCAGTTGCCGCGCGAAGGCGAGCAGTTCGCCGGCCGACGTCGACGAATGGACGCCGTCGCCGGCCCCGCCGAAGCGGACCAGGAAGGCCGGCAGCGAGAAGACCAGCCACCAGGCCCCCATGAGCGCGAAAGCGGCCCGCAGGGCACCGGCGTCGTCGAGCCCCAGCCGTCCGCGCCAGGCATGGATCGACGTGGCGAGGCCGAGGGCGATCGCCCCGCCGGCGTAGCCGGCCGCGTAGCCGATCGCCGACAGCCTGTCCCCCGCGGTACCCGGCGCGATCCGCGGCAGGAGGCTGCCGGTGAAGATCGCCGCCAGATCGAATCCGACCGCCGCGACGACCACCCCCCCCACGACTCCCGCCCGGGCCGACGGCGGCAGCGCGGCGAGGAGGAGCGCCCCCGCACACCCGAGGAGGATGCTCGCGGAGAGGGCCTGCTTGTGCGCGTGCCGACGGTCGGCCCAGGCGGCGCACCAGGGCGCGACCAGCGCCGTGATCAACATCGCGGCCGCGAGCGTCCAGGCCCAGACGACCCCTCCGGGAACCCCCCACGGCGCGCCGGCGAACACCACCTTGTCGACGTACGCCACCAGGAGCGTGATCGAGATCGTGGAGAACGCGCTGGCCGCCCAGTCGAGGAACACCCACGCCACCCGGGCGATCGCCCTCTCGCGTCCGACGGGGTGCTCCGGGGTAGGAGGGGGCGCGCCCATGGCGGCCGTCATCCGCCCGCTGCCGGGGGATCCCCGCCGTCGCCAGCGGTGCTCCCCTCGTCGGCGGCCGGCTCGGGGGTCGTCTCCGCCGGTGTCTTTCGCTCGCCGCGGAGGCGGGCGAGCGCCTGCTGGCGGTAGCCGAGGATCAACGGCGTCGTGATGAACACCGTGATCGTGACGAGGATCGCGTCGGAGAGACGCCCGCGGCGGAGCGCCAGGAAGATCAACACCAGCGCGATGACGACGTAGAGGAAGACCTCGATGGCCACCCAGCGTGCCACTCGACGGAGCGCCTTCGGATCGGAGTCCGGCACCTGTCCGGCGGGGGAGACGTCGGCCGCGGGGGACGCGCCGTCGGGTTGCTCGCTCATCGTCCTGGCGATCTCCGCGGTCGCACGACCCCCACTCCCGTTTCCCCCCGGGAACGTGGTCCGGGTCGGGTCGGCCCATGGTAGTCGGCCACCGGGGGCGTCACAACGCGGGCTCCGCATCCCCCGGTCCGCCACGATCCCCGGCGAGGAGAAGGCGGATCGCCTCCAGCCGGCCGGCCAGATCGCGCTCCTCCCCTCGGTCGGTGGGTTCGTAGTAGCGCTTCTCCACGCCGAGGTATTCCTGCGCGACGATCCCTTCGGGGTGGTGGTGCGAGGAGCGGTAGCCGGCCCCGTGCCCGGAGGCCCGCGCCGTGGCGGAGTGCCGGTCGCGGAGGTGCCGGGGGACGGGGATCACCCGCCGCTCCCGGACGTCGGCCCGGGCCGCCGCGATGGCGCCGGTGCAGGCGTCGCTCTTGGGGGCGAGGGCCAGATAGGTGACCGCCTGCGAGAGGGCGAGCTGGCACTCGGGGAGGCCGACGAACTCCGTCGCCTGCATCGCCGCCACCGCCACCAGCAGCGCCCGGGGATCGGCGTTGCCGACGTCCTCGCTCGCCAGGATCACGAGCCGCCGCGCGAGGAAGCGCACGTCCTCCCCCCCCTCGAGCATCCGCGCGAGCCAGTAGAGCCCGGCGTCGGCGTCGCTGCCGCGCACGCTCTTGATCAGGGCACTCGCGCAGTCGTAGTGGGTGTCCCCGGCGTCGTAGGCCACCGCCTTGCGCTGCACGCTCTCGCGGGCCAGCTCCAGATCGAAGTGGAGGGGCCGCCGCGTCTCGGAGAGCACGCCCACCTCGAGGCTGCCGAGGGCACGGCGCGCGTCACCGTCGGACGCCTCCACGAGATGGGCCAGCGCGTCGTCGGCGAGCGTCACCTGCTCCGCCCCCAGGCCGTGCTCGCGGTCGGCGACCGCGCGGCGCAGGAGCACGGCGACGTGCTCGGCGGAGAGGGGCTCGAGGGCGAACACCCGGCTCCGGCTCACGAGGGCACTGGTGAGCGCGAACGACGGGTTCTGCGTGGTCGCGCCGACGAGCGCCACCGTCCCCTGCTCCACGTCGGGGAGGAGGACGTCCTGCTGCGCCTTGTTGAAGCGGTGGATCTCGTCGACGAACAGGCAGGTCCGCTGCCCGTCGTCCTCGAGGCGGCGGCGGGCGGCGTCGAGCGCCTCGCGCACCTCCCTGACGCCCGCCGCGGTGGCGGAGAGCTCGACGAAGCGGCGGCGCGTCTCGCGGGCGATGATCTCGGCGAGCGTCGTCTTGCCGGTGCCGGGCGGGCCGTGGAGGATCACCGACCCGACACGGTCCGCCTCGATGAGGCGCCGCAGGAGCCGTCCCGGCCCGACCAGATGCTCCTGGCCGACGTAGTCCGCCAGGCGGCGCGGCCGCATCCGGGCGGCGAGCGGCGCGGCCCGGGCGACGTTGGCGGCACGCGAGGCGGAGAAGAGATCGGCCATGGGCTACGGGATCCCTCCGTCAGCCGTTCCAGACGAACGGCACCGGCACCGCGACGTCGGGATGGATGCTCTTGGCCACCGGGCAGGTGTGCGCCGCCTGCTCGAGCAGCTGACGGTGCGGGTGATCGGGCGGCAGGGGGATGGTGATCGTGGTGGGGAGCGCGGCGATCCGCCGCGGCGGCGACGCGGTCATCTCCTTCCGCGTCTCGACGGTCATGCCGGAAAGGTCGATGGCGTGCCGTTCGGCGACGATCCCCATGATCGTCATCATGCAAGCGCCGAGCGCGGTGGCGACGAGGTCGGTGGGGGAGAAGCTCTCGCCGCGGCCGTGGTTGTCGACCGGGGCGTCGGTGACGACCATCGTGCCGGAGGGACCGTGCGTGGCGCGGCAGCGGAGACCGCCTTCGTAGACCGTGCGGATCGTGACCATGGGTGGGAGGGTGGCTCCGGGGTGGATCGCGCCGGGAGGACCCGCGGCGGCGGAAGGGAATTGTAGCGGGGGCGGGGCGCGGGCCGGGGCAGACGCTTCCCGACCTCCCGCCTACGATACCCCCGGCCCGCTCCCTCCCCCGCCCCCGGCCCCACGCATGGGATTCCGCACCCTCGCCGCCTGCGTCGAAGCCCTCCGCGCCGAGCGGCAGGCGGTGGTGGTCGACGAGCCTGTCGACCCGCACCTGGAGATCGCGGAGATCCAGCGACGGCTCTTCCGCGCCGGCGGTCCGGCGGTGCTCTTCACGCGCCCGCGGGGCTGCGCGTTCCCCATCCTCGCGAATCTCTACGGCACCCGGGCGCGGGTCGAGCGGATCTTCTCCGACACCATCGATCGCGTCCGCCGACTGGTCGAGCTGAAGATCGACCCGGCCGCTGCCGCCACCCGACCCTGGCGGTACTGGCGGGCGCCGCTCGACGCCCTCACCATGCTCCCGCGGCGGGTCCGTCGCGGCCCGGTGCACGCCCGTCGGATCACGCTCGCGGAGCTTCCCCGCGTCGTCTCCTGGCCCGGCGACGGCGGCCCGTTCGTCACCCTCCCCTGCGTCTACAGCGAGGATCCCGACCGCCCGGGCACCCGTGGCTCGAACCTCGGCATGTACCGCGTGCAGATCGCCGGCAACGACTACGGTCCCGACGAGGTGGGCCTCCACTACCAGCTCCACCGCGGCATCGGCGTCCATCACCTCCGGGCCCTGGAGCGGGGTGCCCCGCTGCGTGTCGTGATCACGGTCGGCGGCACGCCGGCGATGGCGGTGGCGGCGATGATGCCGCTGCCGGAGGGGCTCTCCGAGCTGACCTTCGCCGGGGCGCTGGCCGGCCACCGGATCCCGTTGATCGCCGCGCCGGGGAGACCGGCCGTCTACGCCGAGGCCGACTTCGCCATCGAGGGGACGATCCTCCCCGGCACGAAGCCGGAGGGACCCTTCGGCGATCACCTCGGCTACTACGCCCGGCGGCACGAGTTCCCCGTCCTCCGCGTCGATCGCGTCTCGCACCGCCCCGGCGCCATCTGGCCGATGACGGTGGTGGGGCGGCCGCCGCAGGAGGACACCCTCTTCGGGTGGCTCGTCCACGAGCTGACGGGCCCGGTCATCCCCACCGTCCTCCCCGGGGTGTCGAGCGTTCATGCGGTCGACGCCGCCGGCGTCCACCCGCTGCTGCTGGCGGTGGGGAGCGAGCGTTACCAGCCCTGGCGACGCACCGACCGCCCCGCCGAACTCCTCACGCAGGCCTCGAGCATCCTCGGTCAGGGCCAACTGTCGCTCGCCAAGTACCTCCTCATCGTCAACGGTCTCGACGCACCGGGGCTCGACGCCCACGACATCGGCGACTTCCTCGACCATCTCCTCGAACGCGTCGACTGGCGGCGCGACTGCCACTTCCACACCGAGACCACGATCGACACGCTCGACTACTCGGGCACCGGTTTCAACGCCGGCTCCAAGCTGGTCGTCGCCGCCCGGGGGCCGGCCCTGCGGACGCTGCCCCGCGAGCTCGGCCCTCGGCTGCCGCTCCCACCGGGCTTCTCCGCGCCGCGTGTCTGCCGGCCGGGCGTGCTGGCGATCGAGGGGCCGCCGATCGAGCCCCGTCCCCGGCTCGACGAGGGGGACGACGAGGCGATCTGGCGATCGGCGGCCGCGGCTCCGTGGAGCGCCGACGTCGCCCTCCTCTGCGCCGCGCTCGAGGGGGCCGCGGACCTCGACGCCTGGCCGCTGATCGTCGTCGTCGACGATTCCGCCTTCACGGCGGCCTCGCTCGAGAACTTTCTCTGGACCACGTTCACGCGCTCGAATCCGGCGGCGGACGTGCACGGCGTCGGCGCCGGGATCCGGCAGAAGCACTGGGGCTGCCGCGGTCCTCTCGTCATCGACGCCCGGCTCAAGCCGCACCATGCCCCGCCGGTCGTGGAGGACCCGGCCGTGTCGGCCGCCGTCGACCGGCTCGCCGCCGGGGGCGGGGCGCTCGCCGGCCTGCTCGGCTGACCTCCGCTCACCCGGCGCCGAGCCGCCGCGCGAGCCAGGCGCGGACGAGGTCGAGCGCCGCCGGCGCGATCGTCTCCTCGATGGAGTCGTATTCGCTCACGGCGCCGGTGGTGCAGGTCTGGAAGAGGTGGTTCAGACCGGGCAGCTCCGTGACGGTGGCGTCGGGGTTCCCCGCGAGCGCCCGTCGGATCGCGGGGAGGTTGATCCGTGGATCGACCTGCACGTCCTTCTCCCCCACGAGGGCCAGGACCGGGCAGGACGCCTTGGCGAGATCGGCGGCCGGGTCGTGGGAGATGAAGAACCGGAACCAGGGAACCGAGAGCCTGCGGACGCCGTCGGCCACGGCGTCGGAGAGCGCCTTGCGCTCCGCGTCGCCGGCCGGGGCCTCCTCGGCGCCGAGCGCCCCGAGGATCCGCTTCTCCGCCGCCGCCGCGAGCGCCGCCGGGTCGGCTCCGGGGGGCGCGCCACGCAGGCCGTCGAGGATCGCCTCCTGCATGACGCGCGTCCGTCGGATCGCCTTCTCGTCGCCGAGTCCCTCGGAGCGGAGGACGAGCTCACCCTGGGAGACGAGGATCTCGCGCCCGTCGACGCCGGTGCCGGCGAGCATCACGATGGCCGCGACGTCCGCCCGGGTGGCGGCGAGCATGGCGGCGATCATCCCCCCCTCGCTGTGGCCGACGACGGCCAACCGCCCGGGGTCGATGCCCGGCTGCGCGGCGAGCCAGTCGAGGGCGGCGCCGGCGTCGGCGGCGAACGTGGCGGTGGTCGCCGACGACGCGTCCCCCGTCGACCCGCCGACGCCGCGGTCGTCGTAGCGCAGCACGGCGATGCCGGCGCGGGTCAGGGCGTCGGCGAGGACGAGGAACGGCTTGTGGTCCATCAGGGTCTCGTCCCGATCCTGCGGTCCGGAGCCCGTGACGAGGACGCAGGCCGGGAAGGGACCGGCGCCGCGGGGGACGGTGAGCGTCCCGGCGAGGGTGACGCCGGCCGCCTCGTGACGGATCGCGGCGTCGCGCGACTCGTAGGGGAACGGGGGCAGCGGCGTCTGCGGGCGGCTCCGGCGCGGCAGTTCCGCGGCGGCGTCCACCGCCACCCGCTCGAGTTCGAGCGGGAGTTCGGCACCCCCCTGGCGCCAGGTCCCGGAGAGCTTGCCATCGGGGCCGAGCGTCCCCTTGAAGGAGCCCTTCGTGCCGGGGACGTCGATCGTCCACGCGGTGCCCTCGATCGTGAGGTCGCCCCGGAAACCGCCCGCCTTCTGCGAGAGGCTGTCCATGCGCACCCCCTTCTTCCCGTCGGGGCCGGCGACGACCCGGAATCGCAGCGGCAGCTTCTGCACCACCGCGTCGAGCGTGCCGGCCCACGCCTCGAGCGGCGCCGGCGGCACCGTCGCTCCGGCGGTCACGCGCCGGAAGACGAGCGGCAATTCGCGGCCGCGCTGCGACCAGGTGCCGGCCACGGACCCGTCCGCACCCGCCTCGCCGGCGTAGGTCGCGCCGGCCGCCTTGATCGTGAAGACGATCTTCCCGCCGGCGTCGGAGTAGCCGTCGAGCGTGAAGCGCCGGTCCCCCTCGTCGTAGCTGCGGAGCACCGCCGCTTTCGCTCCGTCCCCCTTCTCGATCGCGAAGCGGAACTGGCGGTCCCCCGCCTCGAGTTCGCCGTACCACGCGGCGACCGCCGGGGCGGCCTCGGCGGCGGGCTGCCTGGCCTGCACCAGCGCCCACGGCAGCAAGGAGGCGACGAGGGCGCCGGCGACGATCACCCGGCGCACGACCCGGTCGAAGGCGTGCATGGCGAGGCTCCTGGAGTTCCGACGGCGGGCCGACGGGGGCCCGGGGCGGCCCGGAGTGGGGAGGGGACGGGCCGCGGCCGGACGCGAGGGCTCAGCCGGCGATCGAGTCGATCCGCACCCGCGTGGCGAGCGAACGGTGACCGGTGCGGCGCCGGTAGTTCTTCCGGCGGGCGAACTTCTGCACGTAGATCTTGTCACCCTGGACCGAGCCGAGCACCGCTCCCTTGACGCTCGCCCCCTTCACCACCGGCTTGCCGAGGGTGAGCTTGCCCCCCTTGCTGACGGCGAGCACCCGGTCGAACACCACCTCGGCACCCGCGGGGAGATGGCGGAAGTCGATCTCCAGTTCCTGCCCCTCGCAGACGCGGTACTGCCGGCCGCCGTCCACCACGATCGCGTACTGCTCGCTCGCGCCGGCCATGGTGTCGGCGGAGGACGGGGAGGAGGAGTTGGCCATGGTGGACTTCCGGGCTTGGGGGAGGGGTGGATGGGGAACGGCCGGACGGCCGTGGAATCGAGCCTCACAGCGTACCGATGGAAGGTTCCCCGGTCGAGAGGGGCCGCAAAGAGCGGGATTTCAGCCGATCAATCGGGGAAAGCCCGGCGATCCCGCCGATCGCCGCACCACCCTCCCGCCACCCCGGCCGCCGCGGCGATCGCGGCGACCGGGTGTCGGAGGGCCGGATCAGGGAAACCGGACGCTGCGGCCGCTCGAGTCCCAGGCCTCCCACATCAGGTGCTCCGGGGAGACGCTCTCCTTCCCCGTGACGTGCAACTGGATGTGGCAGGAGTCCTCGAACTGCGCCATCTCCCGCCGCTTCCGGTTGTTGATCCAGGTGGCCACCTCGTCGTGCACGGTGACGTTCAACCGCGCGACGTCGTTGCGGGCCGCGGAGAGCTGCAGCACGCGCATCACCTCGATCGCCATGCTCTCGGCCGTCTTCACCATGCCCGTGCCGGTGCAGGTGGGGCAGTCGCGGAAGATGCTCTTCCGCAGCGACGGGCGGATCCGCTGCCGGGTCATCTCCACCAGGCCGAAGGGGCTCGTGCGCAGGATCTTGGTCCGGGCACGGTCGCGCTTCATGGCGTCGTGCAGCGCCTTCTCCACGCCGCGCCGGTACTTCTCCTTGCGCATGTCGATGAAGTCGTTGACGATCACGCCGCCGAGATCGCGCAGGCGCAGCTGCCTGGCGATCTCCCGAGCGGCGATGAGGTTCATCTGGTAGGCGTTCTCCTCGGCGCTCTTCTCGGTGCGGAAGCTCCCCGAGTTGACGTCGATGGCCACGAGGGCCTCGGTCTGGTCGATGACGATCGAACCGCCCCCCTTGAGTGGCACCTTCCGCTGGTGGATCCGCCCGATCTCCTCCTCGAGCCCGTAGCGGTGGAAGAGCGGCTCCTTGCCCTCGTAGAGCTGGAGGCGCGGCGCGTATTTCGGCATCACGAGTTCGAGGAACTCACGCGCCCGCTCGTAGGCGGCCGGCTCGTCGATGAGGATCCGCCCCACGTCCTCCGTGAACATGTCACGGATGGTGCGGATGATCATGTCGCTCTCCTGGTAGATGTCGATCGGGGCGGAGTACTTCCGCATCCGCCTGACGATCGACTTCCAGAGCCGGAGGAGGTAGGCCATGTCCCGGGCCATCTCCCCCTTGGTGCGCTCGGTGCCCGCCGTGCGCACCACGAAGCCCACCCCCTTGGGCGGCTTGAGGTCGAGCATGATGTCGCGGAGCACGCGCCGATCGTGCTCGTCGTCGATCTTCTTGGAGATCCCCACGCGGCCGAGCGGCGGCATGAGGACGAGGTAACGGCCGGGGATCGAGATGTAGGTGGAGAGCGTCGGGCCCTTCGTGCCGAAGCCCTCCTTGATCACCTGCACGAGGACCTCGTCGCCCCGGCGGAGGATGTCCTGGATCGGGGGCTTGACCCGCGGCCGGTCGCCGAGCCGCGGGCGGCGGCGGGCCCGGCGCGCGTCGCCCTCGGTCCCCTCCCCCTCGCCCGCACGGTCCCCCGCCTCGAAGGCCTTGTCGGGATCGAGCCCCCCCTGGCGGTAGTACTGCGGCTCGACGTCGCTGACGTGGAGGAACCCGTTGCGGCCGACGCCGAAGTCGACGAACGCCGCCTGGATGCTCGGCTCGATGTTGACGATCCGACCCTTGTAGATGTTGCCGACGTGGTTGTCCTGGCTCGTGCGCTCGACGTAGAGCTCCTCGAGGACACCGTCCTCCATGATCGCGATCCGGCACTCCTCCGGCTGCGACACGTTGATCAGCATTTCCTGTTTCATCCGTCGTTTCCCTTTCCTGGTTCCGGGCCGCGTCAGGCGACCGTCTGGGCGAGCAGGCGACGCATCTGGTCGCGCAGGTAGGCCTTCACCTCCCGCGCCCCGTCCATCGCCAGCGCCTTCTCGGCGATCACGCGGCAGTCGGCGACCGAAACGCTTCGGCACACCTGCTTCACCTCCGGAACGGCGCTTGCCGGCACGC
>CAZMOU010000015.1:0-43947 GCA_964567835.1 uncultured Chitinophaga sp. | reverse complement strand
AACGTGATGAGCTACGGCGCGTTCGTGAAGCTCGAGGACGGCGTCGAGGGGCTCGTGCACATCAGCGAGATGAGCTGGACGAAGCGCGTCAGCCACCCGAGCGAACTCGTCAAGCCGGGTGACGAGGTCGAGGTCGTCGTCCTGGCCATCAACAAGGAGAAGCAGGAGATCTCGCTGGGCATGAAGCAGACCCAGCAGAACCCCTGGGAGAAGGTGGCCGCCGACTATCCGCCCGGTGCCGTGGTCAAGGGGGTCGTCCGCAACCTCACCAACTACGGGGCCTTCATCGAGATCGACGACGGCATCGACGGACTCCTCCACGTCACCGACATGTCGTGGACGCGGAAGGTCACCCACCCGAGCGAGATGGTGGACAAGGGACAGGAGATCGAGTGCAAGGTGCTCTCGGTCGACCAGCAGCGGCGCCGCATCGCGTTGGGCCTCAAGCAGATGCACGACGATCCCTGGACGACCGACATCCCCGCCCGCTACAAGCCGGGCGACGTGGTCAAGGGGAACGTCACGAAGATCACCAACTTCGGCGTCTTCGTCGGCCTCGAGGACGGCCTGGAGGGCCTGCTCCACATCTCGGAACTCTCCGAGGACAAGGTGGAGAACGCCGAGGAGGTGGTGAAGGTCGGGGATCCGATCGAGGTGAAGATCCTCCGCGTCGACACCGACGACCGCAAGATCGGCCTGTCGCGGAAGCGCGTCGGCTGGTCGCGGGAGCGCGAGGCTGCCGAGGGTCACGAAGAGGTCTGACGTGGTGTCAGGCGGCTGACGCGGTGTCAGGCGGCTGACGCGGTCCTGGTGACCGTCGTGTCAGGGGCCGGCGGCCGGCGTCCGGACGATGTCGATCGCCGCCACCGGACCGATCGTCTCGACGATCGCGCGACCGGTGCCGTGGACGTCGGGCATTTCCAGGCGCAGCGACTGCCCGCGGACGATCGTCCGCGGCTCGGGAGGACCGCTGCCGAGGAGGCCGTCACGCACCGCCCCCGCCAGCCGCACGCGGCGCCTCGGGGAGAAGCGGGCTGCGTCGTCGCCTGCCGGGCCGTGGCGCAGCTCGACCGCGTCGCCCGACGCGACGTCGACCAGGTCGAAGGCGACGCTTTCGATGCGACCACGCCCCGCGCCCCGCCCGATCCAGACGACGATCCGGTCGCCGGGGGCGAGCGCGTCGATCGCCACCCTGCTCGGCCCGTCGGCGGGCAGGGGGGCGACCACGACCGGTGAGCCCACGGGGGCGTCGGGGGGAGGGGAGGACGCCGCCGTCACGCGCGGGGCGGAGGAGCCCTGTTCCGCGGCGGGCTCGGGAGGAGGAGGGGGAGCCGGCGCCTGCGCCGGCACGGCCGGCTCCGCCTGCCGCTCGACCGGTGTGGGGGACGAGGGTGCCCCCCCCTCCGGGCGTGCGTCGGTCCCCCGATCGTGCGTGGGCACGGTGGTGGCGTCGAGGATTCCCTTGCCGCGCGAGAAGAAGCGACCCGCGTCGCCCGTGAAGGCGAACCCTCCGGCGAGGAGGGCGATCACGGCGCTCTTGGCGAGGAGGTTTTGCATCGGCCGAGCCGGGGCGCACGGAAGCGGCCTGGAGACCGCGGCAGCGGAGAGGCCCACGGGAAACGATACCCCGGGGGGTGCGCGGAGGGCCCACTGCGTCCGTTCCCGGAGCGGCGACAAGGGGGCGGCGGCGCCGGTCGGACGGAATGGAGGGGTCGCGCGGGGGCCGCCGTCAGCCGATCCCGTCGAGCGCCTCGAGCACCTGCGCGGCGTGTCCGTCGGGCTTCACGCTGCGGAACACCTTCGCGACACGTCCCGTCGAGGTGATGACGAAGGTGCTGCGCACGATGCCCATCGACTTCTTGCCGTAGAGCGTCTTCTCACGCCAGGCACCGTACTTCTCGGCGACGGCATGGTCGGCATCGACCAGGAGCGTGAACGGAAGCCGGTGCTTGGCCCGGAACTTCGCGTGGGCGGCCGCCGAATCGCGGCTCACACCGAGGACCACCGCCTGGCGGGCGGCGAGGTCGGCGGCGGCGTCACGGAATCCGCACGCCTCCCGCGTGCACCCGGGCGTGTCGTCCTTGGGGTAGAAATAGAGGACCACCGGCGCCCCCCGGAGCCCCGACAGGCGGAGCGTCCCGCCGTCGTCCGTGGGAAGGGTGAAATCGGGGGCCCGCTCCCCCTCCTCGATCCAATCCGCCATGGCGATCTCCCCGACAGGTGGCGGCGGCCGGAACCACGTCGAGACGGCCGCCGGGAATCGTTCTAGCCGCCAGGGGCCCCACGGGCCACCCGGCGGACCGGAAACGTCGGCGGCGCTGCTGACTCCCGCCGGCCGCGGGGCCCTGGCCGTGGTCGGCGTCCGTGGTCCGGAGGCGACGCCGATCGTGGAACGCTCCTTCCGTCCGCGGCGCGGCGCCGTGACGGAGTGGCCCGTCGGCAGGATCGGGGTTGGGCACTGGCGGGCAGGGGCGGCCGGCGGCGTGGCGCCCGAGGAGGTCGTCGCCGTGCGGACGGCGGGGGGCTGGGAGATCCACTGCCACGGAGGCGTCGCCGCCCCCGCCGCGATCCTCGACGACCTGCGTGCCGAGGGGGCCGTCGTCGTCTCCGCGGCCGCGTGGACCGGCACCGCCGGGCGGGATGCGGCCACCGAGGCCCTCGCGCTCTTTCCCGCCGTGCGCGGGCCGCGTGCCGCGCGGATCCTCGCCCGCCAGCACGCCGGTCTGCTCGATCGGGCGTTCGACGAGCTCGCGGCCCTCGTCGGCCGGGGGGATCAAGACGCCGCCCGGAGTCTCGCCTCGCGCCTGTGGGCCGCCGGCCGGATCGGCGTCCGCCTCGATCGGCCGTGGCGCGTGGTCGTGGCGGGCTGCGTCAACGCCGGCAAGAGCAGCCTCGTCAACGCCCTCGCCGGCCATACGCGCAGCATCGTCTCCCCCGTTCCCGGCACGACGCGCGACGCGGTGGAGACGCCGATCGTCGTCGGCGGCTGGGAGATGGTGCTCGTCGACACCGCGGGCACGCCGAGCGACGGCACGCGGATTCCCGGCGCCGTCGAACGCGCCGGCGTCGAACGCGCGGCGGAGGAGTGCCGGCGGGCCGATCTCGTCCTCCGCGTCGTCGAGGCGGGCACGCCCCCGCCCCCGGGCGAGGGGATCGTCGTCTGGTCGAAGCTCGACCTCGCCCCGCGGGTCGTCCTTCCCGCGGGCGTCGTGGGGACGTCGTCGGCGACCGGCACGGGCATCGACGACCTGGCGGCGGCGCTGGTCCGTCATCTCCTCCCGGAACTCGTCTCCGACCCGACGCTCCTCGACGGAGCGGTGCCGTTCCTCGAACGGCACCTCGACCTCGTGCGGCGGGTGGCCGCGTCCCTCGGGGGGGCGCCCCCGGTGGGGGTCGAACCGGACGGTGGTCGGACGCCGCGTCAGTAGACAGGGACGCCCGGATCGACCTGCGCGCTCCAGGCGTCGATGCCCCCGCGCATGCTCGTGGCGTGGTCGAAGCCGCGCCGGCGGAGCCATTCGACGACCCGCAGGCTGCGGACGCCGTGATGGCAATGGACGATCACCGTCGCCTCGCGCCACGCCTCGAGGTCGTCGAGCCGGGCCGCGATCTCCGCCATGGGCACGAGCAGGGATCCCTCGATGCGGGCGACCGCGTGCTCCTCCGGCGTGCGGCAATCGAGGAGCAGGACACGCCCGCGATCCGGGCCGGCCAGGATCGATGCGGCCTCGGTGACGTCGATCTCGACGGGAGTCGGCGCGGTCACGGAACACCTCCGGCAAAAAAGAGGGCAGCCGGAGAGGAGAGCCCTCTCCGGCTGCCGTTGGTCATGCGTCGCGTACCGGACCCGATCACTCCGCCGAGGCGGACTCGCCCGAATCACGGGTGCAGATGGCGAACCACACCGCCGGGTCGATGTCGACGTTGGTGGTGGAGTTGTGCCCGTCGACGTATCCGGTGACGACCAAGCCGCCGGAGTGGTCGCTGCTGGGGCCCCAGGCGGTGTTGCCGAGGGTGCCGCGGGAGCCGAAGTTCATGCTGACACGGCCCTGGGCGGTGATGGTCGGGCCGTAGCCCAGCGAGGAAAGCACACCGGTGGTGACCCAGTTGTTGTTGGCCAAGGTCGGGAGCGCACCCGAGTCGTCGGCCACGCCCACCACGAAGGTCTGCATGCCGTCGATCCAGGCGGAGTTGCCCGCTTCCTTCGACTCCGTCACCATGACACACTTCGACGTTCCGTCACGCACCGCCGCCATCGGCTGACCGAACTGCGGCAGGCTGTCGGTGTCGGGGTTGCTGGTCTTCGGGCTGCGGAGCGTGATCACCCCGTTGTCGGTCATCGACGAGGTCGCGCTGCCCGCCTTCGCCTGGGTGAGCAAGCCCGCCATGCCCTTGTAGTTGGTGATCGCGATCTGGTTGTAGGGGACGCTGCCGGCGAGGATCGACTTGTAGTTGCTGCCGACCTGCATCTGCACCACGCCCTGCCCGCCGAACGACGGGCAGAGGAGGCCGGGGAGCTGGGTCGTCGAGGCGTGGGTGGTGCCGGCACCGAGGACGTTGGCGGCGAACGGCACGGAGCCCCGACCGAACCGGTTGGTGTTCTGGGAGAGGATGTTGTAGAGGTTGGTTTCCTCGAGGAAAGGCAGGGTGTGGACGATCCAGCTGAAGCCGGCAGGCGAGGTGGCCGAGGCGGCGGTGTTGAAGGTCGTGGCGGTGGCCGAGTAGCGATCGACGGCGGCTGGGAAGACCTTGCGGCCGTCGTGGAAGTTCTGCAGCGCCAGGCAAATCTGCTTCATCTTGTTGCCGCAGGAGCTGCGATTGGCCGCCTCACGAGCCGCCTGGACGGCCGGGAGGAGGAGACCCACCAGCGTGCCGATGATCGCGATCACGACGAGCAGTTCGACGAGCGTGAAGCCCGAGCGATGCGACCGGAAACTGTCACGAACGGTCATGAAACACCTCCACCATGAGAAGACGTCGATGAATCGGAACGTCGACGAAATGAATGAGAAAATGACGCAGTCGAACCGAGACACGAACCGGAAGACGGGGGACGGGGGCGTGCGGTCGGCACCCGCGGGACGGCGACGTCCGCGGCGGCACGGCCTCGGCCGGGGAAATTGAACGGCAGGGGACGAGAAAGGTTTCCGAATCGGGATGCTGACGGTCTTTCCGATCACCCTTCGGCCGATGTGGGTACGGAGCCCCACCGGAAAAGTTCGAAAACGACGGAGAATGTCTGGAAAAACGGGGATTGAATCGCCGTTTCCGCCCCAGCCCAAGATCGTTCGGATTCTATGAGTCCCTGAAAACCCTGTCAACGCATCGGTCATCCACATGCCAGCCATCGACGCCGATCCGGAGAGGGCGCGCGAGTTCGCCCGCGTGGTCGTCCACCGTTTGAGGGGGGGCGGGCACGAAGCCCTGTGGGCCGGCGGCTGCGTGCGCGACGAACTGCTCGGCCGCACGCCGGCGGACTACGACGTGGCGACGTCGGCGCTGCCGGAGCAGGTGCGGGCGATCTTCGGACGCTCCCGGACCATCGCCGTGGGAGCGGCGTTCGGCGTGATCACGGTCGTCGGACCGAAGGACAGCGGGCAGGTGGAGGTGACGACGTTCCGCACCGACGCCGCCTACACCGACGGCCGCCATCCGGACGGCGTCCGGTTCTCCACGGCGCGGGAGGACGCGCAGCGCCGCGACTTCACCATCAACGGCCTGTTCCTCGACCCGGTCGACGGCACGGTCCACGACCACGTGGGCGGGCGTGCCGACCTGGAGGCGGGGATCGTGCGCGCGATCGGCCTGCCGGCCGAGCGCTTCTCCGAGGATCACCTGCGCATGCTGCGCGCCGTGCGGTTCGCGGCCGGCTTCGCCTTCGTCCTCGAGGCGGGGACGCTCGAGGCCATCCACCGACTCGCCCCGCTGGTGGCGACGGTCAGCCCCGAGCGGATCGCCGCCGAATTGCGCGTCATGGTCTCCCGTCCGGGCCGCGGCCGCGCGCTTTGGCTCCTCCGAGACACGGGGCTCGCCCGGGTGGTGCTGCCGGAGGTCGCACCTGCCGCCGACGACGGGGCCGACGACGCCCGGTGGGACGACGCGGTGCGCACGATCGAGGCGCTCGACGCACCGACGCTGCCACTGGTCCTGGCGATCCTCGCCGAGAGGACGCCCTCCGCGCTGCCGCGGATCGCATCCCGCCTCCGGCTCTCGAACCGGGAGGCGGAGGCGGCCGCGTGGGCGCGGAGCGCACTGGACGCCTTCGCGGGCCGGAGCCCCCATCCCGCCGAGCGGCCCTGGTCGAGCGTCCAGCCCTGGCTCGCCCATCGCGACGCGCCGCTCCTCGCCGACGCGCTCCAGGCGCATGCCACCGTGGCCGCGGGGGACGATCCCGCCTCCGCGGCGCTCTCCGAGTGGGTGGCCGGTCGTATGTCGCTGCCGAGGGCGCGGCTCGATCCCCCGCCGCTCCTCGGCGGCCACGACCTCCTCCGGGCCGGGGTGCCGGCCGGGCCGGGGCTGGGGACCATGCTCGAGCGGATCCGCACCCTCCAACTCGACGGTCACCTTTCGACCGCGGCCGAGGCGCTGCGCTGGGTCGAGTCGACCGTCGCTGGAGGGGGCTGACGCCCGGCCGCGGGGTCGTCCGCGGCCAGCGGCTCAACCGGCCGGAGCGTCGGGCGCGGGCAGGTCCTCGATTCGCGACAGACGGAACACGTCGAGGAACTTCCGCGTGGTGCGGTAGGCGGGGCGGCCGTCGTCGCCGGAGGAGAGTTCGAGGAGACCCCGGCGCACGAGCATCCGGAGCACGCTCGGCGTGGCGTCGCACCCCAACTCGACGAGGCGGTCTCGGGCGACCGGCTGGTTCCAGGCCACCACCGCCAGCACGTCGAGCGCGTCGGCGTCGAGTCGCACCTGCCTGGCCCGCGTCTCGAGCACCCTTCCCAGCGCCGCATACTCCTTCCGCAGCCGCATCACCCAGCCGTCGCCCGCCGCGACCACCTCGTACGGGCAGCGATCGGCCAGATAGCGCCGGCCGAGATCGGCGGCGATGTCGTCGATCTCGTGGGGCCGCACGCCGCGCATCAGCGAGGCGACACGCTTCGACGAGAGCGGCTTGCCACCGGGCAGGCCGACGAAGAGCAGCGCCTCCACGATCGACTCGGGACTGACCCGGCAGGAGGCGTCCTGCGGTCCGACGTCGGGGATGTCGTCGAGGTCCGGGGAAGGGTCGACTTCAGCCACCGACTCCGTCGGAGCCGCCGCCGGGGCGGCGGAGTACGGGTCGGCGGCACCCATCATCGAGGCGAAGGCCCGCGCCAGCCTGTCGATCGACAGGCCGCCATCCGCCGGAGGAGCGGCGACTCCGCTCCGCGGCGGGGCCGCGGCCGTGGGCTACGCCCCGCGAGCCCGTTCCTGCCACGATGCCCTCCCGGCCGTCGCCCTCGGCCGATCCGGCGACGGCACCCCCTCATTCGATCACGGCACGTCGCCGCGGAACAAGGCCGGTTGCCGGTCCCGGATCGCGCCCCGGCGGGAAGCCCCCCGGGAACGCTTCGCCCCGAGACGCCGGCCGTCTCGCGTCGCCGGCACCGACTTGAGCGGCTCGGGCGACCCGTCGAGCGGATCGCCGGGGAGCGCCGCGGCGAGCCGCTCCCGGACCCGGGCCGCGTAGTGCGGGGAGAGCTCGCAGCCGAGCCACGCCCGGCCGAGCTTGCGGGCGACGGCGAGCGTGGTGCCGCTGCCGGCGAACGGATCGACGACGAGATCGCCCGGATGGCTCGACGCGCGGATGATCCGTCCGAGGAGCTTCTCGGGCATCTGGCACCCGTGCCAGCCGGACCGCTCCTTGAACGTCCCGCAGACGCGGGGGAAGTACCAGGTGTCGCCGTCGGCCGCGAAGCCCTCCGGCAGGTCCTGGGGGCGGAGGATCCAGGTGTCGTCCGGCAGCCTGCCCCCGGGGGCCGCGCGCCGATCGCCGTAGACCAACTCGCGGGCCGACGGCACGCGGATGGCGTCGGCGTTGAAGGTGAACGACGCCGGGTCGCGCACGAAGTGGAACAGATGCGCGTGCGAACGGCTGAACTTCTGCCGGCAGTTGACGCCGAAGGTGTAGTACCAGACCACCCAACTGCGGCAGTTGAGCCCCAGTTCGCGCGTCGCCATCACCTTCAGCTCGGCGGCGTACTCGTCGCCGATCGCCAGCCAGAACGTGCCGTCGGGGCGGAGGATGCGCACCACCTCGGCCATCCAGCGGCGCGACCAGTCGAGATAGTCGTCGGCGGAGCGACGGTCGTCGTAGGTGTCGTAGTCGTAGCCGATGTTGAACGGCGGATCGGCGAAGGCCAGATGGGCGCAGCCGTCGGGCAGCGTCGCCAACCGTTCGAGGCAGTCACCCTCGAGGAGCACGTCGCAGGGAGGGGCCGGGGGGGGCGGGGCGACCGCGGGCTTCGGGGGACGGCGGGGCATCGGCAGGGTGCTCCGGGCACGGCGGAAGGGAACGCCCCGCGCGGCGCGTGGAGGCGTGGGGCACCAGTCGAACCGCCGGGGGCGCGGGACTGCAAGCCCCCGTCAACCGCCGCCGCTGCCGAACGGGAGCAGCGCGCCGTCGAGGCAGGCCGCCACCGCCTCGTCGCAGGCGCGCGCCGCCGCGGCGGCGCCGGTGTTGGTGGCCCCGAGGAGGCAGAAGTCGCGTCGGGGGGCGACCCAGGCCACGCAGTACCAGGTGGTGTTCGAGCCGGAGTGCGAAAGGACGCGGCCGCCGCCCCACGCGCGGTCGTGGAGGCCCCATCCGCCGGCGTACCCGCCGCCGCCCGGGTCGAGGAGGCGTTCCCAGTCCGCCCGCGTCACGCCCAGGGCCCGCCGTCCGTCGCGGCCGTCGTCCACGAAGGCCAGCACGAACTTCGCCCACTCCCCGAGCGGGAGGTGGACCCGCCCAGCCGGCCCCAGCGGGGGCGGGTTGTCGATCCGGATCGGCACCGAGACGCCGTCACGCTCGACATGCCCGCAGGCGCCGGCGCGCCCCTCCGGCGGCACCGGACCGTACCCGGCGTCCGTGATCGTCAGCGGGCGGAAGACCTCCTCGGCGAGGAGCGTCTCCCAGGGTCGGCCGCGGATCCTCTCGACGGCGTGGCCCGCGAGGGCGTAGCCGACGTTCGAGTAGACGAAGGCTCCGTCGGCCGGACGCGGAAGGTCGGCGAGCCACCGGCCGAGGGCGCGCCGCGCGGCGACCGGATCGTCGGGGTGCCCGCGGTGGAGGGCATGCCAATCGGCGTTCGCGGGGACGCCGCTCACGTGCCGGAGCAGCGCCTCGAGGGTGGCGTCGGCCCAGGGGCCGCCGGGGGGGATCTCCTCCGGGAAGAGCGTGTCGAGCCGGGAATCGAACCGCAGCCTCCCCGCCGAGCACTCGCGGGCGACGAGTGCCGCGGTCATCGCCTTCGTGCAGGAGCCGACGTGGATCGGGTCGTCGGGCCCGACCTCCTCCGCCTCCCCCTGGCGGCGGACCCCGGTGCAGGCCGACACCGAGCGGCCGTCGGCGTGGAAGCGACCGGCCCACAGCGCCGGCACGCCGTGGGTGGCGCGGATCGCCCCGAGCCGCTCACGGAGCCGCCCCGCGCCGCCGTCGGCCCGGGCCGTGCGGACCATCGACGTCGCCGCCAGCGCCACTCCGATCCCCGCCCTCCGGCGCGGGAGACGCGGGAGGGCCGGCGGCCCGCGGCGTGCCGCCACGCCATCGCCGCCCGAGCGGCTCACTTGCGGAAATCCCCCGCGCGGATGATGACGAGCTTCGCGGGATCGACGTGCCGGCGGAAGGCGTCCTGGACCTGCTGCGGCGTGAGGGCCTCCACGCGGCGTTCGTCCTCGGCCACCCGCTGCATGGTGCGGCCGAGGTCCAGGTTCGCCGCGAGCTGGCCGGCGATGGAGCCGTCGTTCGACCGGGCCGTCTTCCGCGCCTCGAGCCAGGCGGTCTTGGCCGCGGCCAGTTCCTCCTCGCTCGGCCCCGACTGGAGGAACCTCCGCAGTTCCTCCATGGCGGCCGTCTCGACGGCGTCGATGTTCGCCGGATTCGTGATGGCGTTGATCGTGAAACGGGCGTCGTCGCCACGGGCCGGCACCGAGATCGACGACGTCACCCCGTAGGAGAGCCCCTCCTTCTGACGGATCCGGTCGCCGAGACGGCTCGACAGGGCGCCGCCGCCGAGGATGAAGTTGCCGAGTTCGAGCGCCACCTCGTCGGGGGAATCGTCGTCGAGGGGGAAGGAGAGTCCGGCCACGAAGACGGCGTTGGCCTTGTCCGGGGTGACGATCTCCTCCTTGCCGCCGGCGAGGCCCGCCTTGGCCCCGCGCTCCACGCGTTCGAAGGGGACGCCGCTCCGCCACCCGGCGAGCGCCTGCTTCAGCTCGGCGACCGCGGCGTCGGGGTCGAAGTCCCCGACGATCGCCACCTCGCCGACCGCCCCCGAGAGCTGCTCGCGCCACAGCGCTTTCACCTGATCGAGCGTCACCGCCTCGAGGTCGGCGATGTTCTCCTCGACGGTGCGGGCGTGGCGCACGTCGCCGCGCGGATAGTCCGACAGCGCGCGCCCCAGGGCCACGCCGGCGAGCAGTTGCGGCTCGGTCTGCATCTGGGCCATTCCGGCGAGCGACTGGGCCCGCTGCTGCTCGAACTCGTCCGCCGGGAACGACGGATCGCGCAGCACCTCGCCGAGGAGGCGGATCGCCTCCGGCAGCGTCCCGTGCTTGGCCTCCATGGCGAACGACAGCACCCCGGCGCCCCCGGCGCCGCCGCGTCCGCCACGGCGTCCGCCCCCCATCCGCACCCCCATCTCGTCGAACTTCTGCCGCAGTTGCTGGCGGTCGTACTTGCCGGTCCCCGCCATGAGCATGGAGGGGAGCATCCCGGCCGCGGTGGAGAGGCCGGCGAGCGATTGCTCGTTGCCGTAGTGGAGGGCGAGGTTGAAGGTCACCGTCTCGCCCCGGTTCTTCTTGGGGAGCAGCGCCACCTTCACGCCGTCGACGTCGACGACGGTCGTCCGGGCGTCGATGTTCTCCGGCGTCGGGTCGAACGCCTCGCCGGCCGCCACGGCCTCGCCGCCGCGGTAGTCCTTGACGACGTCGGCGATCGACTCGACCGCCGGCACGGGCAGGCGCTGCGGCGCGTCGGCGGGCACGAAGACCCCCACCGTGCGGTTGTGGGGGAGGAAGTAGGTCCGCGCCACCCGGTTGACGTCGTCGACCGTGGCGGCGGCGAGCCGGTCACGCTCGAGGTACCACAGCCGCCAGTCCCCCTCGGCGGTCGCGGAGGAGAGGGCCTGCGCCATGGAGGCGGCGCTGGCGAGCGTGGCGTCGGCCGCGCGCTTGAAGCGGACCTTGGCCCGGTCGAGCTCCTCGGCCGTGAAGGGGGTGTCGCCGAGGGTGTCGGCGATGGCGAGGAGCGTGGTCTCGGCCTCGTCGAGCTTCCCCTCCGCCGGCTGCGCCATGAAGGTGAACAGCCCGGGATCGTGGGTGTCGTCGGCGAAGGCGCTCGCGCTGGTGGCGAGGCCGGTCTCGACGAGGTTCTTCTCGAGCCTGCCGATCTTGTCCTCGGCGAGGATGCTCGCCAGGAGCGAGAGCGGGGCATGGTCGGGGTGGGCGCTGGCGGGGATGTGGTAGGCGGCCATCACGGCGCCCACCTTCCCGACCCGCCGCAGGATCACGCGCCGCTCGCCGTCCTGGGGGGGCTCCTCGGTGTAGGTCGAGGGGAGACGGCGCGTGGGCCGGGGGATCGATCCGAGGTGCTTGGCAGCCAGTTCGAGCGCCCTGGCCTCCTCGAACTTGCCGGTGACGATGAGCACGACGTTGTCGGGCTGGTAGAAGCGCACGTAGAAGTCGCGGAGGTTGTCGATCGGCACGCG
This sequence comes from uncultured Chitinophaga sp., assembly GCA_964567835.1. GTDB lineage: Bacteria > Planctomycetota > Planctomycetia > Pirellulales > UBA1268 > QWOP01. Next base: position 32,056 of record CAZMOU010000015.1, on the reverse strand, counting down.
CTCGATGTCGGAGCGGTTGCCGATCGTCGACTTGCCGTAGTTGTGCCACTCGTAGGCCGCCGCCTGGACGCGCTGGGCGAGGACGCGCTCGGGGCTGTTCTCGCCACGTTCGAACTCGTTGCGGACGACGGTGAACTCGGAGAGCAGGTCCTCCCGGCGCACGAAGCTGTTGACGAGACGGTCGCACTCGAGGTGGATGGCGAACTCGAGATTCTCGTCGGTGGCCGGCAGCGTCTCGAAGTAGTTCGTGCGGTCGACGTTCGTCGTCCCGTTGAAGCTGGCGCCGTGGTCCCGGAGGGCCTTGGGCACGTCGGTGAAGGTCGGCGTCCCCTTGAAGACGAGGTGCTCGAGGAGGTGGGCCATGCCGGCCTCGCCGTAGCCCTCGTGCCGCGAGCCGACGAGCACCGTCATGTTCACGGTGATGGTGGGGCGCGAGGGATCGGGGAAGAGGAGGAGCCGGGCACCGTTGTCGAAACGGTACTCGGTCACCCCCTCCACCGAGGCGACACGCTGCGGCGGGGCGGCGGACGCGGTCATGGCGACGAGGGCCACGAGGAGCACGAGGCAGGCGCGGACCATCGGCAGGATCCTCCCGGGTGACGGCACGTCATGGAATCACGCGCCCGCCGCGAGGCGGAGGGCGACGGTGCAGGCGGTCTCGTAGGCTTCGAGATCGAGGCGTTCGTGGGTCGTGTGGATCTCCATCTGGCCGCATCCGAGCGTCACCGTGGGGATGCCGTGGAGGGCCATCCAGTTGGCGTCGAGACCGCCGTTGGAGACCTCGAAACGCGGCGAAAGGCCGACCGCCTTCACCGCGGCCGCCGCCGCGACGACGCAGGGTTCGTCGTCGGCGAGGCGGAAGGCCTCGTAGTCGAGGTGGCCGTCGCAGGTGGCCTTGCCGCATTTCCCGGAGGCGCTGCGCACCCGCTTGGCGGCGTCGTGGAAGGCCTTCTCGATCGCCTTGACGATCCGGGCGCGGAAGGCCTTGTCGTGGCTCCGTGCCTCGACGCGCAGATGGGCCGACTCGGCCACGACGTTCGTGGCCGAGCCGGAATGGATGACGCCGACGTTGCTCGTGCCGCGCTTCCCATCCTTCTCGATGAGCCCGTGCCAGCCGTGCTCCACGAGATCGGCGATGGCGAGGGCGGCGATGGCGATCGCGGAGATGCCCTTCTCGGGGGCGACTCCGGCATGGCTCGGCAGTCCCTCGATGGCGACGTCCATGCGGTAGCCACCGGTGGCGCCGACGGTGATCTTCTCCACCGCGCCGCCGTCGAAGTTGAAGGCCAACTGCGGTTTGCCCAGGTCGGCGGGGGAGACGAACCGGGCCCCGTACAGGCCCACCTCCTCCTGGATGCCGAAGAGGAAGGTGAGCGGCGGGGTGGGGATGCCGCGGCGCAGGACCTCGAGCGCCGTCGTCAGCACCACGCCCACGCCGGCGCGGTCGTCGGCGCCGAGGCCCGTCGTCGGGTCGGCGCTCTTCACGAACCGCCCCTCGATCACCGGCTTGGCGCCGACGCACACCGGCACGGTGTCCATGTGGGCCATGAAGAGGCGGCGCGGGCCCGGCAGGGTGCCGGGGAGCCTGACGATCAGATTGCCGACGTTGCCCTTCACCGGGGTCTTGGCGTGGGCCGTGTCGAAGCGGATCGCGGAGGCGGGGCAGCCGGCGGCCCGCAGGTGGTGGACGACCCGCTCGGCGATCGCCTTCTCGTCCCCCGACACGCCCGGGATCGGGAGCAGATCCATGACGAGCTTCCGCGCCGCGGCGAGGTCGGGGCGCGGCGCGGCGGAGGGCTCGCGTACACTCGCCGCCGGTTTCGCCTTCGCCGCGGGGCGCCTTTTCGCGCCCGCCGGAGCCGTCGTTCGGGAATGCTTGGAGACTGCCATGAGGGTGTTCCTCGCGGGGATCATGCAGGGTTCGCACGTCGCGGCGCTCGTCCACGACCAGCACTATCGCGTGGAGCTGGCCGACGTCGTGCGGCGCCGTTGGCCCGAGGCGGAAGTCTACGACCCGCACGCCGGGCACGCCAATTCCGTCGCCTACCGGATCGACGAGGCCCGCGTGGTCTTCGAGCGGCACGTGCAGATGTGTCGCGAGTTCGACCTCGTCGTCGCCTGGGTGCCCGAGGCCTCGATGGGGACGGCGGTGGAGGTCTGGGAGGCCCACCGTCACGGCCGTGCCGTGATCACGATCACGCCGCTGGTCCACAACTGGGTGGTGCTGCTCACGAGCCTGGCGGTCTATCGGGACCAGGAGGCGTTCGTCGCCGCGCTCGAGTCGGGCGACGTCGATCGGCTCCTCACCCGCCACGCCGCCGGCAGGCGAGCCTGACGGCCTCGGCGAGCAGCGCGGCCCCGGCCCCCTCCGGCGCGGCGGGTGGTCCGACCGGTCCGTCGAGCCAGCCGGCGGCGAGCGCCGCGGCGGCCAGGTCGTCGGCCGGCACGACCCCTTCCGCGGAGGCCAGCGCCGCGGCGACCAGTTCGCCGACGCGCTCGCCGCGGCGGGCGGCCTCGAGATCGGCGGCGGTGGCGTGGATCACCACCGGGAGACCGGTCTCCACCGCCAGATCGGCGAAGATCCCGGCGTGGAGGACGAGGATCGCGACGGGGTCGAATCCGTCCACCGCCTCGGCCATCGCCTGCCGCGCCGTCTCGCGCACGAGACCCAGGAGCGCGGCTGGCAGGCGGGCGCTCGTGCGCAGGAACGCGACGGGGTCGCCCTCGCGCACCGCGGCGGCGAAGGCACGGTTGCCGGCGGCCACCGCCTTGAGCGGTATCCCCTGCAGGCCGGGCGTGGCCTCCTCGAGCGGCGAGACGGCGGCGGGACCGCAGACGAGCGCTTCGATCCCCTCGCGCGCGAGCGCGTCGCGGCAGCGGAAGCCGCGCGCCGCCGGGGGATCGCAGCAGGCGTGGTCGACGAGGAGGAGCCGCATCGGATGTCGCCCCGCGTTCAGGCGGGAGGGAGGAGGCCGAGGGCGACGAGCGCCCGCAGCACGAGCGCCATCCAGACCGCCGCGCCCAGGTCGTCGGCCACGATGCCGAAGCCGCCGTGGAGGCGGTCGAGTTGCCGGCAGGGGAACGGCTTCCAGATGTCGAAGAGGCGGTGGAGGAGGAAGGCGGCGAGGAACACCGCTGCGGTGCGTCCGGCCGCGGGCACGACGAGCAGCCCCGCCGGCACGCTCGCCATCTCGTCCCACACGATCGCGCCGGGATCGCCCCCCCGCCCCATCCGCCGCGCGGCGGCGCCGCCGATCGGGATGCCGACGAGGCAGAGGAGGGCCACGACGGCGGCCTCCGTCCACGGGGGGCCGCCGAGTCTGCCGAGGAGCACCGAGACGGCGATCCCCAGGGCCGCGCCGAACGTGCCCGGGGCGACGGGAATCCTCCCGATCCACCAGCAGGTGGCGAGGACGACGGCCGGGTCGTTCCAGGGGACCACCCGATCGGCGGCGGGGGACGCGGGGTTGTCGATCGTCATGGGGCACGGCCGGCGGGGAGCGATTCGGACGGCGAGGAGGATTCTACGTCCGGCCGCGTCGCGGCGCCGGCGCGGTAGGATGAGGGTCGAGCGTTCCGTCTCCACCCTCCAGGCCCCCATGGCAACCCCGCCCACCGCCGACCCCTCCGGCATCGGTCCCCTCGAGCTGGTCGAGTACCCCCATCCGGCGCTGCTCCGCCGCACGAGCCCGCTTGTGCGCATCGACGACGAGCTCTGCGAGGCGATCGACCGGATGTTCGAGATCATGTACGAGTCGGTCGGCGTCGGACTGGCGGCCAACCAGGTGGGGCTCCCCTACCGGTTGTTCATCGTCAACACCGAGGCCCGCCCCGATGCGGGGGAGGAGCTGGTGTTCATCAACCCCACCCTCTCCCGGCCGCGCGGCACCGACGTCCAGGAGGAGGGGTGCCTGAGCCTGCCGGGATTGCGGATGGACGTGCGCCGCCCGGAGAAGGTGGTCCTCGAGGCCTGGACGCTCGACGGCGAGCAGGTGAGCCTCGATCTCGACGGATTCCTGGCCCGCGTCGTGCAGCACGAGTTCGACCATCTCGAGGGGCGGCTGTTCACCGACCGCCTCCCCGAGGCCGCCTCCCTCGAGGCCAGGAGTGCCCTCGACTCGATGCGGCACATGTTCCTCGGCAAACAGTCGCGGGGCGAACTCCCCCCCGACGAGGCGATCCACGCCCGGCTCGACCGGCTCGAGGCCGCACGCTGCCCGCCGCCGCGGGGACGCGGCTGATGCACGCCGCCGATTCGCCCGCCCGGTCGCTGCGGATCGTCGTCATGGGCACCGGGCCTTTCGCGGTGCCGATGTTCCGGGCGCTCCTCGCCTCGCGGCACACGGTCCTCGCCCTCGTCACGCGCCCCGACCGGGCCGCGCCGGGGCGTCGCGCCCCGCCCAATCCGATGCGCGCCGTGGCCGAGGAGGCGGGCCTTCCGGTGCTCGCCCCCGAGCGCGTCAACGACGCCGACGCGGTGTCGGGCATCCGTTCCCTCGCCCCCGACCTCCTCGTCGTCTGCGACTACGGCCAGATCCTTTCCCCCGAGCTGCTCGGCGTGCCCCCCCTCGGCGGCATCAACCTCCACGGATCCCTCCTTCCGCGCCACCGCGGCGCGGCGCCGGTGCAGTGGGCGATCCTCGCCGGCGACGCCGAGAGCGGCGCCTGCGTGATCCACATGACGCCCTCGCTCGACGGCGGCGGCGTGATCGTGGCCGAGGCGACGCCGATCGGCGCGGGTGAGACCGCCTCCCAACTCGAAACGCGGCTCGCGGCCTTCGGGCCCCGGCTCGTCCTCGCGGCGATCGACGCGCTCACGCGCCCCGGCCGCGCCGCCGGCCCCTGCGGCGTGCCCCAGGACCCGGCGCTCGTCACCAAGGCCCCACGCTTCTCCAAGGCCGACGGTCTCGTCGACTGGAACAAGCCCGCCGCCTGGATCGCCCGGATGCCGCGGGCCCTCGACCCCTGGCCGCGCGCGGCGAGCTTTCTCCATGCGTCGGCCGAGGGGAAGCCGGTGCGGCTGGTGCTCGAGGAGGTCGCCGTCGGCGACGCGGCGCCAGCCGGCACGCCCCCGGGCGCGATCCTCGCCGCCGCCGACTCGGGGCTCGTCGTGGCCTGCGGCGACGGCGGCACCGTGCGCGTCGCGCGCGTGGTGCCGGAGGGGCGGTCGTCGATGACCGTCGCCGACTTCCTCCGCGGCCGCCACGTCGGCACCGGCGCCCGCATGGGATCGGCGTAGGGAACCGGCGGAGGGGACCGAAACGCCGCCGCCCCGGTCCCGGTCGCTCGACCTCTCCTCGGCCCCCTGGGCCGTTGCCCGCGAAGGTCGATCCGGGCGGGACCGGCTCCCCGTGGAGGATGACGCCGCCGATAGCCGAAGAGCTGATCGTTCCCGCGGACGGCGGGTGCATGTGGCCCAGCCGGACATCAACGCCGCTTCCACTCGCCACGCGACGGCCGGTACGGCGAGGAGACGACCCACGAACCGGCCGAGGCGCTCTCGAGCCCCGCGCTCGTGGCCGATTCCGGGGCCGAGATCACGGTCACGCTCGCCACGCTCCTGCCGTCGGCGGGGTGAGTGCGGAGCGGCTATGATCCGGGGCATGGACACCCTCGCCCCCTCCCGCCGGCTGTGGATCGAGACCGTCGGCTGCCAGATGAACGTGCTCGACAGCGAGCTGGTCGTGGCGGCGCTGCGCCGCCAGGGCTGGAGCCTCGCCGCCGGCCCCGCCGAGGCCGACGCCGTCTTCTACAACACCTGCAGCGTCCGCCAGCATGCCGAGGACAAGGTCTGGTCGGCGCTGGGGCGGGTGCGGATCGAGAAACAGAAGCGGCCCGGGATGATCGTCGGCGTCCTCGGATGCATGGCCCAGAAGGACCAGGATCTCGTCCGCGAGAGGGCCCCGTGGGTCGACCTCGTCGTCGGGCCGGGGCAGCTCCACCGCGTGCCGGGGATCGTCGAGGAGATCCTCGCCGGCGGGGCCCCGCGGATCGAGGTCAGCCTCGACCGCACCGCCGGCAGCCGCGACGCCGTGACGCGGAGCTTCGAGAGCTACGACCCCGACCGCGACCCGGCGATGCGGCCGACGCCGTTCCAGGCCTTCGTGCGGACGCAGACCGGCTGCGACAAGTTCTGCGCGTTCTGCGTCGTGCCGCGCGTCCGCGGGCCGGAGCAGGCCCGGCCGCCGGCGGCGATCCTCGCCGAGGCGCGGAAGCTCGTCGACGAGGGCTGCCGCGAGATCACGCTCATCGGCCAGACGGTCAACTCCTACAAGTGGACCGACGGCGGGAGGACGACGCGCCTCGCCGACCTCCTCCACGATCTGGACGCGATCGACGGCCTCGAGCGGGTCCGCTTCGTCACGAACTACCCGCGCGACATGACGCCCGAACTCATCGGCGCCGTCCGCGACCTGCCCACGGTCTGCCAGTACCTCCACGTGCCGGCCCAGCACGGCAGCGACGCGGTGCTCGCCCGCATGAAGCGCGGCTACACCATCGGCGAATACCTCGAGATGCACGCCCGCGTCCGCGAAGAACTGCCGGCGGCGAGCGTGACGAGCGACTTCATCGTCGGCTTCTGCGGCGAGACCGACGCGGAGTTCCAGACGACCGTCGACCTCGTGGAGAGGCTGCGCTTCAAGAACAGCTTCATCTTCAAATACAGCCCGCGGCCCGGCACGAAGGCCTTCGAACGGCAGCCCGACGATGTCCCGGAGGAGGTGAAGAAGGAGCGCCACCACGTGCTCCTCGATGCCCAGACCCGGGCGAGCCTCGCCGGCAACCTTCCCTTCGTGGGCACCCGGCAGCGGGTGCTCGTCGAGGGGCTCTCCACGCGCGACGAGAAGCGCGGCGTCGATCCCGGCCCCGAGGGCGTCGCCCAGCTCACCGGGCGCACGACCTGCGACAGGATCGTCGTCTTCGACGCCCCGGTGCGCCTCGTGGGTCGGATGGTCGACGTGACGATCGACGCGGCCGGTGCCTGGTCGCTCGCCGGCACCGTCGCCGACGGCCTGGCCGACGCGGTGCCACTCGACTGGCTCGAGGCGAAGCTCGCCGCGGAGCCCCCGGCGCCGTCGTTGCACCAGATCGCCCCGCCGCGCCGCGACGGCTGACGGGGCAGCATGCGGTCACGGGCCGCCGGTGCGGCGTGGCCAGGCATGGACGACGCCGAAGGCGAGTGCCACCGGCGCCACGAGCGCCACGAGCATGGCCACGGAGAGGGCGTCGCCGTCGCGACCGGCGGCGCCGAGCGCCGACCAGGCGACGGCGATCACCGCGTTGCCGAGCGCCGCCGCGGTGAGGAACGTGCGCAAGGGCATGCCCGCCCCGCCCGCGCCCAGTGCCGCCGCCTCGGCCACCAGCGGCAGCGGTCGGGTGAGGACGACGAGCAGGGGGCCGAGCCGCGACGTACCGCGGAGGATCGCGTCGCGGTCGTCGGCGTCGAGGCGCTCGAGCGCGCCTGTCCCGGCACGCCGCCCCAGCCACCAGCCGACCGCGGCCCCGACCGTCATGCCCGTCCAGGCGCAGAGGCTGCCGACGGCCACGCCGAGACGGGCCCCGCCGAAGGTGGCCACCACGCTCGAGGGCACCGGGAGGAGGAGGTCGGCGGCGAGGACACCGGTCTCGAGCAGTGCGAGGACCGGCGCCGACGGTGGCGGTTCGAGCCAACCGGCGACGATCCGGTCCAGACGCGCGCCGAAGAGGAGAAAGGGGACCAGCGGCACGAGGACCGCCGCGAGGGCCAGGAGGAGGAGCAGACGCGTGGCGCGGCGCATGGCGGGCGGGCTACCGGGCGGCATGGGCGGCGTGGGAGACCGCCTGGGCGGCGATGTCGAGCCCCGTGGAGCGACTCCACGCGCCGAGGAGCCGGCGGTAGACCGGGCCGGGCCGGCCGTCGCCGACGGGCTCTCCGTCGAAGCGGGTGGCGGCGAGGAGACACCACGGTGTGCTCGTGAGGAGGATCTCGTCCGCCGCCGCGAGATCGTGGGCGCGGAGCGTCGCCTCGCGCCAGGGGATTCCCTCCTCAGCGGCCAGGCCGCGCGCGTGGGCGAGACTGATGCCGGCCAGCGCGTCGCCGGCGGGGGGGGTGAGGATCTCCCCGCGGCGGACGATGGCGACGTTGGCGGTGGAGGTCTCGCTCACCCGGCCGTCGGCATGGCGGAGCAGGGCCCGGGCACCGGGTTCGGCGGCGTGCGCCTCGCGGTCGGCGAGGTGATAGTGCATCCGGCTGCGGCACTTGAGCGCGAGCGGCCAGCAGGCATCCGGGATCTGCTCCACCGACACGCAGCGGATCGACACGCCGCTCCCGTACGCCGCAGCCCACATGGCGAAGGCGAGCGGGAAGGCATGGACGACGACGCGCGGCGTGCCCCGTCGACCGCCGTGCTGGGCGGGGAGATCCCCGGGCGTGGCGAGGACGATCAGCCCCAGATCGCCCCCCGTCGGGAGGCAGAGAGCGTTCCAGGACCGGGCGGCGACCACCTCCGCCGCGGCGAAGATCCGCTCCACGTCGGGCGGCGGTTCGATGCCGACGATCGCGGCCGACCGGCGGAAGCGGAGGGCATGCGCGGCGGACAGGAAGGGTTTGCCGTGGAAGGTGCGGAGCTGTTCGGTGACGGTCGTGCCGAGGACGAATCCCGCGTCCCCGACGGCGATCGACGCCTCGCCGGCCGGCACGAACCGCCCATCGACCCAGGCGACGGGGCCGGCCGGATCGACGTCGTCGGAAGGGATACCATCCAACGCTGCACCGGCGGCACGGAGAGGGGCCGGAGGGCCGTGATGACCGCGGAGTCGCCGCCCGCAGACAGGCATGTGCCGGCGGACACCCGGGCGATGCGTCGAATGGAGGATAGGGGATTCGAACCCCTGACCTTCTGGCTGCCAGCCAGACGCTCTCCCAATTGAGCTAATCCCCCGGATCGGTGCGTTCGGTTCGCACGCCGGGCGCCGCCGAGGTCGGATCCGCCTGGCACGCTCCCGTCGAAACTATCGCCCGCTTGCGGGAATGTCAACGCGAGGCCACTGTGTGCTGTGGATTTCAGGCTCCCTCCCGCGGTTTCCCATGTCCCGCCGTGACGCTCCTCCACCGCGTGCTCCGCTGTCCGCCGCCCCCCACGCGGAGGCGGGCGTCGCCGCGCCGGGCCGGTTGGGTGAGACGGGGCGCTTCGTGGCGACCTTCCTCCTGATCGCGGTGCTCGCCGGCCTCTTCCTCTCCATCGCGGTCGGCTCGTCGAGCGGTTCCTCGGCGCTCGGCCGCGTGCTCCACGGCAGGCTCTTCGCCCCGTGGATGACCCCCCTGTGGCTCGACCCGGGCCACGACACCCGCCTCACCTACGGCCTGCCCGAGGATGGCGACCACTTCCTCGAGATCGTGCCGGCGCCGTCGCAGGCGGGCCGCGCGGTGCGCGTCCCCGCCGAGGGGGATCGGAGCGGTCGTGCGGCGCGGTGGCGTCGGCTCGCACGGGCCGCGGCGCTCGCTGAGGAGGAGGGCCTCGACCGGGCGGGCATCCTCTCCACGTCGATCGGCGCGGGACTGCTCGGGCGCGTCGCGGGCGACGACGTCATCGTGCGCTTCCGGCGCCGCCTGCCCTCCGATCCCGCGCTCGGCGACAACGAGCCCCGCCTGGAGACGGTGCACGAGGGACGCGTGCGGCGCGTCGACGGCGAGATCCAATGGATCCCGCTCCCTCCCGCCGAGGAGGTGGCTCCGCTCGTCCCGCGGACGGGAGGGACCGGTCGATGAACGCCCGGCACGGCACTCCGGCGGTCGATCCCGCCGCCGCATGGAACCGGTTCTGGTTCCGTCCCGCCACGGCTGGACGCCTGGCGACGGTGCGCTTCGCCGCGGGGCTCCTCGGCCTCCTCCTCCTCTGGACCTGGAGCGACGACCTCGTCACCTGGTTCGGCGACGAGGGGATGGTCCCTCCCGACGTGCTCGCGGTCTGGCGTGCCGGTCCGGCGCTGGCCGTGCTCGACCCTGTCAGCGGTCGAGTCGGTCTGTCCGTCGTGCTGCTCGTCGGCTGCCTGCTCTTCGGGTGCCTCGCGGCCGGCGCCCTCACGGCCGTGACGGCGCCGCTCGCCGCCCTGTTCCATGCCGCGCTCCTCCACCGCGGCCCGATGCTCGCCGGCCCCGCCGACGACGTCCTCGCCGCGATCCTCTGGTGCCTCGTCGTTGGCCGCTCCGGCGACGCGCTCTCCGCGGATCGTCTCCGTGCCGCACGGTTCGGGGGCAGCCCCGGCCCGTCGTGGCGCAACCGCGTCGCGGAGGGGCTCCTGCGCGTCCACGCGTCGGCGCTGGCGGCGGCGGCGTTCGTCTCGCAGATCAAGGCCGACGTCTGGTGGAACGGCACGGCCGCGCGTCACCTCGCCGAACGCGAGGCCTCGCGCCCCGGTCTCGCCGGCGCCTTCACCGCCTCCGAGTACCTCACGAACCTCGTCACCCACTCGATCCCGTGCTTCGAGATCGCCTTCGCGCTGGCGGTGTGGCCGGCGGCGACCCGCCGCGCCGCGGCGCGGGCGGGGATGGTCGGCTGGCCGCTCGTCGGATTGCTCGCCGGCGAGCCTGCCTGGGGGGCCGCGATGGGGATCCTGGCGCTGGCCTGCCTGCCGGGGGACGACGACTGAACGGCCTCCCCCTTCAGGGCTCGCCGCCGGCGAGGAGGCGCTCGAACGCCTCCTCGTCGATCACGCTGACGCCGAGCTTCTCCGCCTTGGCGAGCTTGCCGCCCGCCTCCTTGCCGGCCACGACCCAGTCGGTCTTCTTCGACACGCTCGACGCCGCCCGTCCGCCGGCCGCGCGGATCGCCTCCTCCGCCGCCTCGCGCGAGAAGCGCTCGAGCGTGCCGGTGACGACGAGCGTCCTGCCGACGAGCGGCCCCTCCGCCGCCGGCGCGCTGCCGGCCGGCGCCTCGAGCGACACGCCGACGGCGCGCAGGTCGTCGATGACGCGTCGACCCCAGCCGTCGTGGAGCCAGCCATGGACGCTCGCGGCGATCACCGGGCCGATCTCGTCGACCGCCGAGATCTCCTCCACCCCGGCGGCGGCGAGCCTGTCGATGGAGCCGAAGCGGTCCGCGAGGATGCTCGCCACCCGCGGCCCGACGTGGCGGATCCCCAGGCCGTTCAGCAGTCGGGCCATGCCGCGGCCGCGGCTCGCGGCGATCCCCTCGACGAGGTTCCGCGCCGACGTCTCCCCCATCCGCTCGAGCGGCACGAGCTGGCCCGCCTCCAGCCGGTAGAGATCGGCGTAGTCCCTCACCAGGCCGGTCGCCACGAGCTGCTCGACGAGCTTGTCGCCGAGCCCCTCGATGTCCATGGCGCCGCGCGAGGCGAAGAAGCGCAGCCGCTCCCGGACGCGCGCCGCGCAGTCGACGTTCGGGCAGCGGAGGTAGACCCCCTCCGGATCGCGCACGATCGGCGTGCCGCACTCCGGGCACTCCGCCGGCGGCCGCCACTCCGGCGGATCGCCCTTCCGCAGGTGGCGCTCGACGCGGACGACGTGGGGGATCACCTTCCCCGCCTTCTCCACCACGACGACGTCCCCCTCGCGGATGTCCTTCCGCGCCACCTCGTCGGCGTTGTGGAGGCTCGCGCGGCGGACGATCGTGCCGGCGAGCTCGACCGGTTCGAGGTCGGCCACCGGCGTCACCGTCCCGCCGCGCCCCACCTGGACGCGGATCCGGGCGAGCGTCGTCGTCGCCTCGAACTTCTCGAACTTCCAGGCGATCGCCCAGCGCGGCGTCTTCGACGTCGCCCCCGCCTCCGCCTGCTGCGCGAAGGAGTCGACCTTGACGACGAATCCGTCGACCTCGAAATCGAGCGTGTGGAGCTCCTCGATCAGCTCGTTGCCCCGCTCGACGAGGGCCTCGATCGACGCGAAGCGGCCGCCCGCGGGAGCCACCGGCAGGCCGGCCGCACGGGCCCAGTCGAAGAGCGCCGTCTGCGAGTCGAGGCCGAGGCCACCCGTGTCGCCGATGCCGTGGCAGAAGAAACGCAGCGGCCGGGCGGCGCACTCGCGCGGATCGAGGAGGCGGACGCTGCCGGCGGTGACGTTCCGCGTGTTGGCGTAGGGGGCCTTGCCTTCGCGGGTCTGCTGCTCGTTGAGCCTCACGAGGTCGGAGTTCGCCATGTAGACCTCGCCACGGATCTCGACGGAGTCCGGCGGGGCGTCGAGCGCGAGGCGCAGCGGCAGGTCGCGGACGGTGCGGGCGTTGTGGGTCACGTCGTCGCCGACGGAGCCGTTGCCGCGGGTCGCGGCCCGGACGAGCACCCCGTGCTCGTAGGTCACGCTCACCGCCACGCCGTCGATCTTCAGCTCGAGCACCCAGCGGGGCGGCGTCGGGTCGCCGGCGTCGGCGAGGAGCTTGCCGACGCGACGGGCCCAGGCGACGAGGTCGTCGGCGGAGTAGGTGTTCTCCATCGAGAGCATCGGGATCGCGTGCCGCACCGGCACGAGCCCCTCGAGCGGCGCCCCGCCCACACGTTGCGTGGGGCTGTCGGCGGTGACGAGGTGGGGATGGCGGGCCTCGAGGTCGCGCAGCTCCTCGAGGAGCCGGTCGTACTCCAGATCGCCGATCTCCGGCGCCGCCTCGACGTGGTACTTGCGGTCGTGGTGGCGGACGAGATCGCGGAGTTCGGCGATGCGTCCGGCGTCACGCGCGCTCACGGCTCCGCCCCGGGGGTGGCGTCGTCGTCCCTGCGGCGCGGGCTCGCCTCGCGCATCGCCCTGCGGATCTCCCGGTGTCCCATCTCGTCGACGGCGATCGAGCCGAAGGTGGCCACGGCCAGGATGACCAGTTCGACCACCAGTGCCGTCGTGCCGTGGCGGGCGAGGAGACGGTCGAAGGCCTGCGGGGCGGCGTCCGGTCTCGCCGGGCCGACCCCGCGGAGCACCGAGACGCAGTAGGCGCTGGCGGTGAGCGTGAAGGCGATGCCGACGACGCCGAGGAGGACGGTGAACGGGTTCGGACGCGTGCGGCGCATGGCGGAAGTATAGCCACGCGCGCCGGACCGGCGGCGCCTCACACCGCGCGGAGCCGGCGCGTCCGCCGCAGCACGGCGGCGACGGCCGCCACGACCGCATCGGCCCCGATCGCCGCCATGGCGCGGGTGTCGGTCTTCCGCTCGCGCCAGGGGGGGCGGACATCCGGCGGCGGCTCGACGGTGGCGTGCCCCTCGCCCCAGGGGCCGTTGCGCTGGGCCGGTACCGGGCCGAAGAGGCCGACGCACGGAGTGCCGACGGCGGCCGCGAGATGGAGCGGGCCGGTGTCGGAGGAGATGAAGCAGTCGGCCAGACGGCAGAGCTCCGCCAGTTCCTGGAGCGTGGTCGGAGGGGCGAGCGTCGCGCCGGAGGCGGCGGCGATCCGTTCGGCGGCGGCCCGTTCCGCGGGGCCACCCCAGACGACGACCGTGCGCCGTCCCTGCTCCGAGGCGAGGCGCCGCGCCACCGTCGCGAAGCGGTCCTCGGGCCAGATCTTGGAACTCCAGCCCGCACCCGGATTGACGATCACCGGCGGCGTTCCCGGACCGAGCGAGGCGACGAATCGCGCCATCCGCGCCGCCGGCAGGGGCCAGGTGGGGAGACGGAAGGCGGGGATGCCGGCGGGGATGCCGAGCGGGGAGAGCAGGGAGAGGTTGCGTTCCACGACGTGGGCGGCGGTCGCCTCGACCCGCTCGGTGGTGGCGAGCCACGACCCCTCCCGGGCATCGGCACCCTCCGGGCCGATGCGGATCGGCGCCCCCGAGAGCCACGTGACAAGCGCGCTCTTGAGGAGCCCCTGCATGTCGATCGTCACGTCGGGGGCGAAGGCGTGGAGCTCCCGGCGCAGGCGTCCCCATTCCGCCGGGCGCTTCGCCCAGCCGCGGGGCAGGCGGAGGACGTGGTCGATCGCGGGGTGTCCGTCGAGGAGTTCGGCGGTCCGTCCCTCCACGACCCAGCCGATCGTGGCCTCAGGGAAGCCGCCCCGCAGCGCCACCGCCACCGGGATGCCGTGGAGGACATCCCCGATGGCGGAGAGCTTCACGAGCAGGATCGAGCGCGGCGACGGCATGGCGGGCCTCCGGGACGCGGGACTGTCCCAGGAAGCGGTGGCCGGTGGCAAGGCCGTTTCGGCCGGGAAAACTAGGCCGGATCGCCGAGCTGGGCCAGCTCGCACAGCACCGCGGAGGCGACCTGCTCCGGACAGCTCCAGACCAGGAACAGCATCGCCTCGCGCACGCCCCGCTCCGCCGGATGGCCGACGGTGAAACCCGCCCCCTTGGAGGCGACGAGCGCCGCCTGCGACGCCCGGAGCACGAGGCCGCTCGCGGCCGTGCGCAGGGCATCCCGGTCCGCCGGGGTCGACTCGACGGCGCCGGCCGCCATGCGCGCGGCGAGCGCGTCGGTCTCCGCGGCGAAGCCGGCCACGATCGGGGACATCCCCCGCCGCGCGGCGGCCTCGCGGCCGAGGATGTCGAGCGCCGCGCGCGTCGCCCCGAGGGCGAGCGCCGTCGTGGCCAGCCCGCCGGCGCGGGCGTTGGACGGGCCCGTCGGACGGATCACCACCTCCGGCTCGACGCCGTCGAAGCGGACGCGCGAGGTGCGCGCGGCGGAGAGGGCGAGGAGTTCCATCGGCGGGTCGATGGCGAGCCCGGGGCAACCCCTGCGGACGACGAAGAACGACGCTGCCCCGTCTTCGGCCACCGCTCCGGTGACGATCGTGTCGACCGTGTCGGCGCCGGTGACCCACGGACAGACTCCGTCGAGGCGCCACCCGCCGTCGCGGCGGGCCGCCCGCAGGGCGGGTGTGCCCTGGTGCTGCCGGCTCGTCGTCAATTGCGCGATGCCGACGGTCGTCGTCTCCTCGCCGCGGGCCAGACGCGGGAGGATGAGGCGACGGAGCGGGTCGTCGGCCGCGGCGAGCAGTCGGCAGGCGCTCGCCCACTGCGTGAGCGCGAGCGCCGTCGTCAGGCAACCGCGGGCCACCTCCGTGAGGGCGGCCAGGAGCGCCCCTTCGCGGGCCCCCGAACCGCCGCAGTCGGCGGGGATGAAGCCGGCGAGGAGTCCGGCGTCGGTCATCGCGCGGAACGCGCCGCTCTTCCAGGGGCCGCGGGCGCGGGTGGCCGGGGCGAGGTCGGCAAGCGTTGCGCGGAGCGCCGCCAGGGCCTCCGGATCGGGGGACGTCGCGGCGGTGGAGAACATGCCAACAGTGTAGGTCGGCCCCGGGGTCGTTTTTCGGCGACCGTGACGCGGGTATACTCCGGGTCCTTCTGGCCGGTGCCCACCGCTGTCCCTCCCGCCCCTCCCGTCCCCCCCGCGAGCCCCTGCCGCGGAACGGACTCCCCCGGTTCTCCCCTGGAGCCTGCCATGAGCCAGTCCGAGGATCTCCGTGCGCCCGCCCGATCCCCCTCCGGGTCCCCCACCGGATCTCCCTCCGGCGCGGCCCGCCCGGCGGCGGCGATGCATCCGCCGCTGCGGCTCCTCGAGCTTTCGCCGCAGAACGTCTACGACAAGTGCCAGGCGCTCGCCCGCAATCTGTGGTGGAGCTGGCATCCCGAGGTGGCCGACATCTTCCGCGAGCTCGACCCGGTCCGTTTCCGGCAGCTCGACCACAACCCGATCACGCTCCTCGCCGAGTTCACCCCCGAACGCCTCGAGGCCCGCGCCGCCGAACTCGTCCTCCACAGCCGCATCAACCAGGCCTACCGGCGGATGAAGGAATACCTCGCCGCCGAGAACACCTGGAGCGACGTCCACGCCGGCGTCCTCGGATCGAAGCCGGTGGTCTACTTCTCGGCGGAGTTCGGGATCCACGAGTCGGTGCCGATCTACTCCGGCGGCCTGGGGGTGCTCTCGGGGGACCACATCAAGAGCGCCAGCGGCCTCGGCATCCCGCTCGTCGCCGTCGGCCTCTTCTACAAGCAGGGCTACTTCAAGCAGCAGCTCGATCTCGACGGCTTCCAGCACGAGGAATACCTGCAGTCGCGCGTCGAGGCCCTGCCGCTCGAGCCGGCGATCGGCACCGACGGCCAGCCCCTCTCGGTGGCCATCGACACCCGCTCCGGGCAGATCAGGGCCAAGGTGTGGCGGATGGCGGTGGGACGCGTGAGCCTCTACCTCCTCGACTCCGACGTCGAGGGGAACACCCCCGAGGACCGCGAGCTGACCAGCCGCCTCTACGGCGGCGACAACCGGGTGCGCATCCGCCAGGAGCTGCTCCTCGGCGTGGGCGGTGTCCGCGCGATCCGCGGCCTGGGCATCGTTCCGGGCGTCTACCACCTCAACGAGGGCCATTCCGTCTTCGCCACGCTCGAGGCGGTGCGCGTGCGCATGGAACGCGACGGCTACTCGTTCGACGACGCGGTGCGGAAGGTGGCCCGCCAGACGGTGTTCACCACGCACACGCCGGTGCCGGCCGGCCACGACCGCTTCGACGGCGGCCTCATGGAGGAGCATCTGGGGCCGATGCGCGACGCGTTGGGGATCTCGCACGACCACCTCATGAGCCTCGGCCGCGTCGATCCGGCGAACCATGGCGAGCCGTTCTGCATGACGGTGCTGGGGCTCAAGATGTCGCGACGCGCCAACGCCGTGAGCGCCCTCCACGGCCACGTCAGCAGGCGGATGTGGAAGGATCTGTGGGGCTCGCGCGTCGAGGAGGAGGTGCCGATCGGGCACATCACCAACGGCGTCCACGTGCCGAGCTGGCTCTCCTGGCAGATGCTCGCCCTCTACGACCGCCTCTTCCCCGCCAACTGGTTCCGGCGGATGGGGGAGCCGGACGTGTGGCAGAAGATCCACGAGTGCGACCCCGGCGAGCTGTGGGAGACGCACTACGCCCTCAAGAACCTCCTCCTCCAGTTCGTCCGCCGCCGCCTCGCGCGGCAGTGCCGGCGCCGCGGGGAGAGCGAGGAGGCGGCGGAGGCCGCGCGCACGGCGCTCGACCCGAACGTCCTCACGATCGGCTTCGCCCGCCGCTTCGCCACCTACAAGCGGGCCGACCTCGTCCTCGGCGAGCTCGACAAGCTCGCGACGCTCGTCTGCAACGCCGAGCGGCCGATCCAGGTGATCTTCGCCGGCAAGGCCCATCCGGCCGACGAGCCGGGGAAGGGGCTGATCCGCAAGATCGCGAACCTGCGCCACGACCCGCGCTTCGCCGGCCGGGTCGTCTTCGTCGAGGATTACGACATCAACGTCTGCCGCCACCTGATCCAGGGGGTCGACGTGTGGCTCAACAACCCGCGCCGCCCCCTCGAGGCCTCGGGTACCAGCGGGCAGAAGGTGGTCTTGAACGGCGGCCTCAACTGCTCGATCCTCGACGGCTGGTGGGCGGAGGCCTTCGACGGCCGCAACGGCTTCGCCATCGGCCGCGGGGAGACGCACGCCGATCCCCACGTCACCGACGCCCGCGACGCGGCGGCGCTCTACGAGGTGCTCGAGAAGGAGGTCATCCCCCTCTTCTACGAGCGCGACGCCGACGGCCTGCCGCGGACCTGGATCAAGATGATGATGAACTCGATCGCGTCGCTCGCCTGGCGCTTCAGCTCGCACCGCATGGTGATGGATTACGCCCGGGCCTGTTACGTCCCTGCCGCCGGCGGCGTCTCCTGCGACATGCACGCGCGGTAGTGCGAGGGCGACCGTCGGCGGTCACCACTTGACGCCGACGGTCGCCTCCTCGAGGAGCGTCACCCGCGGAGGGGCCGAGAGATCGAGCGCGGTCGATTCGAGTTGCAACCCGATCTGATCGGTGACGCGCTCGAGCGCCGCGAGGTCCGCGACGCGGGCCTCGAGCTCGGCCCGGGCCTTCGCCCGGTCCGAAAGCGTGCGGACGATCCCGTCCATCTCGGCGGTGAGCGTCTCCGCCTGCGTCTCGAGGATCGCGAGGCGCGCGGTTCGTCGCGGGTCGGCGGGCGACCCGAGCCGCTCGGCTTCCTCGATGTCGGCGCGGAGGGATCGTGACTCGACGAGCACGCTCGTCCGCTGTTGCCTCAGGGCGGCGATCTCACCGAGAAGCAATTCCTTCCGGCTCGCCGCGTCGATCCCGTCGGTGATCTCGGGGGCCGGCGCCTCGGCCGCGATCGCCTCGCGTCGTGCCCTCAATTCGCCCATGTTCTCCTCGTACTTCTTCTGTAGCAATTCCCGTCTCGCGGTCCGGTCGTCACGTTCCTTCGACACGATGTCGTCGATGTAGGTCTTCGTGACGGCGTCGAGGATCTGGCGGAGATCGTCCGGTCGCGTCCCCTTCAATGTGATCTGGACCACCTCGGATTGGTCGTTCGTCACCACCTCCACGCTCTTCGCGAGCCAGTCCACCGGGTCGTCTTTCTCGGTGACAGTGACCAGGCTCGAAATGCCCGGTTGCCGGAGGGCCGCGTTGATCACGATGGGGCTCCGGAGGAGTTGGAACTGCGTCCTGCGGAAGGCGGCGTACTCCTCCTGGTTGCCGCCGTTCCCCACGAGTCCGCCGTTGGCACGGATCCGCAACCAGGCCACCGCTTCGTACGTGGGTTTCTGCAGGAGGCGGAACGCCAAAAACACTCCAACGAGGGCCAGGGCTCCGACGACGATCCAGCGGCGACGCGGCATGATCCACTCCCAGGGGGTCTGCGGTCGGATTTCAGACGACGGGACCGCGGGCCGGTGTCCCCTCGTGGCGGGGGTATTGTTCCCCCGGCGAGCGCGGGGTGCCAGGGCTTCCGCCCCGATCCGGCGGGAAACGCGACGGACGGCGTGCGGCGCCGCTCAGTCGCGCGGAGCGATCTTCCCGTGCACGCCCGGCACCGCCATCAGGGCGGCGGTGGCGTAGACGGGATGGTATTCGGCCACCATCTCACCCCGCTCGATCACCGGGTCGGTGGCCACGAGTTTCGCCGCCTCCTCCTCGCTCTCCACCGCGAGGATGAACAGCCCCCGCCAATCGTCCTTCTTGCGAAAGGGCCCGGCCACGGCGAGCTTTCCCTCCTTGGCGAGCCGCTTCATGTTCGCGAAGTGGCCGGCGAACATCGCGTCGCGCTCCGGTCCGTCGGGCACGCGCGTGGGGCCGGTCCTGAGGACCACCAGGACGTAATTCCGCATCCCGCGCTCGTCGGCGCCCAGCTCGCGGGCCAGGGCGGGGTCGGCGACCGGGGACGCCGGTTCGTCGGCCCGCAGAGCCGCTCCGGCGAGGATCATGGCGAGAACCGGGAAGAGCAGGAAGCCCCGCATGGCGGACTCCGGATCGTCGGGGAGCGGGGTGAGGAAGGAACCGGGCGAACGCTCCGTCACCAGGGTCGTGGACCATCAGGGCCGCGGCTGGGTGGCGTCGAACTCGATCGCCTCGCGCAGCGACCGTTCCGCGTCCCGCGCCGCCTCGAGGGTGGTGCGGGCCGTCGCCGCGGCCTCCGCGGCCTTCGCCGCCGCGTCGGCCGCCTCCCGCTCGGCGACCTCGGCGGCGTGCACGCGGGCCAGGACTTCCTCGAGCCTCGCCTCGAGGCGCGGGGGATTGGTGTCGAGCGAGCCCAGACGGGTGCCGTCGGCGGAGGCGAAGACCGCGGCGGCGCCGGTGTAGTCGCCGGCGAGGAGCAGGCTGCCGTCGCGGCTCGCCGTCACGCGCGTGCCGATGTCGGGGAGCGTCGCGTCGAACTTCACCGCCTTGCCGTCGCCGGTCCAGAGCTTCACTTTCGCGTCCCGGCCGGTCGTGACGAGCCGCCCGTCGGGAAGCCACGCCAGGCTCTCCACGCCGCCGGCATGGGCGTCGATCGACTTGGCCATCTTCGCCGCATCGACCTCCCAGAGCTTCACCGTGCCGTCGGCCGAGGCACTGGCCACGACGTCGCCGTCGGCCCGCCACTCGAGCGCCGTGATCGGTCCCTTGTGCCCCTTGAGCACGGCGTACTCGGCCCCGCCGTGCGACTCCCAGACGAACAGGTTGCCCGCCCGGTCGCCCGACGCGAGGAGCACCGAATCGGGGGAGAAGGCGAGCGCCGTGATCCAGTCGGTGTGGCGGCGGATCTCGCTCGTCACCGTGCCGTCGGCGGTGGCGTGGATGCGCACGACCTTCGCCGGGCCGCCGAGCGCGGCGAGGCGCCGGTCGGGGGTCATGTCGGCGGCGAGGATCTCGTCGAACTCCTCCCCGAGTTCCGCCACGCGCGTCGCGGTCGCCACGTCCCACACCACCATCCGGCCCGACTTCGCCGCCACGCCGCCGCCGGCGAGGAGGAGGCTGCCGTCCGGGGAGAAGCGGAGCGTCTTCACCACCCCTTCGGGAAAAGGGAGGACGCCGAGGAGCCCGAAGCCCTTTCCGGCGGAGAGATCGTGGATCAGGACCTGACCCCGGCCCCCGGTCGCGGCGACGTCGCCGTGGGGGGAGGCGTCGAGGGCCGTGATCGTGGCGGGCCGGGCCGCCGTGGAACGGACCTGCCGCGACAGCCGTGGCGGTGCGACGAGCGGCCCGGAGGGGGCCGCGGGGCCGGCCGCGGCGACGAGGGCGCTCGCGGGCTTCTTTCGCGGCGCGGCGCCCCCTTCGCGCTCCGTGGCCCCGGCCACGATCCAGCGGCGGAGCAGGTCGAGGGCGTCGGCGGGGAGCTTGTCGGCCTCCGGCGGCATCTTCGGCTCGGAGGCGTGGGTCACGAGTTGGAAAAGATAGGAGCCCTCGGCGTCGCCGGGGACGATCGACTCGCCCGACGAGCCGCCCGCCATGAGCGCGGCGTGGCTCGTGAGATCGAGTCCGCCCCGCTTCCGATCGGGGTTGTGGCAGCCGCCGCAGTGCTCGCGGAGGATCCCCGCCACCCCGTCGTTCCAGGTGGGCACCTCCTCGGCGCGGGCCACGGCGCAGAGGAGGGAGAGGATCAGGACGGGGATCGGGCGCACCATGGGGAATCAGTGGTTGAAGATGAACTCGGGCGAGTTGAGGAGCGCCCAGAAGACGTCCTCGAGCCCGGTCCGCGGGTCGGGGTTCTCGAGGACGGTGGCGAGCGTCTCGATCCGCTCGCGCTCGTCCGGCTTGCGGCCGAAGCAGCGGACGAAGAGCTCGTCGATGACGGCCGTGGGCGTCGCCCCGGCGGCGAGACGCTCGGGCACGAGCTTGCCCTGCGCGATGCGGTCGTTGGCCGCGTCGCCGTTCAAGAGATGGAGCGCCTGGGAGAGGCTCGGCTCCATCCGCACCGCACAGGTGCAGGCGTCCTCGCGGTTGGCACGGCCGAACGTGGTGAGGAAGTAGTTGGTCGTCCGCCCGTCGGCCACCTGCACCGCCCGGCCCCCGGCGGGGAGGCCGGGGAACTTGGTCCTGGTCGCGGTCACCTGGGCGACGACGTCGAGGAACACCTCCGCCCGCATGCGGCGCACGGCGGCATGGGAGAAGTTCGTCGTGTCGAGGGCGTTGCTCTCGTTCGGCTCGCTCGAGCGCTGGTAGGCCTTCGAGGCCACGATGTCGCGCACGAGCGCCCTGAAGTCCCAGCCGGAGGCGGCGAAACGCCGGCCGAGCTCGTCGAGCAGGGGGGCGTTGGAGGGGGGATTGCTCACGCGGGCGTCGTCGGGCTCGTGGACGATGCCGCGGCCGAAGAAGTGGGCCCAGACGAGGTTGGCCAGGTGTCGGGCGAAGAAGGGGTTGTCCGGGGAGGTGAGCCACTCGGCGAGCGCCTCGCGGCGGGACCGGCCGGCGAGATCGGGGGCGGCACCGCCGAGGAAGCGCGGGCTCACCGCGGCCCCGGTCACCGGGTGCTTCACCTCCCCCGATCCGGTCTCGACGATGATCGTCTCCCGCGGATCGGCCGCCCGCTTCCTCCCCACCCCGGTGAAGAAGGCGGCGAAGCCGTAGTAGTCGTCCATCGTCCAGCGGTCGAACGGATGGTTGTGGCACTGGGCGCACTGCATGCGCGTGCCGAGGAACGACTGGGCGACGTTCTCCGCGAGCTTGAGGGTGTCGCGCTCGAGCTGGAAGTAATTGGCCGGCGGGTTCTCGAAGGTGCTGCCGGTGGCGGTGAGCAGGTCGCGCACCATGCGGTCGACCGGGACGTTCGCCGCCACCTGCCCCTCGAGCCAGCCGTGGTAGAGCATCGCCCCCTTCGGTGCCACGTCGTTGCCCGAGGAACGCACCTGGAGCATGTCGGCCCACTTCATCACCCACAGATCGGTGAACTCGCGACGCTGCATGAGCGACTCGACGAGCCGGGCCCGCTTGTCGCCCGAGGTGTCGGCGAGGAAACGCCCACGCTCCTCGGGGGTGGGGAGGAGTCCGACGAGGTCGATCGTCACACGCCGCAGGAACGTCTCGTCGTCGCACACCGCTGACGGCGCGACGCGCAGCGCCTCGAGCTTGGCGTCGACCAGGTCGTCGATCCAGGTGTTCCCCGGCTCGCGCGGGAAGGTGAAGGCCAACTCGGCGGGGATCACCACCAGCGGCACGCCGACGGTGATCGAGCCGTAGCGGGCCATGACGAAGGCCTCGCCGCGGGCGCCGCTCTCCACCATGCCCGACTCCGCGACCTTGGCCGTGCGGTCGGCGTTCGACGACCACCACGCGAGGTCGGTCACGTCGCGGTCGGTCGCGTCGGCGAAGCGGGCCACCGCCACCATCCGCTGCCGCGCCCCCTCCCCCGCGAGCAGCGCCGTGGGGGGGAAGAGATCGACCGCGACCAGGTCGGCGACCGGGGCGGGATCGTCGGGCGCCCCGGCGGCGATCCATTCCACGAGCGTCGCAAAGAGCGCGTCCCCGGGGGCGAAGCGCTTGCCGCCGCCGTGGTTCACCCGGCCGGTCGCCTTGGTGACGAGGAGACTCTCCTCGGGGGCCGCGAGATCGACGCGCCTCCCCGGGATCTCGCGCGTGACGCGCTGCCAGTCGCCGGCCGGATCGAAGCCGAAGAGGGAGAGGCGGAAGCCGTCCTTGCCGCGGGCGGCACCGTGGCAGCTCCCCATGTTGCACCCGCCGCGTGCGAAGACGGGCATCACGTCGAGGCGGAACGAGAGGGGGGGCGTCGTGCCCGCCCCGCGCACCTCGAGCGGCACCTCGACGGTGCCGCCGTCGAACGCCACGCGCAGCCGGCCCGAGCCGTCGGCGAGGGGGAGGAGGAGCGGCCCGCCGTCGGGGAGGGTCTCGATCCGCGCGAGCGACGGATCGGAGAGGGTGACGTCCACGCGGTCGGTGACGTCGGTCGTGACGCCCCCATCCCCGACCGCCTGAACGACGATCCGTTGCCTGTCCCGGGCCGAGTCGAGCCGCACCACCGGGGGATAGACATGCAGGCCGACGGAGGCCGCGGCGGCGCTCGTGGCACCGTCGTCGGCGCGGGTCCGCCCGCCGACGCCGACGAAGAGCAGGCAGAGGACGGCGCGGAGGAGCCCGGGGGAGAGGCGTGTCGTCATCGGGGCGGCGCTCGGGGTGAGTCGTTCAGGGGTTCGGGGGGGAGGGATCGGCCGCGGCCGGCGCGGCGCCCGCGGGGTCCTCCGGGCCGGCCGCGTCGCCGGGCACCGTGGCCACGGCGGAGCCGGCTTCGCCGGCGGCGAGCGCCCGTGCCTGCTCGCGCAGCTGCTCGCGACGCGACACCGCCTGCTTCGTCGTGGTGCCGGCGTCGTCGACGCGCAGGCCCGCGGCGGTGGAGGAGTGGGTCACGAGTCCGCCCTCCATCGGCACCTCGATCCGGCAGAAGACGTTGTCATGCTTGCCGAGCGGTGCGTCGGCGGCGACCCGGAGGGGGAAGTCGATCCGCTCCGCCGCGGCGTCGAAGGAGACCGGATCGGACGTGACGCCGGCGGGAAGGCCCTTGAGCGTCGCGACGGCCGTGCCCTGGAACGATCCCGGGCGCGTCACGGTGCACACGAACCGGCTCTCGCCTCCGCGCACCACCACCGCCTTGGTCGCCGCCACCTCGAGCGCCGGCTCGACGACGCGGAGCGTGAACGGCCGGCTCGACACCGTCGCCATCCCGGCACCGCGCCGCTCGGCGGCGGTGACCACGACCGTCCACGATTGCTTCGCCGCGTCGGCGGCGGCGTTCAGCGGAAACCGCACCTCCTCCGCCCCGTCGGCGACGTCGACGTCGGTCGCCGCGCCGATCCCCGGCGGCTTGAAGGGAAATCCGAGACGCAGCTTGTCCGGCGCGCCCGCGCCGCGGCGCACGCGGACGACCAGGTCGAGCGCACCGCGCGGCACGAGCGGCGTCCGCGGGGGATCGACCTCGATGGAGACCGGCACCGGGTCGACCACCGCCACCGGGATCCGGTCGCTCGTGCTCGTGCGGTAGACGGTCTGGTTCGGGAATCCGAAGATCAGGCTCGTGACCTGGCGGATGCCGCCGAGCGAATCCCCCTCCGTGCCGCCTCCGGCGCCGAGCAGGAAGACATCCGCGCCGATCATCGAGGTCCCGGGCGGGGCGTCGGCCGCCGCCTCGAAGACCACCACCTGTCCGGGGGCGCCGGCACGCGAGATCCCGGCCGTCGCCTGCACGCCGGGGGGCAGGTCACGCACGACCGAACGGCAGTCCCCCGGGACGTCGCGCCGGGCGTTGTTGAACACCAGCGCCGTGCGGTTGCCGCGCGGCACCGCCGCCACGAGCCGCTCCTGGGAGTTGTTGCGCCCCGGCGGCACCGAGAGCGTGATCCCCGGACGCGCCGGGGCGACCTCGACCTGCCAGACGAAGCCGGGTCCGCCGCGGCCGCGGTGGTCGGCGAGGCGGAGGAGGAAGGTGCCCTCGTCGGGCACGGTCACGTCGAGGGCGCTGTCGGGGCCGTCGGCGTCGTCGTTCTGCGCGATCCGCTCCCGCCGCGGGGTGTCGCGGTGCGCCGCGAGGACCATGTCGGCCGGCGACCCGATCCGCCGGGACCACCCCCGGACGCTCCACGCCGATCCCTTCGGCGCCTCGACGCGCAGCCAGTCGACGTCGTCCGGATGGCCGAACGAGCCCTGAAGGGCCACGGGTGCGGAGGCCCGCGTGGCCTTCTCCGGCGCCCCGTTGGGCTCGGTCTCCGTGGCCGCCGGCAGCGTCGTGAGGCGGATCGGCACGCCGAAGGGGGCGGTCCTGCCGTCGCGCGTCGGACGGACCTCGACGAGCCCGTCGACGTTCCCGGAGGCGGGCAGGGGGAGGGTCTCGCGGAAAGGGCCCCCCGGATCGCCGAGCCACTCGACCTCGAGCGTGCCTCCGGGGGCACCCCCCGGGGGCGAGGCGACGTGCGCCACCGGGAAGCGTCCGACGTGGAGGAGGTAGACGGAGCCGTCGGTGCCGCCGTAGCCCGCCTCGCGGACCCGGACGACATGATCGCCGTCGACCGCCGCCGTGCAGGCGGCGAGCGCGTCCTGGGCGAGGAGGGGATGGTCGTCCCCCGAGGCGACGACCGTGCCGTCCGGCGCGAGGATCTCGACGGCCGGGTCGAAGAGTTCCTGGTCGAGACGCATGCCGTCGACGACGGCCGCGATCCGCTCGCCGGCGCGCACCGTCACGACGAAGCAATCGACGTCCTCGGAGCGGATGGTGCCGGCGACCGTGGTTCCCTCGGGGTCGACGCGCTGGGCGTCGGCGGGGTCGTCGTTGGGATCCTTCTCGACGATGCAGGGGAGCGTGCCGACGCGGAAGGTCCGCAGGTCCGACAACCCGGCTGCGGTGCGCACCCGGAGGCGATGGCTTCCGGGGGGGCAGTCGGCGGGGATCCGCACCCGGGCCTTCATCCGCGTCGGATTGATCCCCTGCACCCCGAGGACCTCGATCCTCCCCTCCTCGAAGAACAACTCCGCGGGGTCGGCGAGTTCGCGACCGGCGAGCACGACCTCCACCTCGCCGCCGCGGCACCACCCGGCGGGGGTGACGAGTTCGATCGCCGGTGCCGCGGGGGCGGTGGCCTGCGGGAGCGACGCGAGGAGGAAGGCGGCGGTGCCGGCGCGGAGGCAGGTCCGGACGAGCGACGCGAGCATGGTGGCGGGGCCCGTGGGTCAGGCGAGGAGATCGTGGCGAACCTTGCCCCCGTCGACGATCTCGATGGGGCGGTTGCCCGGCGCCATCAACTCCTTGTCGGCCACGATGCCGAGGCAGTGGTAGACGGTGGTGGCGAGGTCCTCGACGGTGAGGGGGGCATCCTGTGGCTCGGCCCCGATCGCGTCGCTCGTCCCCACGACCTGTCCGGCCCGGATGCCGCCGCCCGCGAGGACGACGCTGAAGACCTTCGGCCAGTGGTCGCGGCCGCCGTCGCCGTTGATCTTCGGGGTCCGGCCGAACTCGGTCGTCACCATGACGAGCGTCGACTCGAGCAGTCCGCGGCGTTCGAGATCGCCGATGAGGGCCGCGAAGGCCTGGTCGAAGGGGGGAATCTGGGCCGTGATCCCGTCGCGGATGCGGCGGTGCATGTCCCAGGCGCCGTAGGAGAGCGTGACGAAGCGCACCCCCGCCTCGACGAGTCGTCGCGCGAGGAGCATGCGCTGTCCGGCGGCGTTCCGCCCGTAGGCGTCGCGGACGCCGTCGGGCTCCGCCTGGACGTCGAAGGCCGCGCGGGCTTCCGGCGAGCTCACGAGCGAGTAGGCACGCTGGTAGAAGGAATCCATCGCCGCCACGCCGTCGGTCGACTCGAGCGCCTCGAAGTGGCGGCCGACGGCGTCGCGCAGACGCTGGTGGGTGGCGAAGCGGGCGGCGTCGACCCCACCGGGGAGGGCCAGGTCACGGACGGTGAACTTGGCGTCGGCCGGATCTGACCCGATGACGAAGGGCCCGTAGGCGCTGCCGAGATACCCCGCACCGGCGTCGGGGGCGACGAGGTTCGGGATGCAGACGTACGGGGGAAGGTCGCGGCGCGGGCCCAGTTCGTGGGAGACGACGGCGCCGAAGCTCGGGTAGGTGAGGGCGGGGCTCGGGCGGTAGCCCGTGAACATGTTGTGCCGGCCCCGCTCGTGCGCCGCCTCACCGTGCGTCATCGAGCGCACGACGGTGAGCCGGTCGGCGATGGCCGCGGTCTTGACGAGCCGCTCGTTGAACTGCACCCCGGGGAGCGCCGTGTCGATCACCCCCATGTCGCCGCGGTACTCCGCCGGCGCGAGGGGCTTGGGGTCGAACGTCTCCTGGTGGGCCTGTCCGCCGGGGAGCCAGATCTGGATGACGTTCTTCGCCGTCCCGTCGAAGTGGGCGAAGGACTTCGTGTCGGCGCGGGCGCTCCGCGCGCGGAAGAAGTCGCCGAGGGAGAGGCCGAGGAGCCCGAGGCCCCCCACGGAGAGGATCTCGCGCCGCCGCGTACCGCCGCACTCGATGCCGGCCATGGCCTGGTTCCCCCGACGAATTGGGTGAGTCGAACTCCCACCGATCCCCCCCGGGGAGATCATGCCTCCG
Source organism: uncultured Chitinophaga sp. (assembly GCA_964567835.1). Taxonomy (GTDB): domain Bacteria; phylum Planctomycetota; class Planctomycetia; order Pirellulales; family UBA1268; genus QWOP01. The sequence continues at coordinate 4,795 of CAZMOU010000015.1, read as the reverse complement.
AGGGGGTGCGGAAGTTTACCACGCCGCGACGGCGCTCCACAGCGGCGAAACGGCGGCCGCGAGCATCCCTCCGGCGGGTCTTCGTCGCCGATCGGAGCCGCGGGGTCGTTCTTCAGTCGCCGATCCATGACACGACCAATCCGATCGCCCCGGGGACGCCATCCCTGCAGGACAGGCCCACCAGGATCACCGTCGCGACGGTCCCCGCGACCCACTGCGGCGGATGCGGTTCCGCGATCGTCGCCACGGGCATCGTGACGAGCGTGGCGATGATCGAGGAGAACGCCGCCGCCAGGCTCCGCCTTCCCGCCCGGTGTGCATCCCATCCGCCGAGGGAATCCATCAGGGTGCGGACATCCCGTCGCAGACCCGCGAAGCGGACCGGCACGCCCGAGCGGATCGTCCCACGGGCCTGGCCCCGGTGATACACCGCTCCCGAGCCCGTCGCCCCACCCCCCTTCCGCGCTCGTCGCCGTCCGCCCGAGGTCTACACTCTTCGCTGACGCGTCCGGCGGCCCTGGCTGATCGACCGATGCAGGAAACGCCCCCTCCCGTCTGCGTGTGGTTGAAGCGGGATCTGCGGCTCCTCGACCATGCGGCGCTCGCCGAGGCCTCCATCCGGGCCCGGGGCGGAACGGTCTTCGCGTTGTTCGTCTACGAACCGGAGGTGCTCGCGCAGCCGGAATGGGACCCGAGTCACACCGAGTTCCAGGCGGAGTGCCTCACGGAGGTGGAGGCGGGGCTGCGCCGTCTCGGCATCCGTCTGGTCACGCGCCACGGGGAGGCGGTGGGCGTGCTCGAGCGGCTGCGCGGCGAAACCGGCTTCCGTCTCCTCGTGGCCCACGAGGAGACCGGCACCGGCGTGACGTACGCGCGTGATCGCCGGGTGCGTCGCTGGGCGCGGGAGACTGGCGTGGCCTTCGTCGAGGTGCCGCAGAGCGGGGTCGTGCGCCGCCTCGCGTCGCGGAACGGCTGGAATCGGCTCTGGGAATCGCGGATGACGGCCCCCCAGGCGCCGCCGCCGCGGAACGTCGGCTACGGGGGCCGGACGGTGATCGGGGCGCTCGAGACCGCGGGGATTCTCCGCTGTCGCGATCTCGGGCAGCCGCCCGACACCAAGCGCCGGCAGCAGGGGGGGGAGAAGGCCGCCCTGGCGACCCTCGACGACTTTCTCGCCTCCCGCGGCCGACGCTACTCCGGCGGCATCTCGAGCCCCCTGTCGGCCCCGACGGCCTGCTCGCGGCTGAGCCCGTACCTCGCCTTCGGCGCGATCTCGTTGCGCCGGGTCTGGCAGGCGAGCGAGGCCCGCCTGCACGAGGCGGCCCAGGCGATCGCCTCCGCCGCGACGCCGCGCGAGGCGGCCGGGGCCCGGGCCTGGAAGCGGAGCGTCGCGGCGATGCAGGCGAGGCTCCATTGGCACTGCCACTTCATGCAGAAGCTCGAGGACGAGCCGGAGATCGAGTCGCGAAACATGCTCCGGGCGGCCGACGGGCTCCGCGAGGGGGAGATCGACGCCGATCGGCTCGCCGCCTGGCAGGAAGGCCGCACCGGTTACCCGCTCGTCGACGCCTGCATGCGCAGTCTCGTGGCCACGGGCTGGCTGAACTTCCGCATGCGGGCGATGCTCGTGTCGTTCGCGAGCTACTCCCTGTGGCTCCACTGGCGGCCGACGGGGCTCCATCTCGCCAGGCACTTCCTCGACTTCGAGCCCGGCATCCACTGGTCGCAGATGCAGATGCAGAGCGGCACGACCGGCATCAACACGCTCCGCATCTACAACCCGACGAAGCAGGCGCTCGAGCAGGATCCGCGCGGCGATTTCCTGCGCCGCTGGCTTCCGGAACTCGCTCGTGTGCCCGTGGCCCACCTGCACGCCCCCTGGACGATGCCCCCGGAGACGCAGCGGGCGGCCGGGTGCCTGATCGGGCGCGACTACCCGGACAGGATCGTCGATCACGCCGCGGCCGTGCGCGAGGCGAAGCGCCGTCTGGGGGCCGTGCGCGGAACGCCGGAAGCCCGGGGCGAGGCACGCGGCGTGGCGCGACGCCACGGCAGCCGCCGCGATCGCCGTGGCCTCATGCGGCAGGACCCGGTGCGGCGCTCGCTCGCCGGCGATCGGCCGGCACCGCCAGCCGGCGCTCCCGATCCGCAGCGCCGGCTTCCGTTCCTCGACGCCGACGAGCGCTAGCCCGCTCCCGCGACCGCCCCGCGGGGCCGGTCCATCCTCATCGCGCTTCCGCGATCACGCGGCGGGCCTCGGCCTTCATCGCTTCGTAAGTCGCCGTGTAGGCGGCCAAGCGCTCCTCGGCGTCCGCGTGGCCGCACTTCGCCCGGCCGGCACCCTTGCCGGTGAACTCGAACCACTCTTCGCCGCCCGACAGGGTGAAACGGGTGAACGGTCCCCACGCCGCGCCCGCGACACCGTGGAGCCCTTCTTCCAGCAGGGCGTACTCCTCGGCGGCGAGCATGTTCCAGGAGAGTTTCAGCCGCTCGAGTCGCCCGAGGGACAAGGCCGGCAGCAGCGCAGGAAACGGAGCAGGGGTGATGATCCGCCCGAAGGACAGGACCTCCAGACCGGGAAGGCCCCGAAGGAACTCGAAATCGGCGATCGGCTGTTTCCAGTCGAGGGTGCCGTCGATGCGCAGGCAGCGGAGGCTGGAAAGCCCGGAGAGCCCCCCGAAGTCGCGCACCCTGCGGAGGTTCTCGAGGTGCAGCGACCTGAGCTTCGGCAGGCTCCGCAGCGGCGAGAGGTCGGTGAATCCGGAGACGTATTCGAGTACCAGCTCCTCGACGCGCGCGAGCGCCCGGAGGAAGTCGAGGTCCTTCGGGCGGGCGTGGGTGATCCGCAGACGCTCGAGCGACTGCAGGTCGGAGATCGCAAGGAGTTGCTCGTGCGACGGCGCGTGGAGGGTGAGTTCCTCCAGGGAAGGGAACGTGAAGACGTTTCGCCAGGCGGCGTCCTCGGCTCCGATGGTCATGATCCGCACCGCCGGGTCGCCGGCGGGCACGGCGTCGATGCGGTGGGCGTACCGCTCCCGGTTGGGGACCATGGTCCAGTGGTCGCCGTCGCGATCGAGGAGGTCGCCGAAGTGATGCTTCATGTGCGAGCCGTGACGGCGAGGCGCCGCACGGGGCTCCCCGAGGTCACCCGTCCGGATCGTTCTCGTCCACCCGCTGCGGCTCGGTCGCATGGAGCCATGCCTGCAACTGCTGCCAGTCGGCGCAGATCGCCTCGTCGTGCTTCTCACGCGACCCGGCGCGCATGTAGGCCGGGTATTCCGCCGCCGAGAGGACGTCGCGGAAGTCGCCGCAGGCGACGGTGACGAGGCGCTCGAGTCGGCCGAGGTCCCCCTTGGCGAGCTTGAGACAGGCCATCCGGACGCGGAGACCGCCGTCGCCCGTGCCCTTGCCACGGGGATACCCCGCGAGGATCCGCTCCACCACCGCCTCCTGCCCGGCGAAGTCGCGGGCGACGACGCGGGGGAGGTCGGCGGGGGAGTATCTGGCGACCGGCTGTTCCATGATCGGCCTCCGTGGAACGGGGACGCGGGCCTGGCGCCCGCTACTCGTCGAAGGTGCGCTTGCGGCGGAGGAAGTGGTGGTAGTGCTGGGCGAAGCGGTGGGCCTCGTCGCGGACGTACTCGAGGAGCCGCAGCGACCAGGCGTCGCGCGAGAGACGCAAGGGCTCGCTCTTCCCCGGCAGGAAGACCTCCTCCTCGCGCTTCGCCAGCGAGATCACGCAGGGCGCCTCGATCCCGAGGGACTCGAGCGCCGCCATCGCGGCCGAGAGCTGCCCCTTGCCGCCGTCGACGAGAAACACGTCCGGCAGGCTCGCCCCCTCGCGCACCAACCGCGAGAAGCGGCGCGAGACGACCTCGTGGATGCTCTTGAAGTCGTCGATGCCATCCACCCCCTTGATGCGGAAGCGCTTGTAGCCCGGCTTGAAGGGGAGGCCGTCGATGAACTGCACGAGGCTCGCCACCGTCTCGTTGCCATGGAGGTGGGCGATGTCGACCCCCTCGATGACACGCGGCGGCGCGGAGAGTCCCAGCACCTTCTGCAGGCCGGCGAGCCCCTTCTTCGGATCGACGAGAAAGACCTCGGGCTGGACGTGCTCCTCGAGATCGCCGCGCTGGTCGAGCGTCTCGAGGAGCCTGATCTCGTCGCGGAGGCGCGCGGCCCGCTCGAACTCGAGCCGGCCCGAGGCCGCGAGCATCTCGGCTTTCATCTCCTCGAGCAGCCGGCGCTTGCCGCCGTCGAGGAAGGTCCGGAGCCGGTTGATGTCGGCGCGGTAATCCTCCTTCGTGATGCGGAGGTTGCAGGGGGCGGTGCACTGGCCGATCGACGCCAGGAGGCAGGGGCGGAACCAGCGCCACTGCGGATCGGCGGCGTCGATGTCGAGCGTGCAGGTGCGGAACTTGAAGATCCGCTGGAGGACGACGATCGCCCCGCGGAGGCTGCCGGCGCTCGTGAAGGGGCCGTAGAGCTTCACCCCCTTGTGCCGCGGCGTGCGCGTGAACTCCACCCGGGGATAGTCCTCGTGGGTGGTGATCTGGAGGTAGGGGAAGGTCTTGTCGTCCTTGAGATCGGAGTTGAACCTCGGCTGGACGTCCTTGACCAGCCGGCTCTCCATGAGGAGGGCATCGACCTCGCTCTCCGCCTCGAGGTAGTCGATGTCGCGGATCTCGCGGACGAGTTCCGCCGTGCGCCGGTCCTCGGCGGAGGCCTTGAGGAAGTAGCTTGAGGCCCGCGCCTTGAGGTTCTTCGCCTTGCCGACGTAGATCACCCGGCCGGC
>CAZMOU010000014.1:33212-44734 GCA_964567835.1 uncultured Chitinophaga sp. | reverse complement strand
CCTTCGACCACAAGCCGGAACTCGTGCGGCGTGCCGGCACCCCCTTCGACCCCGACGGGAAGCTCCAATTCTTCGCGTCGAGGCCGGGCGAGTGCATGCCCTCGGCATGGCCGTTCCGCCGGCACGGTGAGTGCGGCCGGTGGGTGAGCGACCTCCTGCCGGAACTCGCACGGCACGTCGACCGGATGGCCTTCGTCCATTCGATGCACGCCAGATCGGCCCTTCACGGTCCGGCGATGTTCATGGCCAACAGCGGATTCGTCCTCCCCGGCTTCCCGGCCTTCGGCGCCTGGGCGACGTACGGTCTGGGGAGCGAGGCCGACGATCTCCCCGCCTTCGTCGTCCTCCCCGACCCGCGTGGGCTGCCGCCGGGAGGCACGGTCAACTGGGGGGCGGGGTTCCTGCCGGCCGTCCACCAGGGGACGGTCCTCCGCACCGCCGCCGGGGAGCCGCCGATCGCCGACCTGTTTCCCCCCGCCGACCGGGCCGACGTCCAGAGCGGCGAGGCGGCCGGGCTCGGGTTCCTCCGCACGATCAACCGGCGCCACCGCGACGCGCGGAGCGGCGACGCGGACCTCGACGCGCGCATCGAGGCCCTGGAATTGGCCGCTCGGCTGCAGCTCTCCGCGCCCGAGGTGGGGGACGTCGTGCGGGAGTCGGCGCACACCGCGGCCCTCTACCGACTCGATCATCCCGACGTCGGCCCGTTCGGACGGCAGTGCCTCCTCGCGCGGAGGCTCGTGGAGCGCGGGGTGCGCTTCGTGCAGATCTACTGCGGCGCGGAGAACACCACCGCCCTGAAGATCCGCCCCAACTGGGATTCGCACGAGGATCTGGTGCGCGACCACGGTTACTGGGGTCCGATCCTCGACGCCGGGGCCGCGGCGCTCCTGACCGATCTCTCCGCCCGCGGCCTCCTCGACTCGACGCTCGTCATCGGCTCGACCGAGTTCGGCCGCCAGCCCGCCGCGCAGGGCAAGGGCCGGGATCACAACCCCGGCGCCTTCACGGTGTGGATGGCGGGCGGCGGCGTGAAGGGGGGCACGGCCCTCGGTGCGAGCGACGAGCTCGGCTTCAGGGCGGAGGTGGATCCGGCCACCTGGCACGACCTCCACGCCACGGCGCTCCACCTCCTCGGCCTCGATCACGAGCGCCTCGCCGTCTACAACAACGGCATCGAGCGCCGCCTCACCGACGTCCACGGCCGGGTGCTCGCCCCCCTCCTGGCCTGACGCCGGTCCGGTCAGCCGCCGACGAGGAGCGGGAAGGGGCGCCCCTCGTTGAGCGTCGGCCGTTCGGGGCGTCCCCTCGAGAGGTAGGAGAGGCGCCGGTGGTCGAGGCCGAGGATGCGCAGGATCGTGGCGTGGATGTCGTGGACGTGGAGGCGGTCGCGGATCTGGTGCAGCCCCACCTCGTCGGTGGCGCCGATCGTAACGCCGCCCGGCACGCCGCCGCCGGCCATCCACATCGTGAAGCCGTAGGGATTGTGGTCGCGGCCGTCCCCCTTCTCGCTCATCGGGGTGCGGCCGAACTCCCCCCCCCAGACGACGAGCGTGTCGTCGAGGAGGCCGCGCCGTTTCAGGTCGCGGACGAGCGCCGCCACGGGGCGATCGACCTTGCGGCAGAGGTCGCCGTGGTTCTTCTCGATCCCCTTGTGCGCGTCCCACTTGCTCCCCGCACCGTGGTAGACCTGCACGAAGCGCACGCCCCGCTCCACGAGCCTCCGTGCCAGGAGGCAGTTGCGTGCGCACGCGGCGGTGGCGGGATCGTCGAGGCCGTAGAGGGCCCGCGTCTCGGCGGTCTCCGTGGCCAGATCGACGACCTCCGGCGCCGCCGCCTGCATCCGCCAGGCGAGCTCGTAGGTGCGGAGGCGGGCGTCGAGCTCGGACTGTTCCGGGAACTCCCCCGCCTTCCGCCGGTCGAGGTCCGCCAGGAGCGCGAGCTTGCCCGCCTGACGGGCGGCGCCGTGGCCCGCCGGCGGGACGAGATCGGCGATCGCCGGGCCGGTGCTGGCCAGACGGGTTCCCTGGTGGAGCGCCGGCATGAATCCGGCCGACCAGTTCCGCGGGCCGTTCACCACCTGGCCGTCGCCGTCCTGCATGACGACGAACGCGGGCAGGTCGGCGTTCTCGCTCCCCAGGCCGTAGGTCGTCCAAGCGCCGAGCGACGGCCGACCCGCCAGCACGGAGCCGGTGTTCATCTGGCAGACGCCGCCGGAGTGGTTGAGCCCGTCGGAGACGCAGGACCGCAGGATCGCCAGATCGTCGACGATCCCCGCCATCCCGGGGAGCCAGTCGCTGACCCACGCGCCGCAGCCTCCGTGCCGCGTCCACCGGCGCCGATCGGCGAGGAGGGGGGAATCGGCCTCTCCCATCGGCGTGATCACGCGGCCGAAGCTCTCCGGCAACGGCTTCCCCTCGAGCGTCCGGAGGAGGGGCTTCGGGTCGAAGGTGTCGATGTGGCTCGGGCCCCCCTCCATGAAGAGGAAGATCACGCTCCGCGCCCGGGGCACGTGGTGCGGGGCGAGTGGCCCGGCGGCCGCGGGGCCGGTCGGCGCCGCGGCCGCGTCGAGGGCCGCCAGCGCCAGCGCCCCGAATCCGCCGCCGGAGGTCGCGAGCCACTGCCGGCGCGTCGCCGCGGGGGCGTGGTGGGGGAGGGCGTGGAGGTGCGCGATGCGGGACACGGGAGCGCCTCGGGTCACTCGACGTAGAGAAAATCGCTCGAATTGAGGAGCACGTGGCACAGGTCCTCGAGCGCCCCGCGGCCATGGGGATCGGCGACGGCCGGTTCGGCGGGCGGGGTCCCCTCCTCGGCGGCGAGGAGGCTGCGCTGTCGACCCAGGAACGTGGCGAGCGCCTCGAGCCGCTCGGGGGCGGGCTCCCCCCCCATGACGAGCCGCCACGCCGCCGCGGCCCGCTCCCGGTCGCCGGTCACCCCGAGGGACTCGACTCGCCCCGCGACGGCGCGGGCACGGTCGAGGAGCCACGTTCCGTTGAGCATGAGGAGGGCCTGCGTGGGCGTGGTGGTGACGTTGCGGCGCGGGCAGCTGCCGACCGAATCGGGGAAGTCGAAGGCGTCGAGGAGCGGGTCGCGCGCGTTGCGGATCACCGACAGGTACACCGAGCGCCTCGGTCGATCCCCCTTCACCGACGGGCCGCCCGCGGTCATGTCGAGCTCGGCCGATGCGGCGAGCGTTGCGTCACGGACCTGTTCGGCGTCGAGGCGGCGGCAATCGCGGCGCCAGAGGAGCCGGGCCCGAGGATCGACCGTGGCTGCGTGGCGGGCGGCGGGGGTGTCGGGGATGCGCGAGGCCCGCGCGAAGGCGTCGCTCGTGAGCAGGAGCCTCTCGATCCGCCGCAGGCTCCAGCCGCCGTCGATCAATCGCATGGCGAGCCAGTCGAGGAGGCGCGGATGATCGGGGGGCGCGCCGAGCAGACCGAAGTCGCTCGGCTCGGCGGCCAGGCCGGTGCCGAAGTGCCACTGCCGGAGCCGAGTGACGACGGCCCGCGCGGCGAGCGCCCGGCCGGGCCCGACGATCCACTCCCCGAGCGCGCGCCGTCTCCCGCTCGACCGGGTGCCACCCGGCAGCGCGACCTCCTCCGCGGCCAGCGCCGCGCCGCCGAGCACTTCGGGGAGCCCCGGCTCGGGGCCCTCCGGCAGACTGCCGTCGGCGCCGCGCACCTCCCCCACCGCCGGGACCGGTGCCGGCGCCGGGGGCCTGTCGGCGGCATGGGCCTGCTCGAAGGCCTCGAGTTCCGCGGCGACCGCCTCGTACCGGCCCCGGAGGTCGTCCGGAAGCTTCTCCGGTTTGAACGAGAGCTGCCGGGATGCCAGCCGCACCCACTGCTCTTCCCGCGCGGAGCGCGCCGCGGCGGGCTTCATCACGAGCGCCTTCATCTCCGGGGGGAATCGCTCGAGGCCGGCCCAGGCGGACTCGATCCCGGCTTCCTCCCGCATCCGCGCGAGCTCGCCACGCAGCCGCGTCACCGTCCCGATCCAGGCGCGCTGGCCCTCCGTGGGAACGGGGGCGTCCGGGGGGGGCGGCGCGACGCCGTCGCGCCAGTCGAGGGGCGCGAAGACGGCGCGGAGGCGGGCGTGGTCGGAACGGAGCAGCGGATCGTACTTGTGGTCGTGGCAGCGGGCGCAGCCGAGACCGAGCGCCAGGAAGACGTCGGCGGTCGTCTCGGTGGCGTCGTCGAGAATGTCGTCCCACTGCCTCGGGACGTCGATCTGGTTGTATTCGTAGGGGGTCTGCCGGAGAAAGCCGGTGGCGACGAAGGCCCGGGGATCGTCGGGGATCTCGTCGCCGGCGAGTTGGGCCACCACGAACCGGTCGTAGGGCATGTCGGTGCGGAAGGCCTCCACCACCCAGTCGCGGTAGTGCCAGGCATGCGGGCGGAAGGCATCCTGGCGGAAGCCGTCGCTGTCGGCGTAGCGGGCCAGATCGAGCCAGTGCCTGGCCATGCGCTCGGCGTGGCGCGGGTCGGCGAGGAGCCGATCGACGAGGCGCTCCACCGCGTCCGGGGCGTCGTCGGCGACGAAGGCCTCGGTCTCCTCCGGGGTCGGCGGGAGCCCGAGCGCCGTGAAGAAGAGCCGACGTGCGAGCGTGGCGCGGTCGGCCGCGGGCAGCGGCTCGAGGCCCTCCTCGGCGAGGCGGGTGTCGACGAAGGCGTCGACGGGGTGACGGTCGGTCGCGGGCGGGGCGTGTGGCTCGAGCGGTCGCCAGGCCCACCACTCCCGATCGGCGTCGGTGATCCGCGCCGGGCGCGGCCGGATCCGCGGACCATCCGCGGCCGGCGCCGGCAGGCCGGTGGCGATCAATTCCGCCGCCGGCGGGGAGCCGGTCCAGGCCGCACCGTCGCGCACCCAGGTCTCGAGCGCCGCGATCTCGGCATCGGCGAGCTGGCCCCCTTCCGGAGGCATGACGAGCCCCTCGTGACGCACCGCCGACACGAGCAGGCTCCCGGCCGGATCGCCGGGGACGATCGCCGGGCCGGAATCACCCCCGCGGAGGATCGCCTCGAGGTTGTCGAGGCGCAGGCCTCCATGCGCCTCCCCGGCACCATGGCAGGCGAGGCAGCGGAGGGCCAAGAGCGGGCGGACCGCCGACTCGAAATGGGCGAGCCGGTCATCGGCCGGTGACCGCGGCGCGAGGAGCGACCACGCGGCCAGCGCGACGCAGACGCCGGCCGCTCCCCCAGATGGACGTGCTCTCCGCCTCGACATGCGCACCCGGCTCCAGGCCATGCCTCCCCCGCCGCTCCCGCTCGGATCCCGCGGCATCCGGACACGATTCTCCCCACCGCCGTCGGGGGTGGCAATCGACGAATCACCCCCCCCGGTTTGACGCCCCTCGGGCGATGGATCGACACTGCTCTCCGGCGGCGGAAGTGACCGAACCGAGGCGGAAACGGGGTGGCGACATGCGGATGCTCCGCACGATGGCGCGGGCGGCGATGATCGCGATGGCGTGCTCGACGCTCCCGGCACGGGGGGCGGGGGTGGAACTGGTCGTCGGCGACGCCGCCGGCCGGGCCCCGGGGGATCCCTCCGCGGCCGTCGTCAACGAACCCTTCGCGACGGCGTTCGATCCGGACGGCAACCTCTGGGGGGTCGAGTTCACGCGGGGCAACCGGGTGTTCCGCCTCGTGACGCCCCCCGCCGCGGGCGCCCGGGCGGTGCCCGAGTTCGTCGCCGGGGAGTTCCACGTGTCCGATCCGAAGCGCGCCGAGCCCGCCGGCGCCGCCGCCGACGCCGCGCGCGTGCGCTTCAACGGCCTCCACGATCTGGCGATCGGCCCCGATGGCACGGTGTGGCTCGCCGACACCTTCAACCACCGGATCCGCGCCCTCGATCCGGCGAACGGCACGCTGCGCACGATCGCCGGCACCGGCGCGGCGGGGTTCTCGGGCGACGGCGGTCCTGCGGCGCTCGCCCGCTTCGACCAGCCCTACTGCGTGTCGCTCGTGCCCGGGGGCGCGGCGCTCCTCGTGGCCGACATCGGCAATGCCCGCCTGCGCTCGATCGATCTGGCCAGCGGCGTGGTGACGACGATCGCCGGCGACGGCACCAAGGGGAAGCCGGTCGACGGGGCCGTCGCCACGCGGACGGCGCTCGCCGGACCGCGTGCGGCGTGCGCAGGCCCCGACGGCACGGTGTGGCTCGCGCTCCGCGAGGGCAACGCGCTCGTGGAGATCCGCGGGGGAACGGTGCGCGTGGCGGTGAACGCCTCGGGCCGGGCTGGATTCGGCGGCGACGGCGGCCCGGGGCGCGAGGCGCTCCTGGCCGGCCCGAAGTACGTGGCGACCGACGCGCGCGGTCGCGTGCTCGTCTGCGACACCGAGAATCACTGCATCCGCCGCTACGACCCGGCGAGCGGCACGATCGGAACCGTGGCCGGCGTCCCCGGGGAAGCGGGAACGGCGATCGGTGCGACCTGGCGCGAGACGCATCTCGACAGGCCCCACGCCGCGCGGATCGACGCCGCCGGACGTCTCGTCGTCGCCGACAGCGGCAACGACCGGATCCTCGCCGGACCGCTCGACTGACCCCCGCGCCGTCAGCCCGGCCAGTGCGCGGCGATCGTGCGTTTCAGGAACGCCACCGAGCGGTGGAGCTGGTCGATGCCGTCGACGCCGTCCTCGATGCTGATCCAGCCCGAGAAGCCCTTCGATTTCAGCTCCTTGAAGATCGCGTCGTAGTCGTTGAGCCCCTTGCCGATCTCGCCATGGCGGAGCCGCTTGGCGTACCCCGCGCTCCCCCCCTCCTCCCGGCGCAGGTCGTCGAGCGTGCCCTCGACGAGGAAGCGGTCGCTGGCGTGCATCGTCACCACCCGGTCCGACACGCGGCGCAGCAGCTCGAGCGGGTCGTCGCCGGCGATGTAGGCGTTGCTCGGGTCGTAGTTGACGCCGAAGCCGGAGTCGGGAAGGGCGTCGACGAGCTTGCAGAAGACCTCCATCTGCTGCGCGAACTCCGGATATTCCCAGAAGTCGTCCTTGTAGTGGTTCTCGAGGATCAGCGTGACGCCCAGCTCGCGGGCCAGGGGGAGGCAGCACCGGATCGACTCGGCCGCCAGCCGCACCCCCTCGTCGGCGGTGAGCTCGGGCCGCCGCTGACCGGAGAGCGTGCGGCACCAGCCGGCGCCGAGGGTGTGTGCCATGCGGATCCAGGTCTTCTGCTTCTCGATCTCCCGGGCCCGGAAGGCGGGATCGGGGTGGGTGAAGTCGGGGGAGCAGCAGAGCATCGGGATCACCATCCCGCGGGATTCGACCGCGCGGCGGAAGCCGGGCCAGGCCGTCTCGTCGGCCATCTCCCGGAAGCCGGCGTACCACTCGAGGCCGTCGATGCCGAGTCCGGAGGCGAGCTCGATCCAGTCGGCGATCCGCATCGAGCCGTCCTTCACCAGCGCCTGCATGTAGGCCTTGGGGAAGGCGGCGAGGCGCGGCACGGCGGTGCGGGCGGTGGCGGGGAGGGGGGGCATGGCGGGCTCGGTGCGGCGGGGTGGGGTGGATCGCGACGGGATCTCAGGCCGGCCTCGGCGGGCCGATCGTCTTGGGTGGATTGCGGCCGAGGAGGGGATACTGCTCGAGATCGCAGACCTGCCCGCTCACCGGGCCGCACTCGTCGGAGAGGAAGGTGACGACGACCGCGGCGATCTCCTCCGGCGCGATCAGCCGCCCCGAGGGGGCGAACTGCGGCCCGACGCGCCCCGGCCAGTCGTCGTCGAGTCCCTGCGATCGCTTGCGGGCGATCTCGTTCTCGGTGAGCACCCAGCCCGGATTCACCTGATTCACGCGCACGCCGTGCTCGCGGAAGAGGGTGTCGCCGAGATTCCGCGTGGCCGCCTGGAGCGCGGCCTTGGAGAGGCTGTAGGGGAGGAGGTTCGGCTCGCCGCAGTGGGCGTTGACGCTGCCGATGTTGACGACGTTGCCGCGGGTCCGCGCGAGCCAGGGGAGCGCCGCACGGGTGAGTTCGAGCGGCACGAGGACGTTGACCCCCATGATCCGCTCGAACAGGTCGCGCGTCGTCGAGCCGAGGTCACCGGAGGCGACGAGGGCGGCGTTGTTGACGATCCCGTCGAGGCGGCCGAACGTGGCCACCGCCACGTCGACGAGCCGCGCGGCACACCCGGTCTCGAGGAGCTCCCCGACGTGGACGACCACGCGGCCGGGGCCGTGGCGGGACGCGATCTCCGCCGCCACGCCGTGGGCGAGGTCGTGCTCGAGGCCGTGGACGAGCACGCGGGCCCCCTCGGCGGCCACCCGCCGGGCGATCGCCGCGCCGATGCCGGTGGCGCTGCCGGTGACGATCACCGCCTTGCCTTCGAGCCGCATCGCCGATCCTCCTCGGGGGCGGAGTGTAGCACTTCTCAGCGCGGGGCCGACGCGGGGGGGGTGCAGAGGCGTCCCCCCACCACCACGTGGCGGACCTGCAGACGCGGCGAGAGGACGACGATGTCGGCGCGTTTCCCCTTCGCGACGCTCCCCACGTCGGAGGAGATCCCCGCCCGCTCCGCGGGCGTGAGCGACGCCATGCGGATCGCGTCGACGAGCGCCGTGCCTGCCGCGTGCATCGTGCGCACCATGTGGTCCATGCCGCGCACGGAGCTGGCGAGCGAGCCGCCTTCCCTCCCCACGCGGCCGTCGCTCTCGAACCAGGTGCCCCGGGCGTGGTGCCCGAAGCGGTAGCGTCCCGGGGGCATGTCGAGCGCCCGGTTGGCGTCGGTGACGAGGCAGAGGCGTCCCGGCCCGATCATCGTCGCGGCGAAGGCGAGGAGTTCGGGGGAGAGATGCTCGCCGTCGGCGATCACCTCGGTGCTCATTCCCGGGGTCGCGAGGACGAACTGCTCCATCCCGGCCCGCATCGGCGTCCCGAAGCGGGCCCGCAGCGACGCCACCGAACTCATCGCGCACCAGAAATGGTCGACGTGCCGCACGCCGGCGGAGAACGCGGCCGCCATCTCCTCCCAGGAGGCGTTGGAGTGGCCGCAGGTGACGAGGCAGCCGTGGCGGGCGGCGAGCCGGTAGAAGGCCGCCGCACCGGGGAGCTCGGCGGCGCAGGTGGCGATGCGCACCAGATCGTCGCGGAACCAGGCCCGGTATTCCGCGGCGCGCGGATCGCGGCGCCCGCCGCGGTCATGACAGCCGACCTTGTCGGGGGCGAAGTAGGGTCCGTAGACGTGCACCCCGCCGATGCGGGCCCGGCTTGTCGGCGCGTCGGCCCGCACGGTGCGGCAGGCGTCGAGCATCGCCAGGATCGACGCCGGAGAGCCGGTGGTCGTGGTGGGGAAGATCGTCGTCGTGCCGTGCCGCGTGTGGGCGTCGATCGCGCGGCGGACGGCCTCCGCCTCCCCGTCCATGAAGTCGGCGCCGCCGCCGCCGTGGACGTGGAGGTCGACGAATCCCGGCGCGATGAAGCCACCCCCCGCGTCGACGACCCTCGCGCCGCGCGGGGGCCGGCCTCCGCGGCCGACGCGCACGATCCTCCCCCCGCGGCACTCCACGTACCCGTCGGCGACGATCCGGTCGGGGAGGACGACGCTCCCCCCGCGGACCACGAGCGCGTCGATGCCGGCCTCCCCGGCCGCGGGCGTCGCGGCGGTCATGTCGGCGCGAGGACGCTCTTCACGACCTGCCCGGAGTGCATCGCCTCGAAGGCGTCGTGCCACCGCTCGAGCGGCCAGACGCCGCCGATGATCGGTCGGACGTCGAGCTGGCCGCTCGTGAGCAGGGCGAGCACGCGCTCCCAGATCGGCCAGTTGTGGCTGTAGCTCCCCTGGAGCGTGACGTTCTTCTGCACCAGCGGATCGAGCGAGATCCCCAGCGGCTGCTTCCCCCAGCCGACCTTGCTGATCCACCCGGCGGGGCGGACGACGTCGAGCGCGACGGCGAGCGTGGCACTGACGCCGGCGGCGTCGATGACGCCGTCGCAGCCCAGACCGTCGCGGGCCATCGCCCACTCCTTCGGGCTGCCCACCACCGCCTGACAGCCGTAGCGCTCGGCGATCGTCAGCCGTCCCCTGTCCGCCTCGAGGCCCACCACCGCCACCTCGGCGCCGCAGAGCCTGGCCATCGCGGCGCAGAGGATGCCGATCGTCCCGGGGCCGAGGACGACGACGCGGTCGCCCGGCTCGATGCGGGCGTTCTTCACGACCGCGTTGTAGGCCACGCAGCAGGGCTCGGTGAGGCAGGCCTGCTCGAAGGGGAGGGCGTCGGGCACGCGGTGGAGGATGCGGGCCGGCACGCGCACGAACCGCGTCATCGCCCCGTCGACGCCGTAGCCGAAGCCCTTCCGCGTCGGATCGAGGTTGTAGAGGCCGCGGCGCGTGAGCGGGCTGTCGGCGGAGATGATCGCCGCGGTCTCGCTGACCACCCGGTCGCCCGTCTTCCACCCCTCGACCGACCGCCCCGTCTCCGCGATCCGTCCCCCGAACTCGTGGCCGAGGACGACCGGATAGTTCACCTGCCAGGAGTGGTCGCCGGTCCACTGGTGGAGGTCGCTGCCGCAGACGCCGACGTTGGCCACCTCGAGGAGGACGTCGGTGTCGCCGATCGAGGGCCGCTCCATGGAACGGATCTCGACCGAGCCCTTGGCGGCGGCGAAGTTGACGACACCGGGTGACGACGTGGACATGGATGCGGTTCCGGGGCGGGGGGATCGGACGGGACGGCCGCGTCAGGCCTTCGCGGGGAGCGGCTGGGCATGGACGGCGTCGCAGATCCTCGCGAGCGACGCCTCGAGGTTGCCGTCGGCGGTCTTGAAGGAATCGGCGTCGATCGTGAGCGGCGCACCGAGCACCACCAGCGGCGCCCCGTACGCCGGACAGGAGATCGCCTGCTCGAGCGACAGTCCGCCGACGGCCTGCACCGGGACGTTCACCGCCGCCACCACCTCGCGGAGCCGGTCGAGCGGACTCGGCATGCGGTGGCCCGCGGCGGCGATGCCGCGGCGCTCGTCGTAGCCGACGTGGTGGATGACGTAGTCGCAGCCGAGGTCCTCGAGCCACTTCGCCCCGGCGACCATGTCCTCGCAGATCATGTTGTCGCCCATCACGCCGACGCCGAAGTCACGCCCCGCCTTGACGACGCACTTCACCGTCTCGGCGTGGGCCCGGGCCATGACGACCACGTGCGTCGCGCCGGCCTTGGCCATCATCTCCGCCTCGAGGTAGCCGCCGTCCATCGTCTTGAGATCGGCGACGATCGGCACGCCGGGGAATGCCTTCCGCAGGGCGCGGACGCCGTGCAGCCCCTCGGCGAGGATCAGCGGCGTCCCCGCCTCGAGCCAGTCGACCCCGGCGCGGATCGCCAGCGCCGCGGTGTCGAGGGCCTCGTCGATGTTGGTGAGGTCGAGCGAGATCTGGACGACGGGACGGGAGAGCGGCGTGGACGGCATGGGGGCTCGGTTCCCGGGAGCGGGGAGGGGAGGGGAGGGGAGGGGAGGGGAGGGGAGGGGAGGGGGGGGAGGGGGGGCGGGGGGGGGGGGGCGGGGGCGCCCCGGCCCGGCGGCGGCCAGGGCGGGGG
>CAZMOU010000014.1:22984-33202 GCA_964567835.1 uncultured Chitinophaga sp. | reverse complement strand
GGGGGGGGGCGGGGTGGACGCAGTGGGGGTTCGGTGCCGGGGGGGGGGGGGGGGGGGGGAGGGGGGGGGAGGGGAGGGGAGGTGGGCACCGGCGGACCGGACGCGGTCCCCCGGAACACCCCGACCCCGGGGCGGGAACCCCGGGGTCGGTGCGTGGTGACCGGGAGCCTCGCGGGCTCAGTCGTGGTATTCGTACTTGAACCTGCCGGGCGACGGCACCGGGTAGGTGTAGTCGGGGAGCATCTTCACCGGCGCCGGCGAGTTGGCGTTGAAGGTGGCCACGTCCTTGGTGAGGTCGTAGTCGCCGTTCAGGAGTCCGTCGTAGGTGACGAGCTTGCCGGTGTGGGCGGCGATCCGTCCCATCGCCGTGGCCAGGCTCGCCTCGGCGCCGCGCACCGCCTCGTTGTAGGGCTTGTCGTTGACGACGGCGTCGACGAGGTGCTCCCACTCGCGCCGGTAGGGATTCGGCTCCGGTTGCTCCGCGGTCCAGAGGAGCTTGTCCTTGTCCTCCGCCTGGCCCTTGTAGATCGCACATTTCGCCGGCGAGTGGCCGCTGGCGGAGATCGTGAAGGCCCCCTTCGTCCCACGGCCGAAGACGCCGAACTTCTGGTCGCAGTTCTTGATGTGGCGGCCCGAGTAGAAGAACTTCGTGCCGTCGGGGAAGGTGTACTCCACGGCGTAGTTGTCGAAGTTCTGGTCGTCCATCTTCAGCTTCTCGTGACGGCCGCCGGTGGCCTCGGCCGTCACCGGCCAGGCCCCCTTCATCCAGCAGACCTCGTCAATGTGGTGGACGTAGTAGTCGCTGTAGATGCCGCCGGAGGCCCAGATGAAGCCGTGGAAGCGGCGGATCTGCCAGAGCAGCTCGCTGATCCCCTCCGGCGGTCCCGGGAAGAGGTTCGGGCTCTGCGCCGGCGTGTGCATGCGGTAGCCGCGGAAGTCCATCAGCTCCCCCGCCTCCCCGTTCTGGAGCCGGTCGTAGAGCTCGCGGCGCCGGTCGCAGTGGCGGCACATCAGCCCGACGCCCACCTTCAGGTTCTTCTCGTCGGCCTTCTTGGCCAGCTCGATGATCCGCTTCGTGCTCGGCCCGTCGATGGAGACCGGCTTCTCCATGAAGGTGTGCACCCCCTTCTCGATCGCGTAGGCGAAGTGGGCGGCGCGGAAGGCGACCGGCGTGGCGAAGATGGCGATGTCGCCCGGCTTCAGGTAGTCGATCGCCTCCTTGTAGGCGTCGAAGCCCACGAACACGCGCTCGTCGGGGACGTCGAACTTCTCCCCCTCGAACTGCTCGCCCACCGACCGGCGGACGATGTCGGCCCGCTCCTTGAAGACGTCGGCCATGGCGACGAGCTTGAGCGGTGCTCCCTGCACCGAGAGCGCGTCGACCGCCGCGCCGCCGCCACGGCCGCCGCAGCCGATGAGCGCCAGGCGGATCGCGTCGCTGCCGCCTGCGAAGACCTTCGGCACCTCGGCCTTCTTCTCCTGGGCTCCGGCCACGCCCGTGGCGCCGGCGGCCAGGACCGCGCCCGCGGCCGCCGTGGTGTCGAGGAACTGACGGCGGGTGCTGCGGCCGGCCTGGGGCTTGTCGGCAGCGGTCGACTTCTTCGCTTCGTCGCGGGGCATGGGTGTCCTCGGGTATGGGCGGACCGGATCATGGAGCACCGCTCGGCGAACGCCGCGCGGCAAGCTGCGTGATCCGGGAGGTCTGGTCGTGACACGGGGACCCGTGTCGGCGGGAAGACCTTGCAGGTTGTGTGCAAGGTATCGGCTCCCCCGCGGCGAATTCTAAATCCTCGCGGCGACGTCTGAAAGCACCTCGACCCTGCCCCGCTCGGGATCGCCCATGCCCCGTCGCCGGACGTTCGCTCGAGGCCTTCCCGGCCTCGCTCACTCCGCGCCGCCCGCGCGACGCCATCCATGGCCGCGCTTGCCGGCGAGGCCGGCTCCCGGGGCACGGCCGACCCCTCGCTCGGATCGGCGCGCGGTGGAGCGTGGTTCGACCGTCGCTCACGCCCCCAGTTCGCAGACGGCGTAGCAGATCATGTGGAGGATGTTCATCTGCGCGTCCTCGACGCGACCGTAGTGGCCGTCGCCGACGACGAGGAGATGATCGACCAGATCGGCGACCTTGCCGCGCTTCTGGCCGACGAGGGCGATCGTCTCCACGCCGTGCTCCCGGGCCCAGGTGCAGGCGGCGACGAGGTTCGGCGAGGAGCCGCTGACGCTCGAGAGGATGAGGAGGTCCCCCTGCTCGGCGTGGTTGGTGAGCTGGCGCACGAAGACGTCGTCGAAGGTGAAGTCGTTGCCGATCGCCGTCATCCAGGCGGTGTTGTCGGCGATGCAGAGCACCTTGAAGGGTCGGGGCGCGGCGGCGGAGGCGTTCTTGCCCAGGTCGGTGGTGAAGTGGGCGGCGTTGGCCGCGTTGCCACCGTTGCCGCAGACGAAGATCCGCCTCCCCTCGCGCCCGGCCTTCTTCACCACCTCGATCACCGCCGCGATCTCCGCCGCCGGCACCGAGCGGATCGCCCGGTCCTGCGCGGCGACGTAGTCGGCGATCCAGTCGAGGGTGTGCTTCGCGTCGGCGGTCATGGCGGGGCTCCGGAATGGGGTCGATCGTCGCAGTATCGCTGTCGGCGGTCGCGCGGAGAAGTGGGCCGGGATCGCCGGCGGTCTTGCGACGGAGGTGGTCGCCCGGCGACAATCCATCCCGCGCCGGAGGGGGGCTCGAGGGCACGTCCTTTTTCTGCGACAGGCGGGCCGACATGGAGCGGGCATGACGACGGCGAGGCGGATGTCGGTCGTGATCCCTGTGTTCAACGAGGCCGCCTCGCTCCCGCGCGTCCTCGCGGCGGTCGTCGCGCTCCCCGGAGCGGTGGAGGTGATCGTCGTCGACGACGGCTCCACCGACGCGACGCCTGAGATACTCGGGCGAACGAGCCACCCGGCCGTCGTGTCGATCCGTTCCGACCGCAACCGGGGCAAGGGGGCGGCCCTCCGCGCCGGAATCGCGCGGGCGACGGCACCGATCGTCGTCTTCCAGGATGCCGATCTGGAGTACGATCCGGCGGCCCTCGATGCACTCGTCGGGCCCATTGAACGGGGCGAGGCCGATGCCGTCTACGGGAGCCGGTTCCTCGGGGCGGACCGACAGGCGACCGGGCCCGTCCACCGTGCCGCCAACTGGTTCCTCACCTGGCTCTCGAACCGGTTCACGGGGCTCCGTCTCACCGACATGGAGACGGGCCAGAAGGCGGTTCGACGCGAGGTGATCCGATCACTCGACCTCGTGGAGGATCGCTTCGCGATCGAGCCGGAGCTGACGGCTCGACTCGCCCGCGCCCGATGCCGGATCGTGGAGGTCCCGGTGCGGTACCGGGGCCGCTCGCGGGCCGCCGGAAAGCATATAGGACTCCGCGACGGGCTGCGGGCGATCGTGTGCATCGTGCGCTGCGCACGGTGAGCACCCGGGGACGGGCCCGGGTTCGCCCGGACGCCGGGCAAGCAGGCGACGCATGATCGTCACCGTGTCATGGACCGGCCGAGATGGCGACGGCGACGCAGGGGATGACGGCCAAGAAGGGCTGGCCGTCGACCGTGCCGGAGAGATCGAGATCGAACTGCCGCAGGTCCGCAGGCGCCCCCTCGGGATCGAAGGTGACGTCGAGCACGGCCGCCGCCGGCGAGGCGAAGCAGACATGGCTCACACGCGCCCAGGGCGGGCCGGAGACCGTGTCGATCGTGATCGGCTTCGCGTCACCGCGGGCCTTGACGTCGAAACGCACGGTCTTCGTCTTCCCCGGTGCGAGCATGCCGACGAAGCCCGACGGCGGATGGATCGCCACCGGCCCCACGACCGCCCCCCGCAGGGGGACCTCGAAGACGACGTCGCGGCCGCGGAAGCCCTCTACTTCGACACGCACCGTGCCGGAGAGATCACGGACCGACACCGGCGCGGCGAGGCGACATTCGATCGTGCCGGCATTCCCACCCTCGCCCTTCACCGCGACATCGAGCCCGTCGACGGCTGAGGTGGCCCGCACCGCGCGAAACGCCCCCGCCGGCGCGGACACGGTCATCGTGCGCACGGCCGATGCGTGGAGCGGCACGTCGCCGAAATCGACGGGCGCCCCGTCGATCGCGATCGCCCGCTCGTGGCGGATCGCGATCTGCCCCTCGGCGGTGATCCGCTCGCCGTCAGGGCAGGTGACGACGATGGGGAAGGCGAGGTCGCGGTCGTTCGAATGGGAGGAGTCGTAGACGATCTCCACCTCCGCCCGTGCCCCGGGAGCGAGCGAGCGCGGCGTGACGGAGGCGGTGCGGCAGGGGCAGCCGGTGGAGAGCGACTCGATCTCGATCGTGCGATCGAGGGTATTGGCGAGCCGGCAACGGATCGTCCGCACCTCCCCCAGGACGACGTCGACGGGATCGTCGACGCCGATCGCGTGGAGGCCGGGGGCCAACTCGGCCCGGCCGCGCGCGAGCGGCCCGAACGTGGTCGCCCAGCCGGCGATCGCAATCACGAACACCAGCGGCACACCCACGAGCGCGAGCCCGCGCCACGACGATCCGGAGTCGGCCATCGATCTCACCTCGCGGCGGCCGCCCGGCGGCGGAGCCAGAGCTTGCGGAGCGTGAACGCCGCCAGGGCGAGGACGGCGAGGGCGTTGAGATTGAAGAGGCGGTTGCCGGCCGGATGCTTCTCGAGCGCCGGTGCCGGCGGGGCGTCGGCCTTGATCGGCTTGCCGTCGGGGCCCATGACGTCGACGAGATAGCCCTCCGGCGGATGGAACTCGAACTCCGAGTCAGGGATGTCGATGTTCACCTTCGCGTCGAGGATCGCGTAGGTCGTCGTCTCGTGCTGCCCGTCGGGGCGGCGCCGCACCCACTTCTTCTCACGCGGGATCCCGTTGGCATCGAAGCCGTCGGCCGTGACGACGACCCCTTGTCGTCGAGGAGACGCTGCTCGTACACCGCCCGGAAATCGTCCGCCTTGACGACGATCTCCGCAAACGGCGTCAGCTCCTTCGGCGCCACGATCCCCCACCCCTTCGGCGACAGGAACCGGATGCGCAGCCGCCGCTCGCCGTCGGCCTCGAACTCGCTCACCCGCAGCCGGATGTTCCCCTTGTCCGCCAGGAGGTTCTCGATCTTCTGGCGGTCCAGCGGCAGATCGCGTGCCTGCGGCGCCTTGGTCAAAGGCGGCTTCGGAAGCTCGCACACCTCCACCGCCAGGATCTCGAGCAGCAATCGCTCGATGCCGAGGAGTTCCTCGCGGATGTCGGGAATCCATTGCGTTCTGTTGAAATCCGAACGCGAGGCAGATCCTGGACCAAACTTCGCATAGTTTATGCGGGTGGATTCATTTGCATGCCAGTGGTGATACTCATAGAAACGGCCGTCTCCTGTTTCGGGATTCCCCGGAAGGATGCAGGTGTCCTCGTACGGAGCGATGGGCGTAATCGTTTCCCCAGGCCTGTTCGTCGCGGAATCAAGCCGACGGGACTGTGCGCTGTATTGAAACCGCTGGCGATCGAGAATCGGCGCATCATACCACGCCTCAAGTGAGCGGACTTCCCGGATGAATGCCGCGTCCCAATAGTCGCTGGATTGCCCCCTACTGCGGATTCGTCGCTCCGCGATGCGCTGGCGTGTTTCCGCCTCAATAACATCGCGAGGCTTGGGTGGACGTTCGTGCGTGCGGAACACCTCGATGTCGGCA
The DNA here is from genome assembly GCA_964567835.1 of uncultured Chitinophaga sp. Lineage (GTDB taxonomy): Bacteria > Planctomycetota > Planctomycetia > Pirellulales > UBA1268 > QWOP01. Next base: position 27,486 of record CAZMOU010000014.1, on the reverse strand, counting down.
GTCAATGGGAGTGCCTTCATGGATGCTGCCAGCAGCGCATCGAGCGTGTCGGCGTCGATCACACTCTCATCGCTCTCGACCCAGTTCGCCATGGAGCGAGAAGCCCCACTTGTGAACACGAGGCAGGCCGTGACGATTACACAGAACAGTCGACGCGATGCCGAGGTTGCGATGGAGCTCTTCGCATCGACTTGTATCATTGCCCAGGACAACCCGGAAAAAGAAGCTGCACGCATGGTGACGTCACTTCCTCTCTGCGATCATAGTCAATCGTGCAGGAATCGACACAGAAGCACGACTGCGAGCAACACACAGCGAAGCCGCTACCCCCACCGATCAATGCAGGAATGCCCACGCACGCAGCGAGGCAAGCGAGGTACGAACCGGGGGGAACGGGGCCAATGAGCATCGGCGCACATTTCACAACGCAACCAGGCAACGCCAGACGACCCGCAGCGAAAGCGCCTGACCCGAAGCAAATCGCGATAGCGATATAACTATAGTTGGTCTTACACTGCCCCCTGAATCCAGCTCGATAATCCCCTGGTGCTGGTGAGCAATCATAGTAGCCTTCTTTCGACGGCTTGCAGGCAGGGACGCCCTGATAACGGGCCCAATTCCCGCACGAGGCATCAGAACAGCCAGCGCAGCCGTATGACTCACCCCCTTCAAGCTCAGTCGTCCAGCAAGGAAACCCGTCGGCCGCGAGCACGTGCCCAAGCTTTCTTACACCAGCGAGTTGCAACACGCTCATCGAAACGACGAGCGTCCAGACGACACGCTCCCGCCATGCCATTCGCGCCGCATGCCCCATGCCCGCACTCCTTGTGCCATGATTCGTCGCGTGAACCGCCCCCCCCGGCGATGAGCCTATTCTATTGGGGGGGGGGGGGCGTCAAGCGTTCGGCTGCGGCCTGACGACGGCCCGCGCTGCCTGTTTTCAGGGTGATCGGGCCTGGGCTCACTCAACGGCATTCGCCCGGCGGCGGAGCCAGAGCTTGCGGACCATGAACGCCGCCAGGGCGAGGACGTTGAGAGTGAAGTGACGCTTACCGGCTGGCTTCTTCTCGAGTTCCGGTGCCGGCGGGGCGTCGGCCTTGATCGGCCTGCCGTCGGGGCCCATGACGTCGACGAGATAGCCCTCCGGCGGATGGAACTCGAACTCCGAGTCAGGGATGTCGATGTTCACCTTCGCGTCGAGGATCGCGTAGGTCGTCGTCTCGTGCTGCCCGTCGGGGCGGCGCCGCACCCACTTCTTCTCACGCGGGATCCCGTTGGCATCGAAGCCGTCGGCCGTGACGACGACCCCTTGTCGTCGAGGAGACGCTGCTCGTACACCGCCCGGAAATCGTCCGCCTTGACGACGATCTCCGCAAACGGCGTCAGCTCCTTCGGCGCCACGATCCCCCACCCCTTCGGCGACAGGAACCGGATGCGCAGCCGCCGCTCGCCGTCGGCCTCGAACTCGCTCACCCGCAGCCGGATGTTCCCCTTGTCCGCCAGGAGGTTCTCGATCTTCTGGCGGTCCAGCGGCAGATCGCGTGCCTGCGGCGCCTTGGTCAACGGCGGCTTCGGAAGCTCGCACACCTCCACCGCCAGGATTTCGAGCAGCGATCGCTCGACGCCGAGGAGTTCCTCGCGGATGTCGCGGACGGAATCGGTCTTTCGGTCATCCCACCGGCTCGCCGAACCGGGGCCGATGTTCTCGTAGACGGCTTTTTGCCGCGGCAGTCGATTCCAATGGGTGTATTGGTAGAAACCGCGTTCGCCACCATGGCGACCGTCTGGTTGGATGCGAGTTTCGAAAAACGGCGTGTCGGGCGAGAGCTCCGGCTCCGACGCGCTGCTGGTGAAGTCGACTCGTCGCGAGCCGTGATCGAACAAGAATCTCTCCCGCTCCAAGGCGGGAGTCGAAAACCACTCCACGTTTTCATCGATGTTCGCCTTCAGGATCGCGTCCCACATCTCCTCGTCGTGGCTCTCACCACGGGCCTTCGCTCTCGCCACGTAGTCCTTGGCATCTTTTTCAATCTCGTCGAGAGACTTGGCGGGTCTCGTCAGCGTCGAAACGATTTCGATCGCTGCGGTTTCGGGCAGTGGCGTCAGGACCGCCGCGACCAAGGACCACAGTTCTTCGGGAGCCAGGTTCCGCTCGTCGGGGACCTCCGCCGCACGTGCCGTGGCGAACATCACCGCCGCGAGGATCGAGCACACGATCACGACACGAACGGAGAACGCCCTCCGCCCGGGCGACCCGCGCCCGGCGGTGCGTCCCGTCTGCGAAGCCGCAGGCATCGATTGCATGGCGGGCCCCGGAACGCTCTGGGAATCTGTCCCTCAGCCGGGGAGACCGGCGACTGGGAGTCTATCCGCCGCGTGAGGAGTGCAGACGAGTGCGACGGTACAACAGCCATGACACGGCCGCGACGATCGCCGCATTGATCCCGACGAGCAGCCACCGGCGCGAGGTCGGGCGAGCCGGGGCGTCGAGGGCCGCCTCGACCGCCGCCCGCGCCTCGGCGCGCCGGGCGGCGAAGTTCCTCGCTTCGTCCACCAGACCCGTTTCATTCGGATAGAGATCGAGGAAGGTGGCATTCGTCGCGAGCGCCCCGTCGATGTCGCCGGCCTCGGCCTGGAGATCGCGCAGTCTCCGCAGCACCATCGAATAGGTGCCCCCGGAGCCTTGCTCGAGCGCCGCCGGCTCGACCCGATCGAACTCGAACAGCGACTGATCGCGGAGCGTCGCCAGGATCGCGCGGGCCTCCTCGCGGTCGCCACGCGCGGCGAGGGCTTCGGCGAGGAGCCAGCGGACGAAGCAGGTTCGCGCTTCGGCGGGGCCGACGTCGAGCCACTCCCGGAGAAACCGAACGTAGCCGTCGGGGTCCCGGCGGGACGGGGCGGGAAACCGATTGGCCGCCTCCTGGATGCACGTCGCGGGGGAGGTCGCGTCGGCGGAGGGGTCTCCGATCGCCCGGAGTGCCGGCAAAGCCACGGAATAACGCTCGAGAAGGAGGGCGTGCATCGCCTCCCTGGCCGCGATCTTCGGAATCGTCCACCTCGTCATCAGGAGCGCACCGACGGGCGATGCACCCTCCGCGAGCAGAGCCTCGTACGTTTCTCTCGCCCGTCGCCAGTTGTCGAGAGCCCGACTCCGCTCCGGTTCGTCCGTGCACTCCGACTCCAATTCCGCGATCCAGATCGTATTGAGGATGACGGACGAACGTCTCTCCATCTCCCCGTCGGCGTCCGGCGGGAGACCTTCGATGACCGCGCTTGCCTCCGCGAAGGCTCCGATCGCGGCTCGACGGTCCTCGCTCCGCTTTGTCTGACGACTCAGATTCCGGCGGATTTCCCCCGCCTCGGAGCAGAGCCTCGCCCGGTCGGCGTCCCTCGTGGCATGGATCAGCAGTTCACGAGCGACGATCCTCGAAGACTCGTCCCACGCGCCGATGGAATTGGCGAGGCGCCGCGCGCTCGCAAGCGCTTCCTCGGCGAGCGGATCGCCGTCGGCCGCGGCGTCGGAGAGCCGCCCGATCCAGCCCTCCGTGGCCTCCCGGTCGAGCCCGCCTGCCCCGGCATCCCGGGCTGCCGCCCGATAGGCCTCGAGCGCGTCGCCCGCCGGGCTGGCGGCGTCGACGGCCGTGCCGAGGGTCGATGCGATGAGGAGGACGACTGAGAACAGACTGCTCTGCAAATGGCCTTCACACAATACTTCGCAAACCCATCCCAGAGCGATCGCAGAGTGTCTCATCGTCGAGGGCACCGCCCATTGGCCACAGTCTTGATGCTCGCACTTCCGGCTAGTGACATACTACATTTCAGTGTGGCCATACCCTTCAGTGGCGCTCCGTGATATTCGAAACCTGGCGTATACGACACATGCCTGATCAACCAACAGGGTTGACACACAATCTCCATCTGCGCTGTCCTTCCAACGCTCGCTTTGAGAAATGCCCGAGTGTCCTGCCATTCACAGGGACCTACAGTGACTTCTGCCGCGACGGAGACCGTTTCCTGCGTCGTTTCTTTGTAACCAGACTCGATTTCGAGAGACGCTTCGATTTTGGCAATCCAATCCGACCCACCAGACACTCCACCCGTGACCGTCAGCGACTTGGCGTTTTTATATGAGGTCTGGAGAGTGAGCTTGCAAGTCAACTCACGGGGCTGAGGAAGCTCTGGATTACCACAATTATCCGAACAGTTCTCGCAGGACGCCGTCGAACCGGCAACCTCCTGCATCGTTCCTGGACTGGTAAGCACCGCCGCTTCTTCGTAGAGATTACACCACGATTTCACGATCACATCACCCGGCTCCATGATTAGCGGCGGCTTGTCTGCCCCACACTTTTCGGGAGGCAGTTCAATCGCGACTACGACTGAAGGAAGGGCCATGACTACTGTCGCGACAAGCACTGAGCAGCGTAGCATCGACTAATCCTTTTAATGTGCTGATGCAGTTGTGACGAATCAAGACCGAATACCATTTCAGATTGATCAGG
>CAZMOU010000014.1:3093-22974 GCA_964567835.1 uncultured Chitinophaga sp. | reverse complement strand
CTTTTAAGTGGGTGTCGGAGTTGGAACCAAAAAAAACAAAACCCCATTTCCGGTTGGCCCGGCCCCCCCCCCCGCGCCCCCCCCCCCCCCCGTGGGGGGGGGGGGGGGGGGGGGGGCGTCAATCATTCGGTGCCCATTCGACCACCCGACGCGACTACCCGTTTCCAGGGCCACTGGCGGCGAGTGGTGTCGCTCGGCCATGGCGCGGGCCGAGATGGCTGCGGTCGATGCCATCCCGATCCTTGCGTTCCCTGGCCCGCGTTGGGGATACTTCCACCGGCGGCAGGGGATGCGTGAATCGGGGCGGGCGTGACGATCGGGCCGGGCGATGAAACCATCCCTCTCCAAGCTCCCCTGGCTCGAGATCGCCCGAGGGCTCACCACGCGCTCGCTCGTCGCGCAGCTCTTTCCCGGGCCGGCCGCCGCCGCGGGGTCGTTCCTCCTCGGGCTCCTCGACGTCCGCGAGTGGTCGCGGACCACCTGGTTCGTCGCCAATCTCCTCTTCGTCGCCCTCCTCGTCGGCGTGCGCTTCGCGCCGGCCCTGAAGGTCGGCCCCTGGGTCGAACGCGTCGCCGAAGCCTTCCGCTTCAGGAACCGTCTCTCGCGCAAGGAGCGGGCCGCGTTCAAGGCGAAGCTCGAGGAGCGCCAGCTCGCCCGGGAACTGGCCGAAGTGAGGAAGCACCGATGAGGCCGCCCTCCTCCAGGTGTATCGCCCGCCACGCGGCCGCCCCGCCCCGGGGGCCCCGCGCCGGTTTCACGCTCATCGAGCTATTGATCGTGGTCGGGATCATCGGGCTGCTCCTCCAGATGGCCCTGCCGGCGGTGCAGAACGCCCGCGAGGCGGCGCGGAAGACCGCCTGCCGCTCGAACCTCAAGCAGCTCGGGCTCGCCGTGCAGCTCCACGAGAACGCCAAACGGGCCTATCCCAGCGGCGGCTGGCACTTCACCTGGATCGGCGAGCCGGAGCGGGGCACGAACGAGCGGCAGCCGGGGGGCTGGGCCTTCAACCTCCTCGATTACGTGGAGGAGTCGAACCTCCGCGGCGCCGGCTCCGGGTTGGCGGGGGCCGAACGGGCCCGGGAGATCACCCGCCGCAACGAGACGCAGGTGCCGCTCTTCCTCTGCCCGTCGCGGCGGAGCTTCGGCGTCGGCCCCTACACGATGAACCGCGAGCCCTTCACGCGCGACGGGTCGATCGCGCCGGCACTCTCGCGCGGCGCGAAGAGCGACTACGCCGCGAACGTCGGCGATGGCTTCGAGGTGGAGTTCCCCTGGCAGTGGCCCGGCCCCAGGAGCCTCGAGGAGGGGGACGACGCGGCCTTCGAGTGGCCTTCGATCGGGCAGGACTTCACCGGCGTGATCTACGGCCGAAGCACGGTCCGGCCGGCGCAGGTGGAGGACGGCCTCTCACGCACCTATCTCCTCGCGGAGAAGTACGTCGACGGGAAACATTACGGCGACGGCAGCGATCCCGGCGACAACGAGAGCCTCTACACCGGCTTCAACAACGACACCTGCCGGAGCACGTTCGTGGCCCCGGAGAACGACCGCAACTTCGTCGACATCCGCAACTCCTTCGGCAGCGCCCACGCCACCGTCTGGCAGGCGGTGATGTGCGACGGCTCGGTGCATTCCATCGGCTACGATATCGACTTCGAGACCCACCGCCGGCTCGGCAACCGGGCCGACGGCAAGCCGGCGCCCATCCCCCCGTGACACGAGAGCCACCACCCGCCGCGCGGTCGCCACGACGGGGCCGGCCCGCCGGCGCGTGGCTCGCGTGGGTGTGCGTCGGCGTGGCAGGCGTCGCCTGGGGCGCGGGCTGGCTGGCCTCCGCGGCGGGCGCCCAGGAGACGGCAGACCCCGCGAAGATCGCGCCGCTCGAGCGGCAGTTCAGGGATGAGTGGGTGGGGAGGATCGTCCCCGCGCACCTCGTCGATCTCTTCGACGAGGGGACGTTCCCCTTCTCGCACGGAAGGCTCGAGGGACGCGAGTTCCGCTACCGGCTCTTCCGACCCGAGCGGAATCCCGACGCTCCCGACGAGCGTTTTCCACTCCTGGTCTGGACGAGCGGGTACGGCGAGATGGGGGACGACAACTTCGCGCAGCTGCGCCACCTCCAAACGGTGTTCACCGACCCCGAGAGCGGCCGGAAGCGGCCCTTCTACTGCCTCGTGATCCAGTCCCCCGCCGACCTGCGGACCTGGTTCGACGAGGAGGGGCGGCGCGAGGGGGACGACGTGGCGAGCGTGCTGTTGGCACTGATCGACCACCTCATGGCCGGCGAGCCGATCGATCCCGAGCGCGTCTGCCTCGCCGGCATCTCCGCCGGTGGCGGCGTCTGCTGGGAACTGCTCCTCAGGCGGCCCGACCTCTTCGCGGCGGCGGCGCCGCTGGCGGGGCCGGGATGCGGGAACGATGCCGACGCCCTCGCCACGATCCGGGGAGTGCCGGTGTGGGCCTTCCACGCGGCGCGCGATCCGCTCCTGCCGGCGACCGGCGTGCGGGAGACGATCACCGCCCTGCGGGGGGCCGGGGGCACCGCCGCGCTCACGGAGATCGACACCGACTATCACGATTGCTGGACCGCGGCCTTCACCGACTGGAAGTTGATGGACTGGCTGCTCCTCCAGCGGCGCGGCCGTAGCACCTGGCTCGCCCCTCCCGGCCGCCGCCCGATCGACTGGCCGGTGGTCGGCGGCATCGGGGCGCTCGGTGTCGTCACCGCCCTGGCGATCCGCCAGGAACTCGAGCGTCAGCGGAGGGCACGATGACCACGCTGTCGGCCACGGCGAGAGTCGCTTTTCTGGGCGCAGCGACGATGGCGCTCTCGGCCATCGCCGGCTGCGATCCGCCGCCGCCGGGGCGGACGCGTCCCTTCGGCTGCGAGATCTACCTCCGCGGGACGTTCCTCGACGACGATCCCGACGCCGCCTTCACGATCTGCGACGGTCGCAACCGGCTCGAGTACCGTGGCGGCACGCGTTACACCTGCTCGCTCCTCCTCCCCGCCGGCAGCCATCGCTTCAAGGTGGCCGACGCGAGTTGGAAAGCCGTGAACCTGGGAGCGTGCCGGTTCGGCGTCGTTCTCGCTCCCGGCACCGCGTACGGCGCCTGTTCCGGCGAAGGCTCGAACGACTTCCTCATCGAGGTGCCCGAGCAGGCCCGCTACACCTTCGAGATCCATGCCACGAACCGGGCCCGCCCGCTCATTCGCTGGGCGCGGGCGTTGTGACGTCGGACGTCGGCGCCGGCACCTTCGGAATCCGGTGGATCATCATCGCGTCGCCGACGCGTGCGAAGGGCTCGGTGGCGGCGAGACGGGCCACGAGCGCCGGCGGCACGACGGCCGGGTTGTAGCCCACGGCGGGAGTGCCGCCGAAGGCGAAATAGTCCCACGCCTCCGCCGGGCCTTCGTTCCATACCTCCGCCGCGAGGAGGCGGACGCCGTCCTCGGGCCGCATCGGCCGGCTCGCGATCCCCACCTCCGCCGGCTCGAGGCCGCCGTAGTAGGCGAGCGTGAGCCCGCCGGCCTGCGGATGGCGGGCGATGAAGCGATCGAGGGCGATCAGGTCCTGCCCCCAGTCGCAGTTGCTGCTCGTCAGATGCAGCCAGCCGTTCCCGCGGCCGCCGACGGTCTCGTTGAAATAGGCGAGGCTGTGGGGGACGCACACCACGCTCGAGACGACGTGCCACACCAGGCCAGCCACGGTCAGGCCCGCGATCGCCCACGTGCGGAGCGGGGCACCCGCACTCGATCCCCACGCGGCCGACAACGTCGACCCGAGCCTGCCGACCCAGACCTGGAAGAAGGGGAGGACGGGGAGGACGTAACGCACGTGCTCGTTCATCCCGGTCTGGGCGCTGACGAAGGCGAGGAGCCCGATCCCCGGCAGGAGGAGCACCGCCTCGTCGCGCGGCCCGATGCCCGGGGCCCTCCCGCCCCGGGCCACTGCCGCCAGGCCGAGGAGGAGCCAGGCCCCCAGGGGCACCTTCATCCCGAGGGCCACGAGGTAGTAATACCACCAGCCGGTCTTGCTCCAGGTGCCGGAGAGATAGAACGCGTGGTGGTTCGTCTCGAAGTCGCGGCGTTGCAGGTCGATGCCGACGACGTAGTTTCGCGGCAGCGGCAGCGGCACTTCCGCGAGCCAGGTGCCGGCGAAGCGGTTTCCCCCGCGGGACGCGGCCGGGCCCTCGACGCCGGAGAGCGAGCGGCTCACGAAGGTGAAGCTGCCGAGCTTGGGGAGGCACTCCTCGAAGGCGTAGCCGAAGTTGATGACGTAGAAGGCGAGCGCGAAGCGGAGGAGGAGCATCCCCGCCTCGCGGCCGAGCCGGCGCCAGGCCGGCAGGCGCCCGTCGGCGAGCCTGTAGGCGAGCCAGACGAGCGGCCAGAGGGGGAGGAAGACCAGGAGCGTCGTCTTGGCCAGTTCCGCCAGGCCGAGCATCGCGCCGCTCGCGGCGGCCTGCGACCAGGTGGGATCCCTCAGCCAGCGCCAGAAACTCCGGCACGCCGCGAGCCCCAGCCCCGCGGCGGCGGCGTCGGAGGTGATGAGCTGGCCGTGGGCGAGCATCATCGGCGAGAAGCACCACACGGCGAGCGTGAGCAGGGCCCCCGTGGCCCCGTACAGTTCCCGGCTCCAGCGCCACGCCGTCCAGCCGCCGAAGAGGGCGAAGGGGATGCAGGCGAGGCGCGCGAGGGTGACGAGGAGGAACGTGCGCCGGCCGTTGGCCCGGCAGAAGTCGTAGCCCATCGCCATCTCGGGGCGGGCGCCCGGGCCGCTCGTGAAGCTTTTCCAGTTGGTTTCGCAACCGGCAGCCATGACGGGGAGCGCCGCGACGAGCCGCACCAGCGGCGGATTGACCGAGTAGACGTCGAAGCGGTTGAACGTCCAGTAGCTGATGCCGGCGACGAGATGCCCCGGTTCGTTGAGCGTGGGGCTCTTTTCCGAAGCGCCCCACGCGAGAAGGAGGGCGTGCAGGCACAGGAGCGCCGCGACGGCCCACCGCTCCCGACGCGGGACGGTTGCCACCGGCTGGCGGACATCGCTCTCCACCGACACGTTCACGGAGTCACTCCCCGTCCGCAGCCGCGAGCCGCCCCCCTGTGGTTGCCGGCGTGATCGGGATGCGGAAGCGGTGAAAAGTGTCCGTGGGGATCGACGGGGCTGTCAAACGCGGCCCCGGCGCCGGGCGAGCCACCACGCCGCGATCGCGGCGACGAGGAGGGCGTTGGCGAGGATCAGCCAACGCCTGCGTGCCGGATGTGCGGAAGGCCCGGAGGGCGGGGCATCGATCGGCGCGGCCGAGACGGGAACGCCGGTCACGCGTGCCAGATCGAGCGTCGCCGAACGGCGCTGGGGATCGTCCGACGGAAGGTTCGACGCCAGGATCCGCTCGTAGTATCCCTTGGCAGCCTCCAGGTCTCCCGACATCTCGGAGGAGATGCCGAGGGCTTTGAGGAACGAGGCCGTGCTGCCGTGATCGGGAAACCGCTCGACGAAGGCGAGCATCGCTGCCGTCGCCGGCTCCTTCATCGCCTCGTCTAATTGTGCGGCTCCCTGCAACTCGACGACCGCGTTCGACATGAACATCGGGTCGGCGGCGGCATGGGGAAACGCCTCCGCGGCCCTTCGCCGCCAGCAGATGGCATTGGCATAATCCCCCGCCAGATACATCGGCGCCGTAATCCGTTCGAACAACACGAGCGGCTCGCGGACATGCCTCGGATAGACATTCGAGAATCGCACGAGTCGCTCGAAGCCTTCTTCGTCCTTCCCCTGGTCGATCAGCAGTTCGATCCGCTTTCGCTCCGCCTCGAAGACGTCGTCGGTCCGATCAGAAGGGAGGTCGGAAACGCCGAGGCGATCCGCGTCCGGCTCCGGAACGACCGCCAATACCGCGGCCGCCTCCTCGGTCCGCCCCTGGGCGGAGAGCAATTCCGCCAGCCGCGCGCGACAAGCCGACGAGAGAACCGGGTCGGCGGCGAGGTTGAGCCCTCGCCTGAAGGCATCGATCGCGTCGTTGGTCCGGCCGAGTTTGGCGGACAACTCCCCGATCGACACCAGGACTCGCTGACGGGTGGCCTCCGATGGGAACCGGGGCAATGCCTCTTCCAGGATCGCGATCCCCTCAGATTCGCGAGTTGCCTCCGGAATCGCCTCGATCTCCCTCCTGACCTCGTCCATGAGCGCCTTACCGATGGCATCCTGGTCAGATATCACACGATCGACAAAAGGTGGCTCGAACGCCGCAAGACACTCTCCTGGAAGAATAGCCACGCAGGCGATCAGAATCGTCGCGTATGGGATGCGGATTTCAGGGCCTTCAAGTAGGCGCGACAAGATGGCCATGACCCGACCGACGAGAGAAAAAACCATGGGACACATCATGCAGAAGTGTTTGGCCAGCCCCGCGAGTCGATGCGGCCGCAACGACGGCACCTCACTTGCATGCATCCGCAAGCGGTGGCTGGTGATCGGGATCATAGACCGTGAACGACAGCCACGGTGACGGAGGACCCTCCAGAACAGAGTAATCTCCCTCACATGGGGCATTACAGGTGTCGTACGAATAGCTGTACACCACCGTATCCGTACCCGCTGGGTTTTGCACCACGGAAACCCCCGTCACCTTGCCCAATTGCCTGCGGTACAAGGTCTGGATATAGGACCTAGAACGATAACAATACACTTCCCCCGGGCCGCATTGCCCAGGCGGAATCGACCCTGACAAACCCTTGGTCATCGTTTTGGTGATCGTCTTATTTCCGTCCCATTCACCGGTGATCTGAAATGCCTGCAGTACCTTGGCCGACGGAATGGTAACTGCCACCTTGACAGCAGGCATCCATTTGTAGAGCTTCTCACCTATGGAAACTGCGCAATTACAGTTCCAAGTCATGTCGCGATTGGATTCGGGTGGATTACAAATATTATCAAGACGGGTGAACTGTGGCTCCGAGAAAGATATTCCTCGCTGATCCCCTGTTTCCACCCAACCAAGGCCACCATCCGCAATTCGCGCAGGAGACACCGCTGGGCGAAGGCTCCGCAGCGATCGCTTCCGGTGCTCCGTGGAAGAGACCTTGCGACCAGAGCACCGCGACCTGCACCGTACCGAGGACCGCGGCGAGGGCCACGGACAATCCGGCGCGGGCGAGCCAATCGCGTACGCTGAGGGGCGATTCACGACCGATCCGATCTGGGGCGGGCATCGCTCGATTCCTTGAGTTAGCTCGAATGCAGGGCCGACTGGAGAGGCAGAGTGTCGAAAGCGTTCCCCCGCGAACACCCATGGCCGAATGGCGCCACCCGCAGGAGCGTATCGTCCCCCCCCCCCCCCTGCGTCAAGCATTCAGCCTGTCGCGCCGGCATGTATTTCCGTCGGCGACCGGGGCTCGCTGAAGTCCTGACGCTTCGGGCCGAGAAGGCGGCGCGTCGGTGATGGATCGAGCCACCATCCCATACCCGTTTCCAAGTGCCGGCGGCTGTCGCGTCGCTTCGATAGGGCGAGGGGCTCCCTGCTTCTTCGGCGGAAGCGTGAGGGCGGGCCATGGCGACGCCGTCTACGGCAGCCGCTTCCTCGGGCGCGGCCGGCAGGCGACCGGACCTGTCCACCGGGCGGCCAATTGGCTCCTCACCTGGCTTTCCAACCAGTTCACCGGCCTGCGGCTCACCGACATGGAGACGGGGCAGAAGGCGTTCCGGCGCGAGGCGATCGCGACGCTGTCGCTCGTCGAGGATCGCTACGGGATCGAACCGGAGATCACCGCCAAGCTCACCCGCCAAGGCTTCCGGATCGTCGAGGTGCCGGTGAGCTACCGCGGCCGGTCGCACGCGGCGGGGAAGAAGATCGGCTTCCGCGACGGCCTGCGGGCGCTCGGGTGCATCGTGCGCTACTCGCGGTGAACCGGCGTCAGGGCGACACCATGATCGGCACGACGAGCAGGGGACTCTCACGGCCGCCGAGGGTGAACGAGAGCCCTCGATCGCCGTCGCCGGTGACGGCGACCCGAAACGTCCGCGTCTCGACCTCGCCCCCCGGTCCGGGCGAACGGCTGGTCTCCTCCCAGGAGAAATCTCCTCCGATCGTGTCGATCGTCGCCGTCTCCCAATCGGCGGCCGGAGCCGCCACGCTCACCGTGCCGTCGGCAGCGGCACGCGCCACCACCAAGCGTTGCGGCGTGGCATGCCACTCGCTCGTGATGGTCACGGTGGCGAGGATCGTGAGTGTGACGTTCGGTGTGGCCGAACGACCACCGCTCTTCTCCTTCGCCGAGACCGTGATCTGCGACCGGCGCAACCCGGGCCTCCCGTCGGGCGCGAGCGACGCCGTCACCGTTCCCTCCTCCCCCGGCCCGAGCTCGAGGATGGTCGGCGAGACGACGAGACAGCCGCAGGAGTCCTCGATCGATATCCGCCGCGCGGTCGCCCCAGCGTTGAGGATCGACATCGGAATCCGTCCCACAGGCACTCTGCAATTCGACGATCGCGTTCGAGAGAAACATCGGATCCTCGGAGGCATGCGGAAATGCCTCTGCGGCTCTGCGACGCCAGCGAATCGCTCCAGCGTAGTCTCCTGTCAGGAACATCGGGCCGGTGATGTGCTCGAACAAGATCAGCGGTGCGGACGTGTGTCTTGGGTAGGTTTTCGCAAAACGCACGATGCGTTCGAAGCCTTCCTCGTCCTTCCCCTGATCGATCAGCAGTTCGATCCGCTTTCGCTCGGCCTCGTAGATGTCGGCGGTCTGATCGGGCGGGAGATCAGAGGGACTGGCAAACACCGCATCGGGAGCGGGCACTTTGGCCAACACCGCCTCCGCCTCATCCGCTCTTCCTTCGCTCGACAGGATCTCTGCCAACCGCATTCGGCATGTCAAAGTCAGGAGCGGATCCGCGGCAAGGGCGAGCCCTCGTTCGAAGGCGTCAATGGATTCGTCTGGTTGGCCTGACTTCGCTGACAACTCTCCGATGGATACGAGGACGCGCTGCTGCGCCGTGGCAAGGGCAAAGCGAGAAAACGATGTGCCGAGGATCCCGACTGCGGCGATCTCCCTCGAGGCGGCGGGGATGGCTCGATTGGCCCGCCGGCTCTTTCGGCGGCGGGAAGGCCCTCCTCACGCCAGGATCGGCGCGACGACGGTGCCGTGGACGTCGGTGAGGCGGTAGTCGCGGCCGGAGTGGCGATAGGTGAGACGGGTGTGGTCGAGGCCGAGGAGGTGGAGGATCGTGGCGTGGAAGTCGTGGACGTGGACGACGTCGCTGGCCACGTCGATGCCGTGCTCGTCGGAGGCACCATACGTCATCCCCCCCTTCACGCCTCCGCCGGCCAGCCACGAGGAGAAGACCCAGTGGTGGTGCTCGCGGCCGGCCGCGTTCGGCGCCGCGTTGAAGGGGGTGCGGCCGAACTCCGTCGTCCACACGACGAGCGTCTCGTCGAGCATCCCGCGGCGCTTGAGATCCTGGAGGAGCCCCGCGATCGGCTGGTCGACGTTCTTCGCCAGGGGGAGGTGGGTGAGCATGTCGCCGTGCGCGTCCCAATTGGCCGACGAGCCGACGTCGATCAACTCGATGAAGCGCACGCCCCGCTCGGCGAGCCGCCGGGCGACGAGACACTGCCAGGCGAAGCCCTGCGTGCTCCCCGGCTCGAGGCCGTAGAGCGCGTGCGTCTCGGCCGTCTCGCCGGAGAGGTCGAAAGCCTCGGGCATCTCCGACTGCATCCCGAAGGCGGTCTCGAACGACCTGATGCGGGCCGCGAGGAGGGGATCGGGGCCACGACCGGCGAGGTGACGGGCATTGGCGGCCTGGAGGGCCTCCAGTTCCAGCGTCTGGAGCCGCTCCGAGCGGCCACGGCGGCGGACGTTGGCGATCGGTTCCGCCCCCGGCACCACGCGAGTCCCCTGATGGGCCCCGGGAAGGAAGTCGCTCCCCCAGACCTGCGTGCCGGCGTAGGGGGACTGCGGGGCGATGACGATGAAGGAGGGGAGGTTCCGGTTCTCGGTACCCAGGCCGTAGCTCACCCACGACCCGATGCTCGGCCGGGCGAAGGTGAAGGAGCCGGTGTGGATCCCGAGCGTCGCCTCGTAGTGGTTGGTGTGGTCGGTCTTCATCGACCGGATCACGCACAGGTCGTCGACGCACCGCGCCATGTGCGGAAAGAGTTCGCTGACCTCCGTCCCCGATTTTCCATGCGGGGCGAACTTCCACTGCGGCCCCTTCAGATACATCTCGAAGGAGCCCTTCCGCCCCTGGAACTCCGGCACCGTGATCGTCTTCCCGGCATCGGCCGCGAGCCTGGGCTTCGGGTCCCACGACTCGACGTGCGACACCCCGCCACTCATGTGGAGGAAGATCACCCGCTTGGCCCGGGGGGGGAAATGCGGGGCGCGCGGCGCGAGCGGGTCGGCGGGCGGGGAATCGGCGGCGAGCAGGTCACCCACGAGCGCGGGCCAGAGGATCGACCCGGCCGCCATCGAGCGGAGCAGACCACGGCGGCGGGGATCGGGGGGGCGGTTCATCGGGGGCCGGGAAAGGGGAGGGTTGATTCGATCGTGGCATCCGCCGGCCGGGGCTGCAATGCATCGTCAATCGACATGGAGAAACTCGTTCGTCGCCAGGAGCGTGCGCAGCCAGGCGGCGAGGGCTTCATGGTCGGGATCCGCCGCCCCCTCGTCGGCCAGAAGCGTGCGGGCACGATCGAGGAAGGCCCGCGCCGCGGCGATCTCGTCGCTCGTGGCGGGGCGGGCGAGCGCCGCGAGGGTCGCCGCGGCGACGCGCCGGTCCCGGTCGGGGATGTCGCGCTCGAGCCGCCCGGCCCAGGCCCCGGCCGCGTCATGGACGAGCGGATCGTTCAAGAAGAAGAGGGCCTGGGTCGGCACGGTCGTCCCGAGGCGGTCGGCGGTGGAGGCGTTGGGATCGGCGCCGTCGAAGAGGGCCAGGAACGGATGCCGCTTGAGCCGGCCGGTCATGAGGTAAATGCTGCGACGCTCGTGATCGTAGACCGCGTTGAACGGGCCGTGCTGCGAATAGCCCCACTCGAACGGGGCGGGGAAGGGATGCCCCTCGCCCGGCGACCGGTCGAGCCGGCCGCCGACGGCGAGGATCGCGTCACGGATCTCCTCGGCCGAGAGCCGGCGGCGCTCGTGCCCCACCAGGAGCCTCGTCGCCTCGTCGCCTCCCGCGCCGCCGCCGGGGGGCGCGACCGCCTGCTGCCAGGTGGCGCTCGAGAGGATCTGCCGGTGGAGCGCCTTGATCGACCAGCCGCCGCGCACGAAGTCGGTGGCCAGCCGGTCGAGGAGGTCGGGGTGGGTGGGGGCGAGGCCGCGGACGCCGAAGTCGTTCGGCGTGGCGACGAGGCCGCGGCCGAAGTGGTGCTGCCAGACGCGGTTGACCATCACCCGCGCGGTGAGGGGATGGTCGGGACGTGTGAGCCAGCGGGCCAACTCGAGCCGGCCGCTCCCCGCGGGGGGAGGCTCGAGGGCCGCCGTGCCCAGCGCGGCGATGAACCCGCGCGGCACGACGTCACCGGGAGCGTCCGGCTCGCCACGCTTCTGGATCCTCGCGTCGCCCGGCGTCCCCTCGGCCATGGCGTAGGCCATCGGCACCGGGCCCTCGGCGAGGAGCCGGCGGAGTTCCGCGGCGGCCCCGTCGGCACGCGCCTCGAGCGCGGCGAGTTCCCCGCGCAGGGCGGCGATCTCGGCGTCGCGATCGGCCGACGGTGAGCCCGCCGCGAGGGGATGATCGAGCGGATGGTGCGCCGAGGCCGACACCGAGACGTTGTCGGCGTCGAGCGCCGGGCGGACGCCGCCTGAATGGCCGTAGCTGTCGATGAAGGTGTAGTCGATCGTGCCGTCCCACGCGGCTGCCAGGGGGCCTGAGAAGGGGGTGGAGGACCCCTCGGCGAGGAGCAGGCCGGTGTAGGTGCGCGTGGCGGGGTCGAGGACGAGTTGCACCTGATGCCACCGATCGGCGGTCAGCGGCGCGGCGACCGCCGTCGTCTGCCCGTCGCGCGTGAACAGCGACACGTCGTCGAAGAACAGTTCGATCGCGGGGGAGGGGCCGGGACCGTGGCCGATGGAATAGCGCCACGACCCGGAGCCCGCCGTCTCCCGCCGCGCCACGCGGATGTCGAACGCCACGTGGACCTTGCCGGTGGAGCCCTGGATCGGCGGGAGTGTGAGCCCGAAACCGTCGTACACCTCGCGGCCGGGCAGCGTGAGGCCGAGGCGGCCGGCGGGGTAGACGTTGGTGAAAGGGCTCTGGGCCTTGGCGTCGAGGCGGACGACGCTCCCCGGCCCGGGATTCCACGGGCTCGACGGCGCGGCGCCGGCCGACTGCATCTCGAGGTCGCCGTCGATCCCGGTGAGTTCCCGCAGGCGGGCCCGGATCCGCCCGGCGTCGGGGCCGCCGGCGGCGTGACGCTCGAGCACCGGCAGGGGAATCGGGAACGATTGGACGGCGAGGTTGTCGCACTCGAGCGCCACCGCCGTCGCGGGGGCGGCATCGGTCGCCGGGATCGCCGCGAGTTCGACCGCCACGACCGTGCCGCTCGCGCCGGCCGGCAGCGGAAACGGCCCGACGTCGCGCACCGCACCGGCGGTGCCGACGCGTGCGGACATCTCCCTGGCCTGCCGGTCGATCGTGAGTTGCAGATTCGTCCATTCCCCTGCGGGCACGGCGCCGAGGTCGTCGGTGCGGTCCCCCGCGGCCAGCGCGAGTCCCCCGGGGGCGATGACGACGTCGAGCGTGGCGCCGGTCGAGTCGGTGACGCGGAAGCGATGGCGGCCCGTGGCCCCGGACGGGAGGCGGAAGTCGAGATTGAGGAACAGGGGCGTGGCGTCGGGCGGGACCCCGCGGACCGCCTGCCAGAGGCGCGCCGGGGCGGATGAACCGGTGAAACTGACACCCGAGCGCCCGCCGGAATAGAGCTGCTTGAACGGGCTCTGCGCCGCGGCCGTGACGGCGATCGGTCCCTCGGAGCGCCAGGGGGGCACGAGCACCCCGTCGCTGCCCCCCGCGGCCGGCGCCTGGAGCTCGAAGTCGCCGTCGAGATCCTCCAGGGCGCGGAGCGTCGCGGCCGGCACCGGCCGCTCGAGCGCCGCGAGTTCGTCCGCGAGCCGGGCGACGCGGGCTTCGTAGTCGCGCCACCGGCGCGCGTCGGCGGGGTCGGCGTCGAGGGGTGCGAGCGACCGCACCCGCTGCTTCTGCTCGGAGCCGGGGAAGGGATAGCGGCTGCTCTCGAAGATCCCGTAGAGGGCGTAGTAGTCGCGCATCCCCACGGGATCGAACTTGTGGTCGTGGCAGCGGGCGCAGCCCAGGCTCAGGCCGAGCACCGACTGCCCCAGGGTGTCGATCGTGTCCTGGATCGTGAGGTGGTGGTACTACTCCGAGTCGAAGCCGAAGCGGCGCGAGATGGCGAGGAATCCGGTGGCGACGATCCGTCCGGCACGCTCGTCGGCCGGCCCCTCCCCGGCGAGGAGGTCTCCGGCGATCTGCTCGCGGAGGAAGGCGTCGTAGGGGAGATCGCGGTTGAGGGCATCGACGACCCAGTTGCGGTAGCGCCAGGCGAACGGGAGCGGATAGTCGGCCGTCTCGCCCGCGGTGTCGGCGTAGCGGACGACGTCGAGCCAGTGGCGGCCCCAGGCCTCGCCGTAGGCGGGGGAGGCGAGGAGCCGTTCGACCACCCGCTCGAAGGCGTCGGGGGCGGGGTCGGCGACGAAGGCCTCGACCTCCTCGGGCGTCGGCGGCAGCCCGGTGAGATCGAAGGTCGCCCGGCGGATGAGCGTGCGCCGGTCGGCGGCGGGGAGCGGGTCGAGCCCCGCCTCCTCCTGCCGCGCCCGGACGAAGCGGTCGATCGGCGTCCGGCACCAGGCGTCGTCGCGCACAGGGGGAGGCGGCGGGTCGGCCACCGGCGCGAAGGCCCAGTGCCCCTCGACGGTGAAGGCCGGCCCCGTCTCGGGCCACGGGGCGCCGGCCGCGATCCAGCGCTCGACGGCGGCCACCTCCTCGGGACGCAGCGCTTTCTCGATCTCCGGCGGCATCGCCGAGACGTCGTCGTGCCGGGCGATGGCACGGACGACGAGGCTCGCGGCCGGATCCCCCGGCACGAGCGCCGGACCGGAATCGCCGCCGGCGACGAGGGCGTCGCGCGAGTCGACGCGCAGACCCCCCGACACGCGCTCGCCGCCATGGCAGCGGAAGCAGGTCTCGACGAGCACCGGCCGGATCGACGCCTCGAAGAGCTGGTCGTCGGCCGCGCGGATCCCGTCGGCGAGCGCGAGGAGGAGCACCGCGGCCACCGCGCCCCGCATCGATCGCCGACCCCGTCGCTGGCAGGCACCGCGCGTCATGCTGCACCGCTCCCGACCGTGGCGAGGGCCGCGAGTGCCGCCCCCACGGGGACGACATCCTCGCCGAGCGCCGCCAGCCGCACCGGAGGCCCGGGGCGGAAGGTCTCCATGAGGAGCGGTTCGATCCGCCGCGCGACGCTCTCACGCCACGGCTCGCCGATCGCCGCCACGCCGCCGCCGAGGACGATCACGTCGGGATTGATCAGTTGCACGACGTGTGCGAGGGCGTGGGCATAGAACCCCGCCGCCTCGTCGAGGATCCCCCGCGCCGTCGCGTCGCCGGCGGCGAGGGCCGCGGGGAGGAGCCGCGCCGACGGTTCCGCGCCGCTGGCCGCCGCCGCGCGGCCGAGGACGCCTGCCGGATCGCGCGCCACCGCCTCGCGCACGCTTCGATCGAGCGCCCAGCCGGAGGAGGTCTCCTCGAGGATGCCCCCGTCGCGCGCGAGGCGCACGTGCCCCAGTTCCATCTCGCCGCCCGGCCGGCCGCGGTGGAGCCGGCCGTCGATCACGAGACCCGCGCCGATGCCGCTGCCGGAGTTGGAATAGACGACGACGCGGTGTCCCCGGCCGGCACCGGCGAGGGCCTCGCCGAGCGCGGCGGCGTTCGAATCGTTCTCGAGGAGGACCGGCAGGGTGCCGAGCCGAGGCCCGAGCGCCAGGGCGACCCAGGTCGCGAGGGGAAACTCGCCCCAGCCGCCGACGTGGAAACTGGTCGCCACGACGCCGCGGTCGCGGTCCACCGGTCCGCCGAACCCGATCCCGGCGGCGCGGATGGCGATGCCCCGCGCGACCGCACCGTCGACGGCGCGGTCGAGTTGGCCGGCGAGCACGGCGCGGATCCCCTCGGCGCCGCCGGCAGGGTCGACCCGGTCGCTCCCGCGCACGAGCACCGCCCCGTCGCCGTCGACGATCGCCGTCTGCAGTTTCGTGCCGCCGATCTCGATGCCGAGGGCGGCTTCCTGCCGGGTGGTCACTTGCCCACCCACTCGGCTGCCGCCGCGGCGACCTCCTCCCGCGGGCCCCCGAAGCGCGTCACCGAGTCGGGAGCGCCGGTGGCCTTCGCCGCGGCCGCCACGACCTCGGGCACGGTCGGCTCGCCGGCGAGCCACAGCGGCCGCGGTGCCGCCGCGGCCAGCGCGCCGGGGAGATCGAGGTACTTGCCCGCACCGGGAAGGAACCCGGGCGCGCGATAGTCGAGCACGTCGGCGAAGCGGAAGCCGCGCGTGTCGATGGCCGCGGCGTCGATGCCGTCGCCGGCGACGGCCCGGGCCGCGGCGCCGATGGCACCACGCGATCCCAAGGCCACGAGCGACACCTTCTTCGGCGCCGGGTGATCCCCCACCTTCGCCGTCCGCAGGAAGCGGACGATCGACAGGACGTCGTGGACTCGGCTGGCGAAGAGCGTGGGGTTGTAGCCGAAGGAGTAGGCGGCCGCCTCGCGCGGATTCTTCACCACGCGCTGCCTGCCGTCGGCCGCGGCCGGCGGGGAGAAGAGATCGGCGGCCACGACGGTCGTCCCCGCGGCGAGGAGTTTCCCGACCGCCGCCACCGGCTTGCCGCCATCTTCTAGGGCGCCGGTGCCGCCGTCGTCGAGCCACACCACCACCTTGCCGTTCCAGGTCTTCGGGTGGAGGAAGAGGAGGGGAACCTCCTCGCCGCGCGTGGTGACGAGCTTGCCCGCCATCCGCACGATTCCCCCCGACTCGCTCTTGGGCCCCAGCTCCCACGTCGCGTCGCCGGCGGTGGCGAAGCCGCGGCCGATGACCGTCTCCCAGGCGGGAGCGAGCACGCCGCGGAGCCCCTCCTTCGTCGCCGCGGCGGCCGTCACCGCGGCGTCGGAATCGGCGGCGAGCCTCGCGAGCAGGTCGCGCTCGAAGTCTGGGTCGGCGGCCTTGGGGGCGGGGTGGGCCGCGTCCCACACCTTCAGCTTCGCCGGCTCGACGAACTCGTAGTCGCGCTCGATCACCGGCTCGGGGAACCCGAGACCGAAGTGCCTGTTCAGGAAGGTGTAGAAGGCGGAGCGGGTGACGGCGTTGTAGTTGTGGGGAAAGTGCTCGCCGCGCTCGAGGGCCACGGCGTCCTTGGCGCCCCAGAGTCCGTAGAGCGTCTGGAGGTCGGGAAACCCCTTCGTGGCCAGTTCCTTCGTCCAGTCGTCGGCGGTGTTCATGATCTGCGGCTTGGGGGCGAAGAGGGCCGCGAACTCGACGTTGCCGCTGTCCACGCGGAGGAGGGAGGCGTTCTCGCAGGTGCAGCCCCCCTGCATCGAGGTGCTCACCATGACCATCGGGGCGGAGAGGGCGACGCGGTCGTCGGCCGCCGCCACGAGCATGGTCTGCGTGCCGCCGCCGCTGGCGCCGGTGATGGCGATGCGGGCCGGGTCGACCTCGGGGAGGGAGAGGACGAAGTCGACGCCGCGGATGCCGTTCAGGGTCTGCAGCCCCATGATGCTCTGCAGGTGCGACTCGGCCTGGGGGCTGTAGAGGCCCCAGCGGGTCTTCGTGTTCATCTCCGGCCGCTGCTTGGCGAAGCCGTGGACCACCTCGCGCGAGAACTGGACGGCGTCGGAGTCGGAGAGCATGTCCCACTGCCAGACGACGCAGCCCATCCGCGCCAGCTGCACGGCGAGCGACTGGAAGCGGCTCCGGCCCCCCTCCTCGAAACGCTCCTCGCCTTTGGCGATCTCCCTCCGCGTGGCGGCGGCGTCCTGGTCGGCGTGGCGCGCGTTCTGCCAGTGGCCGTGGGCGAAGAGCACCGCCGGCACCTTCTCCCCCTCCTTCAAACCCAGCGGGCGGTAGAGATTGCCGGTGACGAACAGCCCCGGGGCGCTCTCGAAGGAGACGTTCGACACCGAATAGCCCCGCGTCCCCTCGTTGCCCTTCGCCTCCGGCCCCTTGGCGAGGGTGCCGTGGATCGAGGGATTGAGCGGCGTCTTCGGCGGCATCGGCCACAGCCCCTGCGAGACGAGCACGCGGCGCCTCACCTCCGCCGCGCGGGCCTTCCAGGCATCGAGCGTGGCAGGTGGGGCGAAGGGGAAATACCCGTCGAGGTCCTTGAGCGGGGCGAGCCGCGCGTCCTCCCCACGGAGGACCGCGGGGCAGGCCGCGGCGAGGAGGATCACGACGACGAGACGGCGGACCACGCGTGGGGATCGGGGCATCGGGAAGCGCTCTCTCGGGGTTGGGTGCGGGTGGCGGCGGAGGGGCTGGTCATTGCGGCGGGCCGATGACGCGCCCCTGCCGGAGAAAGGCGAGGAGATCGGCGAACTCGGCCGGGGGGATGGCGCGGCCGAAGCCCTCGGGCATCAGCGAGCGGGCCGTGCCGCGGATCGACTCGATCCCCTCGCGCGGGATCGTCGACCGCTCGCCGCCGGGGCGGACGAGGACGACGGCGTCGGGGGAATTCGCGGCGAGGATCCCCTCGACGACCGTTCCCTCCTCGGTGACCACGACCGTCGACTCGTAGCGGCTCTCGACCGACCGATTCGGCTCGACGACGTCGAGGAGGAGCCGCTCGATCGGCCGGTCGGCGGCCTCCGCGAGATCGGGACCGACGCCATGGCCGATCGGCTCGCCGCCCGGCGTCGCGGCGCGGTGGCAGTTGGCACAGTGGCGGGCGAAGACCTCGCGGCCCCTCGATTGGTCGCCGCCGCGGCGGACCGCGAGCGTGAGCGCGGAGAGCTCCCCGGGGGAGAGCGTCTCGGCCGGCGCGAAGAGCGCCGCGGCTCGCCCGCGGAGGGCCGCGTCGGGGGATTCGAGGAGGGGCTTGCGTCGTTCGAGCGGGATCGCGCCCGCGGGAATCGTGCCGCTCTCCACCGCGGCGAGCAGCCGTCCGGTCGTGGCGGGGCGATCGAGGAGCGCCGCGATCGCCGCGGCCCGCACGCCGGGCTCGAGTCCCGCGGCACCGGCGATCACCGCGTCGGTCGCGGCGTCGTCGCCGCCGGCGATCACCCCGCGGACGGCCTCGCGCTGGATGGCCTCCGGTTCGCGCGTGTGCACCAGGGCCAGGAGGGTCGTCGCCGGCCGCCCCGGGATGCCGGCGGCGGCCGCCGCGAGGAGACGGATGCCGAGCAGGCGGGCCTCGTTCGTCGGCCCGCCGGTGGCCAGCGCCGACGCATGGTCGACGATCGCGTCGACCATGAGGGGATCCCCCTCACGGAGCCGGGCGAGGGAGCGTCGGGGGGCGAGGCCCACGAGCGCAGCCTCGTCGAACCGATCGGGCCGTCCACGCCGGGCGCGGTCCGCGAGCAGCCGCGACAGTCGGTCGAAGTCGTCCGCCCGGCCGTCGGCCGTCGTGGTGGCGGCGAGCTGCTCGACGAGGAGGAGCCGATCGGGGGGGGGATCTCCCATGTCCGATGCGGCGATCGCCCCGAGGAGCGCCGCCGCGCGGCCGCCGGCACCCGAGAGGATCGCGCGCGCCGTCCAGGCGTCGAGTCGGGACGAGGTGGCCGCGGCGGCCAGCGCCCGCGTCGCCGTCTCCGACGGGGACCCGGCGAGGGCCAGGAGCGCCGCCAGCCGCACCTGGCCGTCGGGGTGATCGACCGATGCCGGCGCGATGCGGTCGCAGAGCTCCCGGCGGGACTCCTCCGGATCGACGCCGGCGGCGAAGACGATCCCCTCCGCCTCCCGCGCGAGCCGCAGCCCCTCCTCGCGGAGCGCGGCGTCGTCACTTTCCGCGGCCCGCTCGACGTCCCGGACCGGGAGCCGGGAGAGGCCGTCGAGCACGCGGAGGGCGTGGACGCGCGCGATCGGCGACGCCGCCGACCCCTCGAGGAGCGCCCGCAGGGCGTACTCGGTCGGGTCGACGGGGAAACGCCCCTCCACGAGCAGACGCTGCGCGGTGTCGCGCCGCCAGCCGCTCGGGTCCCCGAGGAGGGCGACCGCCTCCGCGGCCGACGCCGGGACCGCCCAGGGGCGCGGGGAAGCGCCGTCGCGGCGCACGCGCCAGATGCGGCCGGCATGGTCGCCGGCGCGATGGTCGACGGTGGCCGCGACGCCGGGCGGCATGTAGTCGGGATGCTCGACGCTCGCACGGCAGAAGTCGACGATCCAGAGGCTCCCGTCCGGGGCGGTGGCGGTGAACACCGGTCGGAACCAGGTCTCGCCCGAGGCGAGGAACTCTTCCCCGTCGGGCTCCGGGTGCGTGCTCCAGAAGCCCGCGCCGCGCGCCATGGGCCGGCGGCGGACGACGGCATGCGACACCGGCTCGCAGGTGAAGGCGTCGCCGTCGGCGTCGGGCCCGAGGAGATCGCCTCGGAAGATCGTGAGCCCGCAGGCGGAGGTGTGGGTGCCGGCGTGGGAGATGGCGGTGGCCTTCGAGGGGACGAGCGCCGCCACGCGGCTGTCGGCACCGCTCGGCGCGGCGTCGTCGTGGCCCGGTCCGAGATCGACCGCCGGGTTGCGGGTCAGGGTCTCCGGCGGCAGGAGGCTCACCATGAGCGGGTTGCGGTTGCTCGCGGTGAAGCGGTGCCCGCGCGAGTGCGGCGAGGTCCTTCGAGCCCGTGCCATCCGGCTCACGCACGTGCAGATGGAGCACCG
>CAZMOU010000014.1:0-3083 GCA_964567835.1 uncultured Chitinophaga sp. | reverse complement strand
GGCGTTGCCGAACTGGCCGAAGCCGGTGGCGGCGCGGATCGTGCCGCGGGCGAGATCGACACGGACGTCGCGCCGGTCGATCGACACCCCGGAGTCCTCCGCATCGCCCGGGCGCCGCACCTTGCCGCCGGAGAGCCCGCCGGTGATCCAGACCGCATTGTCGGGGCCGATCGTCGGGCAGGCGGCGCGCAGTTGCGGATTGCCGACGCGGAAGCCGGTGGCGATCGTCTCGGTGCGGTCGAGGGTGCCGGCGCCGTCGGAGTCGTCGAGGAGGAGCAGGTCGGGGGAGGCGGTGACGAGGATGCCGCCGCGGAGGGCGAGGATGCCCTGCGAGAAGGGGAGACGCTCGGCCACCGGCGTGGAGGACTCGTAGCGGCCGTCGCCGTCGGCGTCGTCGAGCCGGACGACGCGCGAGAGGGGCGCTTCTCCCGGGGGAGGGCCGGACGGGTAGTCGCGGTATTCGACGACGTAGGGCGTTCCCGCCTCGTCGAACGTCACCGCCACCGGATCGACGACCGCCGGCTCCGCCGCCACGAGCTCCATCGAGAAACCGCGCGCGACCCGCGTGGCGCGGAGCACCGCCTCCGGGGTGGGGGCCTCCGGCCGACCCCCCTCCGCCACGGCCAGCGCCGACAGGCCCCACAGGACGAGCCATGCCGACCGTGCCGGCGCGAGCGTCGCCGGGGGCCTCATCCGTACAACTCCGCGATCGGGGCGCCGAAGGGGAGGATCGGCATCGGCCGTCCGGTCAGGTCGGGCAGCGCCGTCTCCTGGTCGATACCCAGGTGGCGGAAGACGGTGGACCAGACGTCGTTGGGGCTCAAGGGGCGGTCCTTCGGGTACGCGCCACGGGCGTCGGTCGCACCGATCACCTGACCGTGGCGCAACCCGCCGCCGGCGACGAGGATCGACTGGGCCCCGGGCCAGTGGTCGCGGCCCGGCTGCCGGACCTTCGTCTGCGTGCCGATCTGGTTCTCGACGCGGGGCGTCCTGCCGAATTCGCCGGTCACCACGAGCAGCACACGGCGGTCGAGTCCGCGCGACGAGAGGTCCTCCACGAGCGCCGTGATCGCCTGGTCGTACGAGGGGGCCCGCCAGGCGAGGTCGTTGAACACGTGGCAGTTGACCGCGTGCGAATCCCAGTTGTAACAGCAGTCGAGCGGCATCTCCCCGCCCGGATGCTCCATGACCACCGTCACGAACGTGCTGCCCGCCTCGACGAGCCGCCGCGCGAGGAGGGCGCGCTGCCCGAAGCGGTGGCGGCCGTAACGGTCGCGGATCGCCTCGGGCTCGCGCGAGAGATCGAAGGCCTCCCGCGCCGCCGGGCTCGTCAGCATGTCGATGGCACGGGCGTCGAAGTCGTCCTTGGCACGCATCGACGTGCCGGCGTCGACGTCGTGACGCAGCCGGTCGAGCGACGCCCCGAGCGCGGCGCGGTCGCCGAGCCGGCGCTCGAGGGCCTGGGAGAGCGACAGGCTCGGCACCTGGAAGCCGGCGGCGGCCGGATCGCCGTCGACGATCCAGGGGGTGAAGGAGGTGCCGAGCCAGGCGGCCCCGAAGCTGAACGTGTCGACGTGCTGGCGACCGGAGTCGACCAGGGCGGTGTAGCCGGGAATGCCGCGGACCGCCGAGGGGCGGAACCGTGCCACGTACGACCCGGCCATCGGGGCGTCGTTGACGAAGCCGGTCGGCTCCTTCGGCGCCCGGCCGGTGAGGAATCGCTTGTGGCCGCCGCCATGATCGGCGAACTCGTGGGTCACGGAGCGGATGAGCGAGTAGCGGTCGGCGCAGCGGGCGTGCAGGGGGAGCAGCTCGCAGACCTCGATGCCGGGCACGTTGGTGGCGATGGGACGGTAGGCCCCGCGGATCTCGAGGGGAGCGTCGGGCTTCATGTCGTAGGTGTCGACATGGGGGGGGCCACCCGGCAGCCAGACGAAGATCACCGCCGTGTCGTCCGCCACGCGCTCGCCGGCACTCGCCCGCCCGGCGCGGATCCGCAGCAGGTCGGAGAGCCCGAACCCGCCCAGGCCGAGCAGGCCGGTGGTGAGCGCGGCACGCCTCGACAGCGGCCGGAGGACGGATGATGCGGACCTCACGCGGGCACGGTGGTGTGCGGTCAACGTCCCTCCTCCTCATGGCCCCCGGGAAGTATAGCAGCCCCCCGCCGGCGCCCGTCCGCAGCCGGAGCGGGCGTGCAGCCGCCGAATCCCCCAGTTTTTCTGGACGTTCAGGCCGGGCACCGATAAGCTCTCAAAGGGGCCTTCGTCGATCGCCGGATTGGCACTTTCCGCCCTCCTGGCGGGAGCTCCGGGCGGGCCGGACCAGGAACGTGCCGGGCGATGGCGGCTCCATGACCCTCTCCTCCTCCCGGGCATGACACCCATGCGCACCGAGCGATTCGTCCTCGTCGTGGTCCTCTTCGCGCTCCTCGGCCTTCTCGGCGGGATCGCCCCGGCGCAGCCGCCCCGCGGCGGGACCCGTCAGGGAACGCCCAAGGCGCAGCCCAAGAGCCAGCCGAAGGCGCCGCGGGGCGACGCCCCCGCCGGCGACGCACGCTCCGCGCCCAAGTCGTCGCGTCCGGCCCCGCCGCCTCCGGAAGGGGAGGGCGAGGAGGAGCAGCGCCCGCTCACCCCGCTCGAGCAGGTGGAGGCCGATGCCCAGGCCTGCCGCACGGCGGCGGAGGCGGTGCAGGTCTACAAGATCTTCCTCGCCAACCCGAAACTCGCCGCGGAACTGCGCAAGCCCGCCGAGAAGCGGTTGGCGGAGTGGGTGGCGATGGAGGAGCAGGACATGCGCCGCCTGGGGAAGAAGTGGATCACCCAGGAGGAGTACGAGGAGATCGCCAGGAAGACCGACACCTTGATCAAGCACAGCTTCGAACTGATGAAGTTGGGCAACAACGATCTGGCGAAGAAGGAGCTCGTGGCGGCCAGCCGCCTCAATCCGGAGAGCGGCAAGGCCGACTTCGTGATGGGCTTCATCTACTCGCTCGTCGCCAACAACGACGCCAAGGCGGTCGCCCACTTCAACGAGGTGCTGAAGCGCGAGCCGGTCAAGGCGGTGATCCCGGTCCATCTCTACGG
>CAZMOU010000013.1:39701-46575 GCA_964567835.1 uncultured Chitinophaga sp. | reverse complement strand
TGGTTCGCCGCCCATCCCGCCGGCGCCAGGGCGCGGGAGGTCCTGATCCCGGCGATCGGCGACCTGATCACGGCCACCGGCGCGACGAGCGACGCCGGCCGCGACCTGGCGGTGCGCCGCGATCTGCTGCGGGTCCTCCCCGCCGCGCCGTCGTCGGCGACCGTCGACGCCGCATGGCCCTTCGGCCGGGTGGTGGAACGCAAAGCGGCCCAGCGCGGCGGGAACGACGACCCCAACCGGATGGCCCGCCTCGTGCCGATCGCCGTCGAGGGGACGGCCTCCTCGGCGTTTCCCGGCATGCGCCTCTCGTTCGACATGCAGCAGCCGGGGTTCGTCGTCCTCGACGGCTTCGGCCGGCGCCTCGGCGAACCCTTCGGCGTGGAGACGCAGGGGCGCGGGGATCCCTGGAACGGGTTCCAGCCCTACACCGCCGAGGCCTCCGTGGTGGGCCGCGTCCTCGTCGTGCGCTCGGGCGGCACCCTGATCGGCTGCGAGCTCACCGACGTGCCGGGGCAACGGCACCGCCGTCTGTGGACCGTCCACGAGCAGACCGGCGTGCAGGGGGAGATGGCGGTGATGCCGTTCCTGGGGCGCGGGATCGGGGAGCGGCAGGCGCGCCTCGAGAACGTCCCGCTCGGACTGGACATCTCGGAGCCCGACGGCATCGCCGCGGCGCCGACGGTCGAGGTCGGGAACGTGCGCGCCACCGGCCTGCCGGTGCTCGTCAACACCACGCTCGAACTGCGCGACCCGGTCACGGGGGGCGTGCGCTGGGAACGCCACCGCCTCGCGGCGGGTGGGGATCTGGTCGGCGACGACGATTACGTCTGCGTGGTGCCGGCGGGGGGGAAGCAGGCCACGGTGCTCTCCATGATCGACGGGTCGCTCGTCCGCACCTGCGACCTGCCCCCGCGCGGCCGCCGGCTGCTCGCCTGCGGGAGGCGCCTGGTGGTGATCGGCGAGGAGGCCGCGGCGGACGGGCGGGTCGCGGCTCCGGCGGGGCCGGTGCCCCTCACGCTCCTCGATCCGGTGACGATGGAGCGCGTCGCGCTCGGGACCTTCTCACGCGACGCCCTGGCGGCGCGGGCGGGGGTCGACGCCTTCGCGGTGGTCGAGCCCAACGGCACGATCACGGTGATCGACACGGGCGACGGCCGGCAGCGCTTCCGCGCCAAGCTCCCGGAGATGCCGTCGGGACTGGAGCAGGTCCGGGTGACGGCCTGGGAGGACCGGTTCCTCGTCTTCGTCGGTCGCCGGGAGACCCCCGAGGAGCGGAAGCTGATGGAGAAGGTCGGGATGATCACGAGCCTGCCCCAGCAGTTCTCCCGCGAGGTGGTCCAGCCGGCCACCGGCTCCCTCTGGGCCCTCGATCGGACCAGCGGCGAGATGCTCTGGCCGGTGCCGGCGACGATCCTGCGGCACTGCGTCCATCCGGGGCAGCCCGAGCGTCTCCCCGTGCTCCTCTTCGCCCGTCAGATCCAGCGCGGCGGCACCACCGACCGACTCCGTCTCGGGATCCTCGCCATCGACAAGCGCACCGGGCAGGCGCTCGTCGTCGACGACAAGCTCGGCACGCAGCCGCAATTCCTCGCCGGTTGCGAGATGGTGGGGGATCCCGCCGCCCACACCGTGTCGGTCGGTCGGGGAGGGGGCGAAGGGGGGGACGTGGTCCTCGAGTTCACCGGCGAGCCCACCGCGCCCCGTCCGCCGTTCCAGGCCGCCTCGCGCCAGCCGCTGTCGCGCGACGTCCTCTCGGAACTCGAGCACTGGCTCGAGAAGGTGATCCAGCTCCCCATCCCCTCGTTCTGACGCCGCCCCCGACCCTCCATCCCCGCCGCCAGAGGCCCCCATGCGCTGCCCCCCGTTCGTCGCCCCCCTCCGCCCGGCGTGGCGTCCCGGCGCGTGCCTGGCCGTCGTGCTGGCGCTCGTCGCCGCCCCGGTGTTCGGCGACGACGCGCCGGAAGCGGGGACGCGCGACGCGTCGGGCGGGGGGACGCGCGACGCGTCGGCGCGCGACCGGGTGGTGAAGGGGGGCCTCGACTGGCTGGTGAAGAAACAGTCGCGCCGCGGGAGTTGGTCGGCGAACGAGGGGCGCTACCCCACGGCGATGACGGCGCTGGCGGGCACGGCCATGCTGATGGAGGGCTCGACGACGACGCAGGGCCGCTACGCCGAGCCGATCCGGCAGGCGGTCGACTACCTCGTGAGCCGCTCGCGCACCAACGGCCTCATCGGCGACCCGAAGGGGGACGACCGCTACACCTACGGCCACGGCTTCTCCATGCTCTTCCTCTCCCAGGTCCTCGGCGAGGAGGAGGACGAGCGGCGCCGGGAGGAACTCGTGCGCGTCCTCGCCAAGGCGGTCGAGTTCTCCGGACGGGCCCAGACGCCGGACGGGGGCTGGGGGTACGTCAGCGCGAAGGACGGCAACAACTTCGACGAGGGATCGACGACCATCACGCAGGTGCAGGGGCTGCGCGGGTGTCGCAACGCCGGGATCCCGGTCCCGCGCGAGATCATCGACAAGGCGATCGGCTACCCCCACAAGTGCACGTTGCGGGCCGGCGGCGCCCAGCACGGTTCCAGGGGGGGGGGCGGGCGGCCCGCGATCTCGGCCGCCGCCATCGCCTGCCTGTTCAACGCCGGCGAGTACGACGACACCCACGTCCCGCGGATGCTCGATTACGCCGAGAAGCATCTGGGCAACATCGCCAACAACGGCTTCGGCCACTGGCATTACGCCCACTTCTACTACGCCCAGGTGATGTATCGGGAGGGGGGGAAGAAGTGGACCGGCTACCGCGACCAGATCGAGCGGCGACTCGTCGGCGAGGCCACGGAGGAGCGTGACGGCGTCTACTGGCCGCAGGGCTACATCGGCCCCGTCTACACCACGGCCTCGAACCTCACGATCCTCCTGCTCGACAAGGGGACGCTCCCCATCTACCAGCGCTGACCAGGCGTCGGCGCCCGGCGAAAACCGGGCCGTGGATGCACCGGTCCGGGGCACGGTAGAATCCCCGTCCGACACCCGGCGGTCACCGGGGTTCCCGATCCGAAGGGACACGCACCCGTCCGGAGTGATCCATGCCAGCAGACGAGAGTTCCCATCCCCGTGCGGAGCGGCTGCCGGGGTCGAGCGCCGTGGAGCGGCTCCACGAGGCCCACGACCGCATCGTCGCGCAGCTGTCGCGGGTGATCGTCGGTCAGAACCAGGTCGTCGAGGAACTGCTGATCTCGCTGTTCAGCCGCGGGCACTGCCTCCTCGAGGGTGTGCCCGGTCTCGCCAAGACGCTGCTCGTGAGCACGCTGGCCCGCAGCCTCGACCTCTCGTTCAGCCGCATCCAGTTCACCCCCGACCTCATGCCCGCCGACATCATCGGCACCGACGTCCTCGAGGAGGACAAGGCGACCGGCATGCGGCAGGTGCGCTTCCTCGAGGGGCCGTTGTTCGCCAACGTGGTCCTCGCCGACGAGATCAACCGCACCCCGCCCAAGACCCAGGCGGCGCTCCTCGAGGCGATGCAGGAGCGGCAGGTGAGCGTCGGCCGGATCCGCCACCGCCTCGTCGATCCGTTCTTCGTGCTCGCCACCCAGAATCCGATCGAGCAGGAGGGCACCTACCCGCTGCCGGAGGCGCAGCAGGACCGCTTCATGTTCAAGGTGTTCGTCCGCTACCCCACCTTCGACGAGGAGTTCGAGATCGCCCGTCGCACCACCGGTGCCGCCACGGAGGAGACGAGGCCGGTCCTCTCCGCCGAGGACATCCTCGAGCTGCAGCGGAGCGTGCGCGAGGTACCCGTCAGCGACCACCTCACGCGCTACGCGCTGACGCTCGTGCGCCAGACGCGGGCGGGGGAGAAGGGGGTGCCCGATTTCGTCTCCGACCAGCTCTCGTGGGGAGCCGGGCCCCGGGCGGTGCAGTTCCTCATCGTGGGGGCGAAGGCCCGGGCCCTCCTCCAGGGGCGCAGCCACGTCGCCGTCGAGGACATCCAGGCGCTCGCCGCCCCCGTGCTGCGGCACCGGATCGTCGTCGGCTTCGCCGCGGAGAGCGAGGGGGTGACGCCGGACGCGATCATCCGCCGGATCATCGAGAACACCCCGTCCAGAGAGGACGAGCTGACGCGTGACCCACGCTTCCAGACGATTTTTGCATCCTGACGCGATCGCCCGGATCGCGCGGCTGGAGCTGCGTGCCCGGGCCGTCGTCGAGGGA
This sequence comes from uncultured Chitinophaga sp., assembly GCA_964567835.1. GTDB lineage: Bacteria > Planctomycetota > Planctomycetia > Pirellulales > UBA1268 > QWOP01. The sequence continues at coordinate 42,359 of CAZMOU010000013.1, read as the reverse complement.
GTGCTCGCCGGACTGCACAAGAGCCCCTACAAGGGGCAGTCGGTGGAGTTCCTCCAGCACCGCGAGTACGTGCGCGGCGACGATCTGCGCCGCGTCGACTGGAAGGTCTGGGGGCGGCAGGACCGGCTCTACGTGAAGGAGTTCGAGGAGGAGACGAACCTCCGTCTCGCCCTCCTCGTCGACGGATCGGCGAGCATGGATTACCGCTCCGGCGCCCTCTCCAAGTACGACTACGCCGCGACGCTCGCCGCCAGCCTGGCGTGGCTCGCGCTGTCGCACGGCGACGCCGCGGGCTGTGCGCTGTTCGACGACCGGGTGCGCGCGGCGTGCCGGCGCGGACGCGGCGGTCGCAGCTCGACAACGTGGTGGAGGTGCTCGAGACGCGGCGCGTCGGCGCGACGACGGCGTTCCTGCCGGTGCTGCGCGGGCTCGCCGAGACGCTCCCCAAGCGCGGCCTGGTCGTCGTGGTCTCCGACCTGCTCGGCGACCGGGAGGGGGTGTTCCGCGGCCTGCAGATGCTGCGCAAGCAGGGGCACGACCTCGTCCTCCTCCACGTCCTGGACGACGACGAACTCGACTTCCCCTTCGAGGGTCCGACGCGCTTCGAGGGGCTGGAGGTGCCCGACCACCTGGCCTGCAACCCGCGGGCGCTCCGCGAGGGTTACCTCGCGGCCCTGGAGGCGTTCCTCGCCGACGTGCGCCGGCGTGCCGCGGCGACGCATGTCGATTACTCGCTCGTCCGCACCGGCGAACCGGTCGACGTGGCGCTCGTGAAGTTCCTCTCCCGCCGCTCCGCCCTCGCGGTGTGACCCGTCCCGATCGAGGAGCATCGGCGTGCCGTCGTTCGACTTTCTGCCGCTCCTGTGGTGGGGCCTGCCCCTGGTGGCGGCGCCGGTGGTGATCCACCTGATCAACCTCCTCCGCCACCGGCGCGTGCCGTGGGCCGCGATGGAGTTTCTCCTCGCCAGCCAGAAGAAGTACCGCACGCGCGTCCTCCTCAAGCAACTCCTCCTCCTCGCCCTCCGCGTGGCGGCGATCCTCGGCATCGTGATGGTGATGGCCCGGCCGCGCTGGACGCACGCCCTCGGCCAGTTCCTCGGCGACGTCCGCACGTCCCACGTGGTGCTGCTCGACGACAGCTACTCCATGGGCGACCGGACCGGTGCCGACGGCGCCGACGCCGCCACGGCGTTCGACAGGGGGAGGAGGGTCGTGGAGCGGATCTGCGGCGACCTGCTCGCCGCCCGGGGGCGCCAGGAAATCGCCCTGGGGAGGTTCTCGCGCCTCGATCCCGACCAAGCGCCCGCCGACGCGCCGCCGCAGGATGGCGACGCGCCGGAGGCCGCCGCCCGCTTCGACGTGCCGCGGCAGTCGGTGACGGCGGAGACGATCCAGCGCATCCGCGCGACCCTCGCCCGGATGGGGCCCTCGGCGGCGGACAGCGGACCCCGTCCCGCCCTCGCCGCGGCGGCCGAAGCGCTCGGCGGGGAGGGGGGGTCGGGCGCGACCCGGGTGGTGTGGCTCGTGAGCGATTTCCGCGCGGCGCAGTGGGAGTCCGCCGACGACACCGTGGCCCTGCTCCGCGGACTCGCCGCGGAGGGGGTGGAACTCCGGATGATCGACTGCGGCGCGACCGCCGCCGTGCCGGCGGCGTCGAACCTCTCCGTCGAGCGCCTCGAGGTGGCCGGGGGCGTGCCGGCCGCGGGGGTGGTGGTGCCGCTCGAGATCACCGTGCGGAACGACGGCCCGGCACCGGCGCGCGACGTGGTGGTCGATCTGCGCGAGGATGGCGCGCCGCGATCGGGCCTGCGGATCGACGACATCGCCGCCTCGAGCGCGGTCACCCGGCGCTTCGACGTCCGCTTCCCCCGTGCCGGCAGCCACGTCGTCGAGGCCCGGCTCCCGGCGGACGTCCTCCCCGCCGACGACGTGCGTTCCGCCGTCATCGACGTCGTCGACCGCGTCCCGGTGCTCCTCGTCGACGGGGCCCTGGCGGAGGCCCCGGCCGGCGCCGCCCCGGCGGGAGGCCCGCGGGCCGGCGACGCCTTCTACCTCGCCGCCGCGCTCGCCCCCGGCGCCGGCGCCCCCACCGGCCTCGAGCCCCGTGTCGAGCCCCCGCGGGCGCTCGGCACGCTCGATCTCTCCACCTTCGGCGGCGTCTGGCTCCTCGACGTGGAGCGTCTCGACGAGCCGGAGGTGGCGGCGCTCGAGGCGTACGCCCGCGACGGCGGCGGGGTGGTGTTCTTCGTCGGGCCGCGGACCAAGCCGGAGGTGGTCAACCGCACGCTCCACCGCGACGGGGAGGGGCTGTTCCCCCTGCCGCTGGCCGGGGCGGTCGATCTCCTGCCCGACGCCGGCGAACGTCGCCCCGACGTCGTCGTCGAGGACCACCCGGTGGTGGCGGTGCTCGCCGGCCAGCGCAATCCCCTGCTCGACGCGGTCCGCATCGACCGCTACGCCGCCATGGAACGGGGATGGGAGCCGGCCGACGGCACCGGGCTGCGCCGCATGCTCTCGCTGCGCAACGGCGCCCCCCTCATGGTGGAACGCTCCTACGGCGCCGGCACCGTCGCCGCCGTGCTCTCGACGGCGGCGCCGACCTGGAACACCTGGGCGCGGGGGAACCCGAGCTGGGTGGTAGTGATGCTCGAACTGGAG
>CAZMOU010000013.1:36447-39691 GCA_964567835.1 uncultured Chitinophaga sp. | reverse complement strand
GACGGCGCCGGGCCGCCGCCCTCGAGGTGGGGACGCCCGTGCGCGTGGTCCTCGATCCCGCTTCCGACGGTCTCGAGGTCGACTTCCTCGTGCCCCCGGACGGCACCGTCGTCCACCAGGCGGCGCGGCCCGACGCGGCGGGGCGGATGACCGCGTCCCTCCCCACGAGCGACGCCGCCGGGACCTACGCCGTGCGCTGGCGCCGTGCGGACGGCACGGAGCGCGAGAAACTCGTGGCGGTGAACGTCGATCCGGCGGAGGGTCGCCTGGCCCGCGTCGGTCGGGAAGGTCTCGACGCCGCGCTCGCCGGCGTGCCGTTCTCCTACGAGGATGCCACGTCCGTCGAGCCGGGCGCGCGCACCGGTTCGGGGGCCTCCCTCGTCGGGCCGCTGCTCTGGATCCTCCTCGGTCTCCTTCTCCTCGAGCAGGTGGTGGCCTGGTCGGCCAGCTACCATCCCGTCGGCCGTCGGACCGCTTGAATAGACCCTGTCCCGCACCCACCCGTCCCCCGGCCCGACACCCACCCATGCCGCCATCCCCCGCCGCAGCCGAGTCGGTCGAGTACCGCCTCACCAGCGCGCTCGTCGACGGTTTCACGCAGTGGTGGCAGATGCCGCTGTTCGTCGCCGGCATCGCCGCGGTGGTGGCGTGGGTGGTGTGGATGTACCGGCGCGACGCCGTCGAATTGCCGCGCGGCGTCGGCGCCCTGCTCGCCCTGCTGCGCCTCGGCGCTCTGGCGGCCCTGCTGCTCGCCGCGCTCGATCTCGAGCGGATCGAGGAGCACGCCGTGGTGTTCCCCTCCCGGGTGGCGGTGCTCGTCGACTCGAGCGCCAGCATGACCCTCCCCGCCGGCTTCGATCCTGCCGAGTCCGCGCCGGCCCCGGGGGCCGACGCCCCGGCGCTCGCCGTCCCCGCCGGGAGCCGCGCGGCGAAGGTCCTCGACGTGCTCGGCGCGGGCGGGCTCCTCGCCGCGCTCGCCCCCCGCCACGAGGTGGCGGTGTGGCGCTTCGACGCCGACGCCGAGGCGCTGGCCGTCCTCCCGCGGGCCGGACAGCCCGCCGCGGTCCGCGGCGCCGACGAGCCGACGCGCGACGCCGAGGGGCAATGGCGCGACCGACTGCGACCGGGCGGGTTCGAGACACGCATCGGCGAGGCGCTCGCGGCGGTGCTCGACCGGGAGCCCGCCGGTTCGCTCGCCGGCGTGGTGCTGCTCACCGACGGGGGCAACAACGCCGGGATCGACCCGGCGGCGACGGCCGCCGCGCTCGCCCGCGCGGAGGTGCCACTGTTCGCCATCGGCGCCGGATCGGAGCGGCTGCCGACCAACGTGCGCGTCGCCGACCTGCTCGTGCCGGCCCGCGTCTATCCCGGGGATCGGTTCATCGTCCAGGGCCATCTGCAGGCGCAGGGGCTCGAGGGGCAGACGGTGAAGGTGGATCTCGTGGAACTGCCGACCGCCGGCGCCGCGGCGGGGGGGGCGACGGAGGGGGCCCGCGTCATCGACGGCACGGAGGTGGTGCTGGCCGCCGACGGCGAACTCGCCGCGGTGCGGTTCGACGTGCCGGGGATCGAGGCGCCGGGGAGGCACGACCTCGCCATCCGCGTGACGCCGCCCCCCACCGACCGCACCCCCGCCGACGACTCCCGGACGGCGGAGGTGGAGGTCGTCGATCGCGTCACCCAGGTGCTGCTCGTGGCCAGCGGTCCGACGCGCGAGTACCAGTTCATGCGCAACGTCCTCGAGCGCGACGACAGCTTCGCCGTCGACGTCTACCTCGGCACCGCCACGCGGGGCGCCTCGCAGGATGCCCGCCGCATCCTCGACGCGTTCCCCGCCACCGCCGAGGAGCTGTCGGCCTACGACTGCGTCGTCGCCTTCGACGTCGACTGGCGGAACTTCGACGCGGCCACCCAGGCCCGCCTCGAGCGCTGGGTGGCGCGCGAGAGCGGCGGACTGGTGCTCGTCGCGGGCCACGTGTTCATGGATGCCTGGCTCGCCGACCCGCAGACCACGGTGGTGCGGGCGCTGCATCCGGTGGAGCTGCGCCCCTCGGGGAAGGTGGCCGGCGACGAGCCGGCCGGGTTCGAGGAGCCGATGGCGCTGGAGTTCACTCGCGACGGCGCGGATGCGGAGTTCCTCTGGCTGGCCGGGAGCCGTGTCGCCAGCCAGACGGTGTGGGGCGAGTTTCCGGGCTTCTTCGCCTGCTTCGACGCCGTCGCCCCGAAGCCGGGCGCCTCGGTCTACGCCCGCGTGCTCCCCCCCGGGTCGCCGGCCGCGGCCGGCGCGCAGGGACGGGGCGCGGTGGCGATGGCGGGGCAGTTCTACGGGTCGGGCACCGTGTTCTATCTCGGCAGCGGGGAGACGTGGCGGCTGCGGTCCCTCGACGACGCCTTCTTCGAGCGGCTCACGACGCAGCTGGTGCGGCACGTCTCGCAGGGGCGTCTCCTCGCCGGATCACGCCGCGCCCGGCTGCTCGTCGACCGCGACCGCCATCCGGTCGGTGCCACCATCGCCGTGCGCGTGGTGGCCACCGACGGCGACGCCGCGGGGCTCGCCGGCGCCACCTGCCGGGTGGAGGGGCCGGAAGGGGCCCCGTCGCGCGTGCTCCTGGCTCCCGATCCCGGCCGGCCCGACGCCCTCCAGGGGGCCTTCGTGGCCTCCCGCGAGGGACGCTGGCGGATCGACGTCGATCTGGGTGACGGGTCGGGCGAGACGCTCTCCCGGGCGATCCAGGCCCGGCTCCCCGACCGGGAATTGGAGCGGCCGCGGCTCGACCGGGGTCTCCTCGATCGCCTCGGCGTGCTCACCGGGGGAGGGGTCCATTTCATCGCCGACGCCCCCTGGGGCGAGGAGCAGTCGGCGGCGCTCGCCGCGAGGTTCCTCGATCGGTCGCGGCGGGAGTACGAGACCGGCGCCCCCGACGCCGGTTTCAAGCGTCGTCTCAACGGCCTGCTGCTGGCGCTGGCCTGTGGCGCCCTGTGCCTCGAATGGATCGTCCGCCGTCTCGTCAAACTCGCCTGATCGTCCCCGCCCGGATCCACGCATCGTGTCCACCGCCGTCTCCCCACCGAGCGATCCTCCCCCGCGTGCCCTCTCCCCCGGCGCGGCGAGCGGCCTGCGCCGGCTCGAGGCGCTCGTGGCATCGGTCCGACGGCAGGCCCGGGGGTGGGTGTGGGTGGAGGGGATCGCGCTCGTGGCGATCGTGGTCGCCCAGCTGTCGCTCGGCCTCGTGAACGTCGAGTT
>CAZMOU010000013.1:0-36437 GCA_964567835.1 uncultured Chitinophaga sp. | reverse complement strand
GTCGCGGCATCCTTCTGGGCGACGATGGCGTTCGATCGGGCGGTGGAACCGCCGGCGTGGACACGCGCGGCGCTGGCCCTCGCGGTCGTGGCGGCGCTCGCGGCGGTGGCCCGGCGATTCCTCTTCGAGCGTCTCGCCACGCCGATGGGCGACGCCTCCGTGGCCACGCTCGTCGAGCGGGGCAACCCCGGATTCCGCGACAGCCTCTCCACGGCGATCGAACTCGCCGCGCGGCCGCGCGAAGGGGTCGACGCGACGCTCCTGGAACGGACCATCGACGAGGCCGCCGCCGGCGTCGATCGCGTCGATCCGCGCCGGCTGTTCCGCCGCGGACGCCTGCTCGCCACCGCGCTCCTCGGCGCGCTGGCGCTGGCGACGGTGGCGGGCATGGTGCTCTCGAGGCCCGCCGTGGCGGGGTTGTGGGCGCGGCGGCTGTTCCTTCTCGACGACACGCCCTGGCCCCGCCGCGTGCGTCTCCGGGCGGAGGGCTTCGTCGACGGGGTGCGCACCGTGGCCCGTGGTTCCGACGTCGATCTGCTCGTCGCCGCCGACGCGACGGGCGAGATCCCCGACGTGATCGAGGTGCGCTTCAGGCCGGCACGCGGGGGGGCGTGGCGCTCCGAACGGATGGGCGCCCGCGGAGGCGTGGCGGGCGACGAGCAGTCCTTCGGCCACGTCGTGAAGGGTGTCACCGAGGACCTCGAGGTGGAGATCCGCGGGGGGGACGCGCGGCTGCGCGGCCTGCGGCTGGCCGCCGTGGACGCACCGGCGCTCGAGCGTGTCGAGGTCACCGCCACGCTCCCGGAGTACCTGGGGGGAGGGACGCGCGCCGTGCCGTCGTCGCGGATCGTCGCGGTGCCGCGCGGTGCGACGGTCGATCTGGTGTTCCACGCCACGAAGCCACTGGCGGCGGCGAGCGTCGCCGTCGGGACGGCCGACGGCCAGGGCACGGGACCGCTCCTGGCGACGCTCGAGCCGGGTGCGCCGCCGGAGGGGACGCCCCCCGACTCGATCGCCGCCCGCGTCGGGCCCTTCGACGGGGAGCGCACGCTCGTCGTGCGCTTCACCGACGTCCACGGGCTCGACAACCGGGATCCGATCGCCGTGATCCTGACCGCGATCCCCGACGAGCCGCCCCGGGTCGCGGTGCGCATGCGCGGCATCTCCACCGCCGTCACCCCCGTGGCGCGGATCCCGCTCGTCGGGTCGATCAGCGACGATCACGGCCTCGCCTCGGCCGCCGCGAACCTCGCCGTCGGGGAGGGGGCCGCGACGGCGTTCCCGATCGGAAGGATCCGCGCCGGGGCGACGGTGGCCGAACTCGGGGACGACGCGCCGGAGGTGGTGGCCCTCGAGCCGCTCGGCGTGGCGGTCGGCTCGACGCTCGTGCTGCGCGTGTCGGCCCGCGACGCCTGCACGCTCGACGGCGGGGCCAACGAGGGGGTGGGGGACGCGTGGACCCTCTCCGTCGTCTCGCCCGAGGCCCTGATGGCGATGCTCGAGGCCCGGGAGATCCTCCTCCGGCGGCGATTCGAGAGCGTCGTCTCCGACCTGGCGCTCGCCCGGGAACGCCTCGCGGCGGCCGCCGCCGGCGGGGACGCGGCGGCGCCGGGTGCCGACGGGGACGCCGACGGGGAGGGCGATCCGGACGGCGGCGACGCGGCATGGCCGCTCGAGGCGGGGCGCCTGGCCGAGTCGGCCTCGCGGGCGGCCGGCGAGACCGCCGACATCGCCGAGGCCTTCCGCGCGATCCGCGCCGAGCTCGACAACAACGCGCTGCTCACGTCGGAACTCGACACCCGGCTGGGGACGCAGATCGCGGCACCGCTCGGCACCCTGGCGACCGGCGACCTTCCGGCGCTCGCGGCGGCGGCCCGCGGGGCGGCGCCCGAGGCCCGGGAGGCGATCCTCCGCCGCACCGACGAGGTGCTCGCGCGGATGCGGGCCGTGTTGGATAAGATGATGGAGCTCGAGTCGTACAACGAGGTGATCGAGATCCTGCGCGGCGTCATCCGCACGCAGGAGGAGATCCGATCGGAGACGCTCAAGCGTCAGCGGCAGCGTGCCAAGGAGGTCCTGGAGAGACCATGAGCCCCGCCCCGCAGCTTCCGCTCCGTCACCCGACCCGTCCGCCGTCCGCCGACGCCGGGGCGACGACGTGGTGCGTCCGTGTCGTCGCGCTGGCCCTGGCCCTGGCCCTGGCCTGTCCGGGCCCCCTCGTCCCGGCGCAGGAGGCCCCGGCCGCGGGCGATCCTCCCGCCGCCGGGGAACCGGAGGCGCTCGCCGCCCGTGAGCAGCAACTGCTCGCGCAGTACCGCGAGCTCGAGAAGACGTTCCTGCGGCTCGCCGATCTCCTCGCCCCGAGCGATCCGCGGCGGGCGGCGGTGCTGCGCGGGGTGTTCGAGCAGGCCCGCGACCAGGAGGTCGGGGGCCGCCTCGACACCATCGTCCAACTGCTCGAGAAGGGACAACTGCTCAAGGCGGGAACCACGCAGGCCTCGGCGATCGAGCAGCTGCGGGAGCTGCTCACGCTCCTCGAGGCCGGCGACTCCGACCGCCAACTCGCCAACGCCAAGGAGGAGGTGAAGCAGTTCCTCGCCCGGGTCTCGAAGTTGATCGCCAAGCAGCGCGACATCGAGGGGGCCACCGAGGCGGGGGCCGCGGGAGAGAAACTCGCGGACCGCCAGGAGTCGCTGGCCGGCGAGACCGACGGCCTCTCGCGCGACCTGGGGGGCTTCGCCAAGCGGATGGAGATCCGCGACGCCGGCGGGGAAGCGATGAAGGGGGGGAAGAAACCGTCCGGAAAAGAGTCGGGGGAGGGACGATCCGAGGAGGGGGGCCCCGGGAAGAAGCCCGCAGACGCCCCGTCGCCCGGCGGCGAGGGGAGCGCGCCTGAGGGCGAGGGGAAACCGGGGAAGGAGTCGGGCCAGGGAGAGGCCGGCGAGCCGGGCGAGTCCGGCGGCGGGCAGGAATCGGAGTCGGGGTCGGGGAAGCCGGGGGGAAAGTCGGAAGGGGAAGCGGCCCAGCCGGGTGGTGCCGCGCCTGAAGGCCAGGAAGCGGAAGCGGGGAAAGAAGGTGGAGCGGAGGGGGGCGAGGGGGAGCCCGACGGAGACGACGAGTCCTCGAGGGCGCGGCGCACGAAGAACCGGCTCGAGGCGGCGGCGGAGCGGATGCGGAAGGCGGAGGAAGCGATCGAGGAGGCGAAGCGGCGCGACGCCCGCCAGGATCAGGAGAAGGCGATCGAGGAACTGGAGACCGCACGGGCCGAGCTCGAGGAGATCCTGCGGCAGTTGCGCGAGCAGGAGGTGGAGCGGCTCCTCGTCCAGCTCGAGGCGCGGCTGCGCGGCATGCTGCGTGCCGAGAAGAACGTCCTGGCCGGCATCGAGAAGCTGTCGGCCGAGCCGGTCACGGAGCGGGATCGGGAGCGGCAACTGGAGGCGGCGCGACTGGGCCGCGACCAGGCGGCGGTCGGAGCCGACGCGGTGCGGGCCCTGACGCTCGTGCGCGACGACGGCTCCGCGGTGGCGATCCCCGAGGCGCTCGAGCAGGTCCGGGACGATTCCCAACAGGCCGCCGGCCGTCTCGCCCGCGGTGACGCGGGCTCCACCACGCGCGGCATCGTCCAGGACATCGTCTCCAACCTCGAGGAGATGGTGGCGGCCCTGGAAAAGGCGCAGCGCGACCAGCAGCAGCGGCAGAAGGGGCAGGCAGGGGGGCGGCCGGCGGAGCCCGGGGAGCAGCCGCTCGTCGACAAGCTGTCCGAATTGAAGATGATCCGCTCCCTCCAGATGCGCGTGAACACGCGCACCCGGCGGTTCTCGCAGGTGCTCGGCGAGGGTGCCGAGCAGGCCGAGGAGCCCGAACTGCTCGACGCGGTGCGCCGCCTCGCCGACCGGCAGCGGAAGATCGAGCGTGCGGCTCACGACATCGTCACCGGATTGACGGAGTGAGGAGGCTGCCGATGGTTGAGCGCGGAGTCGGTGCGTTCGTCGCGACGGCCTGCCTGGCCGTCGCCTGGGGCGGGTCGCCGTCCTGCACGGCCGAGGTGCCTTCCACGCTCGCGGCCGACGCCGCCGCGTCTCCGGAACTGGCCCGCCCCGCCACCTGGCAGATCCCGGCCCGCGAGGCGGTGGCGGCACGGCTGGAGGCCTGGATCGACGGGCCGACGGTGGCCGCCGACCGGCGCGGTCCCGCCCGCGAGGCCTGGGCCCGACGGGGGGCCGATCCGGCCGTCGATCTCCTCGACGCGGTGATGGCCACCGTCGCCGAGGCCGATCCGCGCTGCCTGCCGGTGCTGTCGGTGGTGGCCGCCACCCCGGGGGTCCCGCCGGTGACCGCCGCCGTGCTCCCGGCCTGGGTGGACGACCCCGCGACCGACCCCTTCGAGCGCGACGTGGTCCGCTCCTGGCTGGGGCGGGAACTGGTGCGGCAGGCCCGCTACGACGACGGCCTCGCGCTCCTCTCCGGCCTCGATCCCCTCGCCTCGGTCGATCCGGCGGGATTGCTCTTCCACACCGCCGCCTGCCAGCACTGGCTCGTGCGCACCGAGGAGGCGCTCGTCACGGTCGACAGGCTCCTCGAACGCGCCGGGGAGATCCCGGTGCGGTACGAGCGCGTCGCCCGGTTGCTGCGCGCCGACCTGGCGTCGCTCGAGGACGAGTCGCTCGACCACATCGCCAGGCGCATGCGCGACATCACGCGCCGGCTCGGTCAGGGACGCGCCGGTCCGGTGACGCGCGGCGTCCAGGACGGGGTGATCGAGTCGCTCGACAAGCTGATCGCCAAGCTCCAGGAACAGCAGGATCAGCAGTCCGGCGGGGGAGGCAGCGCCTCCGGCTCGGGCAATTCCGGTGGCGGCAAGCCGATGGAGGACAGCCGCATCGCCGGCGCCCAGGGGGCGGGCGAGGTGACGCGCCGGGACCTCGGCGACGGGGAAGGGTGGGGGAATCTCCCGCCGCACGAGCGCGAGCAGGCCCTCCAGCAGATCGGCCGCGAGTTTCCGGCCCACTACCGCGAGGCGATCGAACAGTACTTCAAGCGTCTCGCCTCCGGGGAGCAGGCCCCATGACACCGTCGCCCCCGGGATCGTCCGCCGACGCGGCCGGCGCCGTGCCCTCCGGCCGGCGTTCGCACCGCCCCCTCCCCGTGCGGATCGTCCAGGCCGCCGTGCCCGCGGCCCTGCTGGCGACGGTGGCCCTCGCGGCCGCGGCCGCCGATCCCGCCGCGTGGAAGCTCGAACGTGGCGACGGCGGCGTCACGGAAGGGGGGCTCGTGCGCGTCGATCGGGAAGGGGTGGTGGTGGCCACGGCGGGCGCCGAGGCGCGGCTGCCGATCGCCGAGGTGCGTTCCCTCGAACGCCTCGTGCCGGCGGCGGACGCCCCCCGCGCGGTGCGCCTCATGCTGGTGGACGGCGGTTGGATCGACGGCGACGACGTCGCCTGGGATGGCGCGAAGATGACGCTCGTCCGCCCCGAGGGAACGGTCGGATTGCCGGCGGAGCGCGTCCGCACCGTGGCCTGGAGGCACCGCACCGACGCCCCGGGAGGCGCGCCTGGTGCCGGCTGGCTCGGTTCGCTCCCCGAGGCGGCGGAGAGCGATCTTCTGGTCGTGGCGGCCGCCGACGGGCAGGAGTTCGTCGAGTGCGCCATCAAGGGGGTGTCGGCGGAGACGGTGACGGTGGTCCTCGACGAGGAGACGATCCCGGTGAAGCGAGCGAAGGTCGTCGGGCTCCACTGGGTCCGTCCCGAGGCCCCTCCCCGCCGGGCGGGGGGCGTCGCCGTCACCCTCGACGGCGGGAGCCTGCGGGGCGGCGGCGTGGAATGGTCGGCGGAGGGCCTGGTGCTCGACGGCGACATGCGACTCCCCCCGGGGATCGTCGCGCGGTTCGACTGGGCCGCGGGGCGCACGGTGTCGCTCGTGACGCTCGCGCCGGAGCGTCTCGAGGTCGAGCCCTGGTTCGGGGGGCTGGCGAAGGTGCCGGGCCTGGCGGCCCACTTCGGCCCCCGTCCGGTGGAGCCGGGAGGCGGGTTCGCGCGGGGTGGACTGGTCGTGCGCCCGCGCACCACGATGGTCTGGCGGGTGCCGGCGGAGAGCCGGAGGTTCCGTGCCACAGCCGCCCCGGCGGCGGGCGAACTGGCCGCCGGCGCGGTGGTGCTCTCCGTGGCGGTCGACGACGAGGAGCGACTGCGTCACCGGATCGACGCGACGACCACGCTGCCCGACGGCGTCCCGATCGACGTCGACGTGACGGGCGGGAGGCGGCTCTCGATCACCGTGGACTTCGTCGGTGGCGGCGACGGCGGGTGTGCCGTCAGGCTCGGTGCGCCGGTGATCGAACAATGAGCGACCACATCCCTCCGCTGGCCGCGATCCCGGGCCGCCGTGGCGTGATCCGCCTCGTCGTCGTCGCCCTCCTCGCGACGGCCACGGCGCCGGCGGCGGGCGCGGTCCCCGAGGGGGTCCTCGCCGCGGAACGCGAACGCGTCGAGGTCATCGAGCGGGCCTCGCGCGCCGCCGTGGCGATCTTCGCCGGCGAGGCCGGGGGCGGGTCGGGCGTGCTCGTCAGCCCCGACGGCTACGCGCTCACCAATTTCCACGTCGTCCAGCCGGCCGGGGTGGCGATGAAGGTCGGGCTCGCCGACGGCAGCGTCCACGACGCCGTGCTCGTGGGACTCGATCCGACCGGCGACGTGGCGCTGGTGAAGCTCGTCGGTCGGGACGACTTCCCCTTCGTGGAACTCGCCGACAGCGACGGCGTGGAGGTCGGCGACCCCTGCTTCGCCGCGGGCAATCCCTTCCTGCTGGCCACCGACCTGGCGCCGTCGATCAGTTTCGGGATCGTCTCCGGGGTGCATCGGTACCAGTTCCCCGCCGGCACGATCCTCGAGTACGCCGACTGCCTCCAGGTGGACGCCGCGATCAATCCGGGCAATTCGGGCGGGGCGCTGTTCGACGCCGCGGGGCGGGTGATCGGCGTCAACGGCCGGGCGTCGTTCGAGAAACGGGGGCGGGTGAACGTGGGCGTCGGCTACGCCATCTCGTCCAACCAACTCCGCAACTTCCTCGGCTGCCTGAAGGGGGGGAGGCTCGTCGACCATGCCACGCTCGGCGCCACGGTGGCCACCGCGGCCGACGGCAGGGTGGTGGTGTCGGACATCCTCGAGTCGTCCGACGCGTGGCGGCGCGGCCTGCGCTACGACGACGAGGTCGTCTCCGTGGCCGGGCGTCCCGTGCGCACCGTGAACGCCCTCAAGAACATCCTCGGCACCTTTCCGGCCGGGTGGCGCGTGCCGGTGGTCTGGCGGCGCGGGGCGCGGCGGACCGGCGCCCTGGTGCGTCTCTCGGCGCTCCACACCTCGGGCGAGCGGGCGAAGAGCGTCGCCGGCGGCGACGAGCGGGAGGAGGGGGGCGGTCGTCCCGGCGGCGAGGAAGGTCCCCCGGGAAGGCCGGGCGCTCCCGCCCGTCCGCCCGCCGGCGCGAAGGCGGCCCCGACGCTCCCCGAGTCGCTCGCGGGGATGTACGAGGCTCGCGTCGGCTTCACCAACTTCCATTTCAACGTCGTGGAACGGGACCGGGTGGCGCGGGGCGTCGCCGAGCGCCACCGCGGCACCGGACGCGGGCCGTGGGTGATCAAGGGGACGCTCGAGAAGGGGGAGCCCTTCCGCATCGAACTCTCCGACCGTCACGCGACGATCGATCTCCCCACCGGCACCAGCGCCGTCGATCCGGCCGGCGAACTCGACGCCGTGCCGGCTCCACCGGGGAGCGGCGGCCTGCTCGCGGCACTCGTGCTCTGGCGGCGCCTGGTGTGCGAGGGCCCCGCGCCGCTCGGCCGCACCACCTACTGGGGCAGCGCGCCTGCGTGGCCCGCGGAGGGGATGGCGGCCGGGTCCGCGACCGCCGCGCCGGGCACGGCCGGGGGGGCCACCCTGGTCGACGTCCTCGACACCGCCGCCTCGTCGGTGGAGGCACGGTTCCTCGTGGACGGCGGCGGAACCATCCTCGGCATCGAACTCTGGCCGACCCCCGACGCCGATCCGTGCGAGGTGCGGTTCCTCCATCCCGACGGCGCGGCGGCCGGGCTCCCCACGGGCTTCGAGGTCAGGCACGCCGACGAGGTCTTCGGCCGCTTCCGCATCGAGTCGATCGAGGCCGCCGAGGCGGCTTCCGAGGGGGAGGTGGTCCGATGATCCGCCTGCTCGACGTCCGCGGCGTCGCCCTCGCCCTCGCCGCCCTCGCCTCGCTCGCCGGTGCCGTCCGCGCCGCCACGCCGGAGGAGACGATCGCCGGCGCCGCCCGCCGTGTCGTCAAGATCTACGGCGCCGGCGGCGTGCGCGGCCTGGAGGGCTACCAGAGCGGCATCCTCGTGAGCCCCGCCGGGCATGTCGTCACCGTGCAGAGCACCGTCCTCGATTCCGACGGGATCGATTGCGTGCTCGACGACGGAAGACGCTTCCCCGCCACCCTCGTGGGCGTCGATCCGCGCCGGGAACTCGCCCTGCTCACGCTCGCGGCCGAGGAGCTCCCCTCCTTCGCGCTCCCCGACGAAGCGGGGGAGACCGCCGGGGCGTCGGCGAGCGTGGCGCGGCGCGTGGGGGCGGGGACGCGCGTCTTCGCGCTCACGAATCTCTTCGGCGTCGCGGTCGGGGACGAGCGCGTCAGTGCCCAGCACGGCGTGATCTCCACGGTGGTGCCGCTGGCCGCGCGGCGCGGGGCGCACGAGGCACCCTACCGCGGCGACGTCTACCTCCTCGATTTCACCACGAGCAACCCCGGCTCCCCCGGAGGGGCCCTCGTGGACTGGCGAGGCAGGCTCGTGGGCATGATCGGCAAGGAACTCCGCGCCACCTCCACCGGCGTCTGGCTCAACTACGCCCTGCCGATCGACGAGGTGGCCGCGGGATACCGCGAGGTGATCGGCGGCCAGACGGCGCCGACGGAGGGGATGGCCGACGGCGGCCCCGGCGCCACCGGCTTCGACCTCGGCCTCCTCGGCCTCGTCCTCGTCCCCGATCTCCTCGACAAGACTCCCCCCTTCGTGGAGAGCGTGCGCGACGGATCGTCGGCGGCCCGCGCCGGACTGCGGCCCGACGACCTGGTGGTGGCCGTCAACGGCACGTCGGTGGCGTCGCGCCTGGCGGTGCAGGAGCGTCTGGCGGCCCTCGCCGAGGGGGATCCGGTGCAGCTCACCGTGATCCGCGCGGGGGAGATCGTCGTCGGAGCGCTGGGGGCGAAGCCCGCGGCGGCGGTGAAGCCATGAGAGGCGGTGATCGCATGGATCCGATCGCGGGGCGGGTGCGGGTGTCGCCGCGGCGCGAGGGTCCGCGGCCGCCGGCCGCCCGCGCGGGGTGCGCGTGGCTCCTGCTCGCGGCGGTGGCGTGGGGCGCCTGCGGCGTCGCGGCCGCCGAGGAGACCGGCCCCGACCTCGAGGAGGAGGCGGCGTTCCACGCGGTGGCCGCTGGCCTCGCGCCGGCCGTCGTCCGCGTCGAGGTGGCGGGGGTCTCGGAGGCGGGGCTCGGCGCGTCGTCCGAGGCGCCCCCCGCGGCGGGTCCGTCGAGCGGCGTCGTCGTCGGTGCCGACGGCTGGATCCTCGCCACCGCGTTCGCGGTGCCCAAGGACATCGATCAGGTGGTGGTGACGCTCCCCGACGGCGCCCGCCGGGTGGCGCGCGTGGCGGGACGCGACCTGTCCCGCGGGCTGGTGCTGCTCAAGGTCGATCTCCCGCCGGAAGCGCCGCCGCTGTTCGTGCCCGAGGTCGCCCCCCGGGCCGCGCTCCGCGTCGGCCAGTGGACGATCGCCCTGGGCCGGGCGTGGGAGTCCCCCGCACCGAGCGTGGGGATCGGAATCCTCTCGGCCACGAACCGGGCCTGGGGGCGGGCGGTGCAGACCGACGCCTCGGTGTCGCCGGCGAATTACGGCGGGGCGCTCGCGGACATCGCCGGCAGGGTCATCGGCATCCTCGCGCCCCTCCCGGCCGACACCGCCGGCATGACCACCGGCACGGAGCTGTACGACTCCGGGATCGGTTTCGCCGTTCCGCTCGAGGACGTGATGCGGGTCCTGCCCCGCCTTCAGAACGGCGAGACGCTCGAGCCCGGCGTCATGGGGATCGGGTACGCCTCGCGCGATCCGTTCACCGCGCCGCCGGTGGTCGCCACCTGCCGGGCCGGGTCGCCGGCCGCCAAGGCGGGGCTCCGTCCCGGCGACCGGATCGTCGAGGCGGGGGGAACTCCGGTGACGCGCGTCGCCCAGCTCCGTCACGCCCTCGCCCCGCTCCATGCGGGGGATGTCATCGATCTCGTCGTGGAACGGGGGTCCGAGCCGCAACGGATCCCGCTCCGCGTCTCCCTGGTGGCGTCGCTGCCGCCGTGGCGGAAGCCGGTGTTGGGGATCGTCCCCGCGCGGGCGGCGGCCGCTCCCGGCAACGCCCCCGCCGGCGGAGAAGGGGCTCGGGAGGGGGGCGTGGTGGTCTCCTGGCCATGGCCCGCCGGGCCGGCGGCGGCCGCGGGGATCCGGGCCGGTGACCGGATCGTCTCGGTGCGGCGCCGCTTCGACGCGGCGGCGGAGGAGAGCCGGCTCACGCCCTCTTCCGCGGGGGAACTCGCCGGCTTCGTCGGCGGCCTCGAGGCCGGGGACGTGGTCGGCCTGGGGATCGAACGGGGGGGCGAGTCGATCGACGTCGAGGTGACGCTCGCGGCACAGCCGACGCTCCCCCCGGCGGACGTCCCGACCCGCGAAACGGATCCGGAAGCGACGGTCGTCGAGAGGCTCGCCGCGGCCGAGATCGCCAAACCGGCCTGGGTGGTGCTGCCTCCGGGCAAGGCCGACGAGCCGCTCGGCGTCCTCGTCTGGTGCGGCCCGCCGGGGGGCGACGCCGGGGCCGCCTCGAAGGGGGCCGAGGCCGACCAGGCGGCGCGACGCGCGGCGTCGGTGTGGAAACTCGCGGCCGCGCGCTACGGCGTCGCGGTCGTCCTGCCGGTGTCGGCCGACGCCCAGCGTTGGGGGCGGGAGGATGTCCAGACCCTGGCCCGATCGCTCGACGGCCTGCGCCTGCGGCGGCCGATCGATCCGACCCGGATCGCCTTCGCGGGGAGCGGCCCCGGCGGGGCGTTCGCCTGGCTGGCGGCGGAGGCGTTGGGGCCGACCGTCCGCGGTGTGGCGCTCCTCGATGCCACGCTCCCCCGCCAGGCGGCGGTCGAGCCCACCGAACCGGGACGTTCGCGCGTCGTGCTCTTCGGGGCGTCGCCCGGGGCGGCGGTGGCGCGTGAGGAGGCCGATCGGCGGCGCCTCGAGGCGGCCGGTTATCCGGTCGGCCTCCTCCCCGAACTCTCCGGCGACACCCCGCCGGTGGAGACGCTGCTCGCCTGGGTCGAGGCGTTGGGCGTGCTGTAGTGCTCCCCGGAAAAAGTCATCCTCCAGGCCCCGCAGGAGGGGAGGCCCGAGCGGCGGAGCATCCGCGGGAGGGGGGCATCCGCGTCCTGTTCGTCGACGACCATCTGGTGGTGGTGGACAAGCCGTGCGGCATGCCGAGCGTGCCGGCCCGCACCCCCGCCGACCCGCCCGACGTGGCCCGCGTGCTCGCCGCGCGGATGCCCGACCTGGGGGGCGCGGAGGCGGTGCACCGCCTCGACCGTGACACCTCCGGCCTCCTCGTGCTCGCCCGCCGTCGCGACGCCCGACGGGCGCTCGGCGCGGCGTTCGAGAGCGGTGGGGTGGAGAAGTCGTACGTCGCGCTCGTCCGCGGTGCCCCACCCGAGGCCGAAGGGACGCTCTGCCTCCCGTTGGCGGCCGATCCGCACGCCCCTCCCCGCCACCGGGTCGATCCGGTGCTCGGTCGCCCCGCGACGACGCGCTGGTGGACGATCGACGGGCCCTCCCCGCGCGCCGGCGCCACGGCGCTGCGGCTCGAGCCGGTGACCGGCCGGTCGCACCAGCTGCGCGTCCACCTCGCCTGGCTCGGGTGCCCGGTGCTGGGGGACAGGCTCTACGGTGGTCCGGAGGCGGACGTCGAGCCCAGGATGTGGCTCCACGCCGCTTGGCTCGCGCTTCCTCATCCGGCCGATGGCCGCAGACTCGCGTGGAACGTGCCCCTCTGCCTGGCGTGGGACCGCCCGCCGGGAGGGGTGGATCAGGCCGGATCCTCCGTCGGGACGAGTGCCGAGCGGCTCACTCCCTTCCAGTAACGGCTGAAGCGCCCCAGATCGCGGATCGCTGTGTCGTCGACGAAGCGTGGCCAGGGATGGATGACGCAGGGGAGACGGGGGGCGATCCGCGTGAGCGCCCGGCGGAAGCGCGGGCAGGGGGAATCGGCCGCGGCCACGCCGTCGCACCCCGAGCGGGTCGCCACCAGCGGACACAGCTCGGCCGGATCGCCGACGAGCACGACGACCTCCGGGACCTCGGCGAGGCACTCGAGGAGAAACGCGAGCCGGAGCAGCGACGGCCTCTCCGCCTCGAGCCACTCCCGCTCGACGACGTACAGCCGTGGCGCCTCGGGATGCCTCCGCGCCGCGGGGCTCTCCGCCGAGGCGGAATCGAGCGCGAGCCAGACCAGGGGATGCCGCGGCGCCGGAACCGGCGCGGGGGCCGGACGTGGGGCGGGGGGGAGGCGGAACGGGGCCGCGGCCGAGTGGTCGGGGCCATCCGCGGCCGGCTTTGAGGGAGCGTCGAAGGGGCAGTCGTCGGCCCGCGGACAATCCCGGCAGTAGCGGCCGTCGGTGCAGCCCTCGATCGTCGCCCGACGCGCCAGGTAGGGCTTCGCCGAGAACGTCCCGGCGACCCACTGCCAGGAGAGGTGGTTGCTCGCCGGGTCTCCGTCGACGAGGTGGGAGAGGAACCAATCCGCCCCCGCACGCCAGTCGACGCCGCGCACGTGGACGAGCCAGGCCGCGAACCACATCCGCTCATGGTTGTGCAGCAGGCCGGTGGAGCGCAGCCGGCGCACGAAGGCGTCGATGCAGGCCAGGCCGGTGGCCGCCTCGTGGACCTCGTCGGGCAGCCGGTGCTCCCGGGGGGCCGGCGTGCCGGGGGGAGGGGGGGCGATCGACGTGCGGACGCCGTCGCCGATCGCCTCCTGGACGCGGCGCCAGTAATCGCGCCAGGCCAGTTCCGACACCAGCTTCTCCGCGGCGGCGGCGGTTCCGGCGACCTCGAGCGCGGCGTCCCGAACCTCGGCGAGCGAGAGCACGCCATGCCGGATCCAGGGGGAGAGCCCGGTGACCTTCCCGTCGACGTGGTTGCGGGTGCGGGCATATCCGGCGGGATCGATCCGCGCGAGCCGCTCGAGCGCCGCGGAGCGCCCCCCCCTGGGCACGTCGGTCGCGGTCCCGAGCGGAGGGGCGGCGGTCGGGAAGGTGGCGGCGAGCGCCGCGAGGAGCGCGGGGCGGGGCAGGCGGAGGAGCGGCGTCAGGTCGAGCGTTTCGGGAGCCGGGGCGGCCATGGTGGTGCGTCCAGAGGGGGTGGCGTCGGGGGCGATGCACTCCATCCGGGCAGGTGGCTGCCTGGAAAGAAGGCCGAAGTGGTGCGCGGGGATGGGCCGCCCGGCCCGGCGATCGTCCGGTACGGCCATGATCATCGGGCCAAAAGCCGGCGTTTTCCGGCCGATCACGTCGATTCACGGGCAATTCGAACCAGCCGCGATCCGCTGCGGGGCCGTTGGCACGGGATTTGTATTCCCTTCGATCAGGGAGACGACCGAAGGTTCCCGGAGCCTGTCCGCCATGCGTGCGTTGAGTGCGACAGAGTCGGCGCTGGCACTGCTGGCCGTCGGGACCGTCCGATCCCTCCCCCGGACCACCATGGCGATCATCGGAACCTCCGCGCATCGCGTGGAGTACCCCGGTGCGATCGCTCCCGGGTGATTCCATGTCCCACGGGACGACCAGCCGCCTCGATGCGGCCCACGATCCAGAAGGATGCCCCAACGGCTTGGGTGGGCACTCCGCCTAGCTCACCCAGGCCGGGGCATTCTTCGGGTCGATCGAGTTTCCGCGGACTCGACGAGTCCGTCCCGCACGACGCATTCTGTGCAGTCGCGGTGGAAAGAGACGCCGAGCGCGCCACCTTTTCCCGCGTCGTGCTCAACCCGCG
The DNA here is from genome assembly GCA_964567835.1 of uncultured Chitinophaga sp. Classification (GTDB taxonomy): domain Bacteria; phylum Planctomycetota; class Planctomycetia; order Pirellulales; family UBA1268; genus QWOP01. Next base: position 22,349 of record CAZMOU010000013.1, on the reverse strand, counting down.
GGGAAACGCGACTCGTGGGCGAGGCTGTCGAGGAACGTCCGTGCCTTGCCGTACTCGCCGGCGGGGTAGCGGCTGACGTTCGCCTTGAGGGCGTCGATGAACTTCGACACGGTGCCCTGGATCTTCTGGAAGTCCTCGAACTGCAGACTTCCGCCGCTCGCCGCCCGGTCGGCGAAGAGCTTGTCGAGATCGTTGCGGTAGGGGGCGTAGTCCTTGTCGGTGAGCACGAGGGGGTATTCGATGTGGCCCGTGACCGGATCGAGTTGGGACGAGGTGAGCCGCGGGGGGGCGGCGTTCTTCGCGAAGCGGATCGCCTGCTCGTGCGTGACCGCCGGCCCCGCCTCGGCCCGCCGCGCTTCCTTGTTCGTGCGCCGCATGTCGAAGTAGGTGTTGGTCCAGCGCTCGCGGTTCTGGATCTCCTGGGTCTTGGCATCCTCCCAGTTCTTCGCCGCCTCCGAGTTCTGGAGGTTGGCGTAACCCTCGGAACGGATGACGTCGGAGAGTCCGTACGCGGCGGCCTGACCCGCCGTCGACGCATAGCCGCCCCCCATGCCCCAGCCCCAACCGCCCCACTGGGCACGGGCCGGGGAGGAGCAGGCGAGGACGACGAGCACCGTCGCCGCGCAGACGAGCGTCTGGCGGAGGAGCGGGGTCGCGGCGCGAACTCGGGAGGCGGCGGGAACTCGGGAGGGGACGGGGCGGCGACGCATGACCTGCCTCGAAGGGGTGGTTCGACGGGGGGGAGTGAGGGGCGACCGACTCCCTCAACCCTGGAACACCGAACGGAGGAGTGCAAATCGGGGTCGGTGCGAAAGCCCGGGGGGGAAAGACCCGCCGGGCACCCGATCGTCGAAGTATACTATGCCTGGGAATGGCGGGCGACGAACCTGGGCACGTCCGGCTTGCCGGGGGAGGAGCCTTCGAGCCGGTCGCCGGCACCGGCCGTCGCGGTCGTGACGGTGGTGACGGGGCCGGCCATGGAAACGGCGCCGTGCCGGCCTCCCCGAGCGGCGCGGGGCCATGTCCTCCCATGCTATGGGTTCAGTAGTCGCGCGATGCGGGCCCGCCGCCCGTGTCCGCCGTTCCGTGTCCGTGCACCGAATCCCTGTGGTGGAGCGAATCGAGATGAGGTCCAAGCGCGCGATCGTGTGGGTCGGGGTCGTCGGACTGGCGACGGCGACCGGGTGCACCAAGACGAAGCCGGCCGATCGTCCGGCCCAGCAACCTCCGGAAGTGGTCCTCGGGGAGCAGGTCACGAAGGACGCGCCCCGGCTGCCCCCCAAGCCCACCCCCAAGGCGGAGGCCGTCGACGGCGGGGAGCCGGTCGCCAAGGACGCGCCGAAGGTGCCCCCCAAGCCCGCCCCGAAGACTGATGCCGCGGAGAAGCCCGCCGACAATCCCGCCCCGCCGCCCGCCACCGAGACGCCGAAGGGTGCGGCCGCCGCTCCCGCCGGCGCCGCGGCGGACGCGGCCGCCCCCGGCGCCGCCGCCGTGGCCGATCTCGTCGCCCGACTCTCCACCGCCGCCGACGAGGATGGTCGTGTGAAGGCGATCGACGACCTCGCCTCGCTCGGGCAGAGCGCCCTGCCGGCGATGGAGAAGCTGCTGGCCGCCGCCGGCGACGAGAACGTCCGCGTCCGCTGGCATGCGGCCCGGGCCCTGGGCGCGATCGGCGAGGACGCCCTCCCGGCGATCGGCAAGCTCGTGTCGCTGCTGCGTGACGCCGACCCGATCGTCGCCACCCAGGCGGCGGCCGCGATCGGGGCGATCCGCGCCGACGACGACCGCAAGGAGATTCCGGCCGACGCCCTCCAGGCCTACGCCGCCGCCGCCGGGGCGCTCGCGGAGACGACCGTCCACCCCGATGCCCGCGTCCGCCGCGCCTCGCTCCGCGCGGTCTCGAGGCTGGAGGCCGATCCCGCGAAGCTCGCCCCGCTCGTCAATCGTCAGTTGGCCGACGCCGAGCCGGCGGTGGTGATGGAATCGCTCCAGTCGCTCGCCGACCTCGGCGCCGACGCGGTCCCGCTCTTGATCGAATCGCTCAAGGATCCGAAGGCCCGCTACTGGGCCACCGTGGCCCTCACGGAGATCGGTCCCGACGCCGCCCCGGCGGCGGCTCCCCTCACCGCCGCCGCGGTGAACGGCGAGACCGAGGAACGGCTCCAGGCGATGCTGGCCCTGGCCGCCATCGGCGAGCCCGCGGCCGAAGCCGCCGACGAACTCGCCACGGTCCTCGACTCCCCCGACGCCGCCGTCCGTTCCGCGGCCGCCTTCGCGCTCGGCCGGATGCGCGGCGCGGCGGCCGACGCGGCGCTCGAGAAGGCGAGCACCGACGCCGATCCCTTCCTCTCTGGCATCGCCTCCTGGGCCCGGGCCCGGATCCATCCGGAGGACAAGGCGCTCGTCTCGAAGTCGCTCGGGATCCTCACCGGCGCGCTCGACGGCGACCGGCCGAACGCCCGGATCGCGGCGATGTCGGCGATCTCCGATCTCACCGACAGCCTCGACGACGCCGACGAGGCCGCCGTCGCGGAGAAGTTCGCGTCGCTCCTCGGGGATGCCAACCCCGAGGTTCGCGGCGCCGCGGCGACGGCGCTTGTGCGTCTCGGGCCGACGGCGGTCGCCGCGCTCGAGAAGTCCCTCGCCAATCCCGAGGTCCGGACGCTGGCGGTGGAGCTGCTCGCCGCCTCCGGTTCGAAGGCCAAGGAGGCGGTCGACACCCTCGTCGTCGCCCTCGGCGACGCCGATCCGGCGCACCGGGGCGACGCCGCGGTGGCGCTCGCCGCGATCGGGCCCGACGCCGCCGAGGCGGTGCCGGCCCTCGTGAAGGTCGTCGAAGGGGGCGCCGCCGACGACGCCTCGCGCTATCCGGCGATCTTCGCCCTCGGCCGGATCGGTGCGGCCTCGGCGCCGGCCACCGCGCTGCTCCGCGGGCTGATGGCCAAGGCGGACGATCCGATGGGCCAGGCGGTGTCGGCGTGGGCGCTGCTCAAGATCACCCCCGACGACGAGAAGCTGATCGCCGAGGCGGTGCCGCTGCTGCGGAAGGGGCTGCGGAGCGAGCGGGACCTCGTGCGGCTCGAGGCCGTCGCCGCGCTCGCCGAGCTGGGCAAGGCCGCGGCGAGCGCCGTGCCGATGCTCGAGCTCATGTCGGAGGACGACCCCCTCCCGGCCGTCCGCAAGGCCGCCGCCGCCGCCGCCGCGAGGATCAAGGCGGCGAAGTGACCTCCGCGGGCGGGGCTTTGCGGCCCGACGCCCGTAAAAGCTTCGCACGCGCGTCGTCGAGACACCCCCGCCGTCGTCGGCGGGGGTGTCTCGCGTTTTTCGGGGCCGCCTCCCCTCCGGTATCCCCGGGCGGGATGGCAAGTTCTTCCGCCCTGCACGGACGTTCGTGGAGGTGCTTTCCGCGGCCTGCCGATAGAGACTTTAGGGCCCGGGATTCCACGGGCCGAAAGTCCCCGTTTCGGTGCGGAAGATGGCCCTGCCCGGATGGCTCGCCACGCTGTGGATGACGCGTTTTTCCCGACCTGCCGGGGAACGTGCGATCTGGAGGCACGTCCTGCGGAGTCCGCCGTCGCGGATTCTCGAAGTGGGGATGGGCACGCTCGGCAGAACCGAGCGACTCCTGCACCTCGCCCGGGGTCTTTCGGGCACCCAGCCGGTGCAGTTGGTGGGGATCGACCGGTTCGAGAGCCGGACCCCGTCCGATCCGCCGGGCGTGACGCTGAAGGAAGCCCACAAGCGGCTCACGGCGCTGGCCAAGGTGCAACTCGTCCCCGGGAACGCCGACGCCGCCCTGGCCCGGGTGGGGAACCACATCGGCGTGTTCGACCTCGTGCTCGTGTCGGCCGACGAGGAAGCCCGCCATCTGGACAAGGCCTGGTTCTTCATCCAGCGCGTCGTCCGGGCGGAGTCGACGATCCTCGTCGAGCCGGCCCCACGGGCGACCTGGCGGCCGCTCGAGCCGGCGCGGCTCCAGGAACTGGCGGCCCGTCCGCTGCAGCGCCGCGCCGCCTGACACGACGCCGCCCGCCGGCGGGGATGCGGCGATCAGGCCCTGTCGGCGGGCACCGTGGCCGGAGGGCCCGGGCGCGGTACATTGCGGTTTCGGGCGTCCGGGAACCGGTTTCCACGGCCCGCCGACGCCCGCCCATACCGCCCGCCCCACCTCCATGCCCGCCCCCCGCACCCTGCTCGACAAGATCTGGGACGAGCACCTCGTCTCGAGCCCCCCCGGCGAACAACCGCTCCTCTACATCGACCGCCACCTCGTCCACGAGGTGACGAGCCCCCAGGCCTTCGAGGGGCTGCGCGTGGCCGGCCGGCGCGTGCGCCGCCCCGAGGCGACCTTCGCCACCCCCGACCACAACATCCCCACCACCGATCGCCGCCTGCCGATCGCCGACCCGATCTCGAAGGCCCAGATCGACACGCTGCGCGCCAATTGCCGCGAGTTCGGCATCCGGCTCTTCGACCTGGGGGATGCCGACCAGGGGATCGTCCACGTCATCGGTCCGGAACTGGGAATCACCCAGCCGGGGATGACGATCGTCTGCGGCGACAGCCACACCGCCACCCACGGGGCGCTCGGCGCCCTCGCGTTCGGCATCGGCACGAGCGAGGTCGAGCACGTCCTCGCCACCCAGACGCTGCGCCAGTCGAAGCCGAAGTCGTTCGAGGTGCGCGTCGAGGGGGAACTCGGTCCGGGGGTGACCGCCAAGGATCTCGTGCTCTGGCTCATCGGCCGCCTCACCACCGAGGGGGGCACGGGATACGTGATCGAGTACACCGGTCCCTGCATCCGCCGCCTCCGGATGGAGGAACGGATGACGGTGTGCAACATGTCGATCGAGGCGGGCGCGAGGGCCGGCATGATCGCCCCCGATGCCGTCACCTTCGACTATCTGCGCGGGAGGGATCTGGTCCCGAAGGACTTCGATCGGGCCGTGTCGCGCTGGGAGACGCTCCCCTCCGACCCCGGCGCCACCCACGACCGGGTCGAGGTCTTCGATGGCGGGGACGTCGTCCCGCAGGTGACCTGGGGGACGAACCCGGCCCAGGTCGTCGGCGTCGATGCCCGCGTCCCCGATCCGGCCGCCCTCGCCGACGCCACCGATCGCACGAGCGCCGCCCGGGCGCTCGAGTACATGGGGCTCGCCGCCGGCACCCCCATCGCCGCCATCGCCGTCGACCGCGTGTTCATCGGATCGTGCACGAACAGCCGGATCGAGGACCTGCGGGCCGCGGCCCGCGTGGTGCGCGGCCACTCGGTGGCGCCGACGGTGCGGGCCATGGTGGTGCCGGGCAGCGGCAGGGTGAAGCGCCAGGCGGAGGCGGAGGGCCTCGACCGTGTCTTCGCGGCGGCCGGGTTCGAATGGCGCGAGGCCGGGTGCAGCATGTGCCTGGGCATGAATCCCGACACGCTGGCCCCGGGCGAACGCTGCGCCTCGACGAGCAACCGCAACTTCGAGGGGCGGCAGGGGAAGGGGGGGCGGACGCACCTCGTCTCCCCGGCCATGGCCGCCGCCGCCGCGGTGCGGGGCCACTTCACCGACGTGCGCGGCTGGGATTACCGCTGAGTCACCCCGTCCCTCCCCTCCAACCCCCGCCCCATGCAACCCTTCACCCTCCACACCGGCGTCGTCGCCCCGCTCGACCGGGCCAACGTCGACACCGACCAGATCATCCCCAAGCAGTTCCTCAAGCGCATCGAGCGCACGGGGTTCGGCCGGTTCCTCTTCTTCGACTGGCGCTACCTCGCCGATGGGAGCCCCGATCCGGCGTTCGAGCTCAACCAGCCGCTGCGCGCGGGGGCGAGCGTCCTCCTCGCCCGCCGCAACTTCGGCTGCGGGTCGAGCCGTGAGCATGCCCCCTGGGCGCTGTCCGACTACGGCTTCCGCGCCGTCGTCGCCCCCACCTTCGCCGACATCTTCTTCGCCAACTGCTTCCAGAACGGGATGCTCCCGGTGAAGCTCGACGAGGCCGACGTCGACGAGCTCTTCCGCCGCGCCGCGGAGTCGGAGCGGAAGGGGGAGCCGTACCGGCTCACGGTCGATCTCCAGCGCCGCGAGGTGCGCGACGCGGCGGGCTTCGTCCGCACCTTCGAGGTCGATCCGTTCCGCCGCACCTGCCTCCTCGAGGGGCTCGACGCCATCGCCCTGTCGCTCAAGCACGTCGCGGCGATCGACGCCTGGGAGGCCGCCCGCGGCCTGCCTCCCCTCGGGGGAGGTCCCTCGTGAGAAGCCGGGTCACGTCGTCCGCCGGGCGGACCCCACGGCGGCCGAAGGCCTCCATGCCCCCGCTGGTGTGGGCGCTCCTCGCCCTCGTCATCGCCGCGGCGGCCGACGCCGAGGAGTGGCGGTCGTCCCCGATCGCCGAGGATCTGCGCGGGCCGCTCCGGCTGGCCGTCGCCCCCACGGGGCAGACGCTGTTCGCCCTCCAGGGGCCCGGTGGGGACGTGCTCGGGATCGACCTGGAGGATCCGTCGCGGCGCTGGGTCGCGGTGCCCGCGGCCGCGGGCGTGCGTCGCCGCGCGGTCGGGGCCATCGATTCCGGGACGCTCGCCACCGTGGTCCGTGACGGCGATTCCTATTCGCTCCGCGTGCACAAGCTCCCCGCCCCCGGAGCGGCACCGTCCGAGGGGGAGTTGCAGAGCGTCCCCCTCGGCGTCACCGGTGGCACGGGAGGGGACGTGCGGCTCGTCGTCAGTCCGGCGCGCGACTGGCTCGTGGTCGTCGGCCTCCCGGAGCCGCTTCCCCGGTTCGCCCGGGCGACGATCACCGGCAACCGCGTCGGCGGCATCTCCGAACGGCGCTGTCCGCGCACCTCGGTCCGCCCCGGCGCCGTCGCCGTGGCGGCGAACGCCGAATGGATCGTGCTCGGTCCGGGCGACGAAGGGGGCCCGCGCTCGACGCACCTCTCCTGGTTCTCCCCGTCGGGAGCGCAGCGGCTCCTGCTGCTCGACACCGGCCTGACGCGTGCCTTCGACGCCGCGGCCTGCCGCGAGACGGGGCTCCTCTGGCTCCTCGCCTCCGGGGAGGCCGACACCGGGCCCACGAGCGGCTTGTGGCGCGTCGATGCGGCGCTCGTCGACGGGCGACAGCGGGCGCGGGGCGTGCCGGTGGCGCCCTTGCCCGCGGCGACGGCGGTCGTCTGCCTGCCGAAGGGGGAGGTCGCCGTGGCCGAGGGCGAGATGCCGGCCCGGATCGCCCGATTCACCCGTCAGGTCGGGGCCGATCGGGGCCAGAAGGAGGGGGACGCGCGATGACGACCCGTCGACAGAAGATCGAGGCGATGCTCGCCCTGGAGCCGGACGACGTCTTCCTCCGTTACAGCCTCGCCCTCGAACTCGAGGCGGAGGGGGCCTGGGAGGCGGGGCTCGAGATCCTCGAGGCGCTGGCCCACGCCGAGCCCCCCTACGTGCCGGCGTTCCAGATGGCGGCGCAGCACCTCGTGAAGCATGGCCGCACCACCGAGGCCCGGTCCTGCCTGCGGCAGGGAATCGAGGCGGCCCGCGGCCAGGGGATGGCCCATGCCGCCGCCGAGATGGCCGAGGCGCTGATGGCCCTGGGACGCGACGGCGGGGAATGACCCGCCGCGCGGGTCAGACGCCGGAGGGGTCGCAGGGGGGCGTGGCCGCCTCGGCACCCCGGGTGATCTCGAAGCCCAGATCGGCGATCATCCGGTAGTCGGCCTCGGGGAGCTGCCCCTTGGTGGTCAGGTAGTCGCCGACGAACATCGAGTTGGCGGCGTAGAGGCCGAGCGGCTGGAGCGATCCGAGGTGGAGCTCGCGCCCGCCCGCGATGCGGATCTCGGCCGCCGGGTTCACCAGCCGCATCATCACCAGGCCGCGGAGACAGTCGCGCGGGGTGATCCGCGCGGTCCCCTCGAGCGGTGTGCCGTCGATGGCGTTCAAGAAGTTGAGCGGGATCGACTCCACGCCCAGCGAACGCAGTTCCATGGCCATGTCGACGAGGTCGGCCCGCGTCTCGCCCATCCCCATGATCCCGCCGCTGCACAGCTGCAGTCCCGCGGCCCGGCATGCGGCGAGCGTCGAGACGCGGTCGGCGTATCCGTGCGTCGTGCAGACCTCCGGGTAGAACCGCTCGCTCGTGTTCAGGTTGTGGTTGACCTTGTCGACCCCCGCCTCGGCGAGCCGCCGGGCCTGGTCCGGCGTGAGCAGGCCCAGGCAGGCACAGATGTTGAGGTCGTAGCGGGCCTTGATCTCCGGCACGATCCGGCAGACCGCGTCCATCTCCCGTTCCGTCGGACCGCGGGCCGAGATGACGATGCAGAAGGTCTTCGACTGCCGCTCCGCGGCCAGCTTCGCCCCCTCGAGCAGCTTCGGCGCCGAGAGGAGGTTGTACCGCGGGATTTCCGCCTCGGAGACCTTCGACTGCGAGCAGTAGCCGCAGTCCTCCGGACAGAGGCCGCTCTTGGCGTTCATGAGGAAGAACAGCTGCACGCTGTTGCCGAAATGCCGGTGGCGGACACGCCAAGCCGCGGCCAGGAGCGCGGGGAGTTCGGCGTCGCCCGAATCGAGGATCGCGACCGCCTCCTCGCGGGTCACGGCCCCCCCCGCGAGCACCCGCTCGGCGAGGGCCCCCCAGTCGGTGCCCGGACCGCCATCCCGGGCGGCGGGGGGGCTGTGGGGGAGAACCGGCGCGGAGGACATGGCGGGCCTCGGTGTCGTGCGGGGAGGGGCGGGGCGGGGGCACGGATCCCCCCGCGGTGAGCGAATGTATGCGAACCGTCGGTGCCACGCCAAATGGCCGGTCCGCCGCGGGCATCTTCCCGCTCCTGCCCAGTCCTCCGGGGCGTCCGCCGGTCCCGGGGAACGGGGAAGGGGGGAACGGGCACGGAGGGATCGGTGCAATGTTTCGATCCGCTCCGACCGATACAAGACCGACGACCGTCATCACTCGCGCATCCCGAGGAAGCGTCATCATGGTCCGGACCCGAACCAACGAAGCCACCGTCGTCGGAGTGCTCGCGGCGCTGGCCACGTTCTGCGCACTCGAGGCCCGTGGCGGACAGCCCTACTCGGTGGTCGGCCAGTCGACGGCGAAGACCGCGGCCACCGGAAGACGACCGCTCGCCGAGCGCATCAAGGCGGCCAACCGCCCCATCCGCCTCACCCCCGAAGCCGACCTCGCTCCCGACGAGGGGCTGATCCGGGAACTGACCGAGGGCGACGGCACGGAGCGCCGGCCCTGGCCGCTCACGCCCCCGGTCGTGGAGTTCGTCGACACCGACGCCCCACCGTCCTCCGGGATCGCCGGGGCCGGAGAGGCCGACGAGTCGGTCGACGCCGCCTCGAACGAACCGGCGGTGATGCCGCCGCCGGTCGCCGAGGCTTTGGCCGCCAATCCGACCACCGCGGGCGACGAGGGATCGGTCGGCGAAGCCGCTGCGATCGACGCGGTGGCGAGTGAAGCCGCGGCGGCCACGCCGGCTGACGTGGGTTCGGCGGAACGCCCCGCTGACGCGGCGGCAGTCCGAGCCATACCGCAGCGTGTCGCGCCGTCCGGCGCGCCGAGGCGTGCGGTCTCGAGGGTCACCCCACAGCGGCGCGAGGCGCTCCTCGACCGGCTGCGCACCGCGCTGGCCGGGATGCCGCGTCCGTTCGGACTCGTGCCGACACCCGAGCCGCGTGGCGGGACGCGTGCGGTCCGGACGCAGGCGACGCGTCGGCCCGCCCCGGCGCCGTCGGCGGTCGTTCCCCCGGAGGAAGGACCGACCGCTGCCGAGGCCGAAGTCGCCGCCGCGGAGACGCCGTCCGTCCCCGACCAGTCTCCCGCCGCCGCAGATTCCCTCGTCGACGGCGGAACCGGCACCGACGTCCCTGCTGTCGACGCTCAGGCCGCGGTCGACCCGCAGGCCGTGGATGCATCGGGTCTCGTCGAGACGGAAACGCCCGACGGCGAGGAGACCCCCGGGCTCATCGACGTCGCCCCGGCTGACGAGGTGGCCATGGCGGAGCCGGCGGAAACCGCGGCGGGCACCGAGAGCGACCCCACCGAGACCTCGGCGCCGGCCGATGACGCCGTCGCGGAGGTCGTCGACGCGGGCGCTGCGGCCGACGTGGTCGCCGAGGCGAAGGTCGATGCCGACCGCGGTGCAGCGGTCGCGGCACCGACCGCCACCGCCACCGCTCCCCGGAAGGCGACGCGCGGCACCGCCCCGCGCTCCCGAGCCCCCGCTTCGATCGTCCAGCGCCCACGTCCGTTCGGACGACTCCAAGCCACGCTCGACTCCCTGCCGCGGCCTCTCGGCATCCTGCCGGCGCCGAGACCGCAGATGCAGGCGAGTGCCGCGCCCCGCCGTGCGTCGACGCCGTCCCCCCGGGCGATCGCGAGGGCTCCGCAGCAGCCGCCGGCCAACGCCGGCCTGGCCACCGTCGACCAAGCCGTCCCCGGCGAGGATGCCACCGCGGCAGATCCCGCCACGGGAACGGCCGAACCGTCGGCCGATTCGCAGACGGGGCCCGAGGCCACCTCGTCGCTGGCCGGCACCGAGATCCAGGAAGGCGTCGCCGCCGCGGATGCCGCGCCGGAGACGTTGTCGGTCGACGACTCCGTCGCGGAGGGAGCGATGCCCGAGTCGGCTGCCTGCATCGAGATCACCGTCGAGGGCCCGGATGGCGACATCGTCCGGGGGGAGCAGATCCTTCTCCGTCTCACCGTCCGCAACACGGGCGACGCCCCCGCCCACGCCCTGACGCCGATGTTCCACTTCGGTGCCGGGGTCGAGCCGCACGGCGTGACAGGGCGTGCCGGAACACTGACCGAGAAGGGCTCGGTGGTGGTCGAGGCGCTTCCGGAGCTGGCCCCTGGCGAGTCGATCGAGTTCGACGTGGTGGCCACCTGCCACGAGGTGGGCACGGTGCCCTTCCAGGGCGTCGTCTGGTGCGGCGAGGGGGAGGAGGCGGAGCAGGTGCCGGTCGACGGCGAGTTGCGGGTGGTGCCCGGCCGCATCGCCACGGCGCCCGAGGGGCGGGTCCGGCGTTGAACGCCCGGCGCCCGCACCCCGTCAGCCTTCCACCAGCCCCAGTGGGAACGGCGAGAGCAGTTCGAGCCCCGCGGACGTGACCAGGTAGTCGTTCTCGAGACGGATGCCCGCCTCGAGGGACGGTCCGTAGAGCGCCGGTTCGACGGCGATCACGTCCCCCTCCTCGAGGACCTCGTCCCACGACGGGTTGAGGTGGGGCGTCTCGTGGACGAACAGGCCGATGCCGTGGCCGAGGTGGCTGGTCCACGAGCCGAGCGTCGGGGTGCCGTTGAGCCAGTCGTGCACCTCGGCGTAGATGTCGCGGCAGCGCACGCCCGCCCGTCCGGCCCGCTCCACGATCCCGAAGGCGCCGACGACCCGCTCGCAGGCGGCGAGCTGCGCGTCGGTGGGGCGGCGATCGACCGAGAGCGTGCGCGCGTTGTCGGAGAAGTACCCGCGGCAGGCCGGACCCAGGTCGAGGATGAACAGCTCCCCGGCGCGGACGCGCCGGTCGCGCGGAGCCCCCCCGCGGACGCCGGAGGCGTAGTCGTTACCGGTGTCGGTGAGCATCTCGCCGCAGGACTCCACCGCCGCGGCCTGGAGTGCCGAGAAGACAGCGAGCTCGTTGACGCCCGGAGCCACGATCTCCCGGGCACGCCGGTACATCGCCCCGCTGGCGTCGATCGCACGGCGCAGGAGCGCGAGCTCGTCGGCGTCCTTCCTGCGCCGCAGTCCCCAGAGCACCGGATCGACGTCGACGAACTCGGCGGAGGGGAAGAGCCGCGTGACGTGCGGGCAGCAGGAGGAGAACTCGACGGCCACCCGGCGGAACGGCCCGCGTGCCGCGGCCCAGTCGCCGAGCACGGCCGCGGAGGCCTGGCGCTGGTCGAGGCGGAGCGTCGAGCGCCATTTGCTCTCGTAGGTGCGCACGTCGTCCGCCGCGGCCGCCTCCACCTCGCGGTCGGGGCACACGAGCAGCGTCCGTCCGGAGGCGTCGAAGGCCGCGAGCGGCGCGCGGGCCCAGCGGTAATCCCAGCGGTGTCCCGTCAGGTACTGCACGTGCTCCGGGGAGGTGAGCACGACCAGGTCCGGGGCGGCTGGGGCGAGGGCCCGGGCGAGGCGCTCCCGGCGGGTGCGGCACGCATCGAGGTCGAGGAGCGGGATGCCGTTCATGGCGGATTCCGGGCGGGTGGGGAGGGGAAGCGGCGCTTCAGTCGAGACGCGTGACGAGCGTCGGGTCGAACGGCGGATAGTGCGGATCGAGCGACTCGAGCGTCCTGCGGAGGAGCCGCGCCACGACGAGATTGCGGTACCACTTCCTGTCGGCGGGCACGACGTGCCAGGGGGCCTCGGGGAGGTTGCACAGCGAGATCGCGTCCTCGTAGGCGGCGGTGAAGTCGTCCCACAGCTTGCGGTCGTCGAGGTCGGCCGGACCGAGTTTCCATTGCTTGCGCGGATCCGCGAGCCGGTCCCGGAGCCGCTTGCGCTGCTCGTCCTTGCTGATGTGCAGGAAACACTTGACGAACGTCACGCCGGCGTCGGTGAGCAGCTTCTCGAAGGCGTTGATCGGGGCGAAGCGTCCGCGCCACACCCCCTCCGCCACCAGCTTCCGCACCCGGACGACGACGACGTCCTCGTAGTGCGAGCGGTTGAAGACGCCGATCCGCCCGTGGGCAGGGATCCGCGCGTGGATCCGCCACAGGAAGTCGTGCGACAGCTCGAGGGCACTGGGAGCCTTGAAGCTGGCGACGTCGAGACACTGCGGCGTGATGGCGCCGGCCACCATGCGGATGGTGCCGTCCTTGCCGGAGGTGTCGATTCCCTGGAGGACGAGGACGACCGAGCGGCGTCCCTCGGCGTAGAGCCGGGAGGCGAGGTCGTCGAGCTTCTCGCAGTGCCGACGGGTCTCCGCCTCCGCGGCCTCGCGGTCGAGGTCCTCGTGGTAGGCGGGATCGAAGTCGGAGAGTCGGCAGCGCTCGCCGGGGGGGACCTGCAGGGGCTGGGTCATGGCACACTCCGGGACGTCGCCACCCGGCGCCATGCCTGGGCGGCGAGTCGGGAGTGTAGCAGGCGCGTCAGTCCTGGGGCCGCGCGAGGAGCAGCGCGCGGGAGGCGGTGGACCGGTCGCGGCGGCGCCGGAGTCGCGGTGCCGCGATCATGCCTCCCGACGGGGGCAATCCCGGGACGTCGCCCTGATCGATCGCCCCCAGGCCCGCCATCTCCTCCCAGCCGAGAAGCTCCGCTTCCGGGGCGCAGAGGACGTCGGCGATCGGCCTGACGCCGGTCGCCCTCACCACGCAGGCTTCCTCCCCGACCATGACGACGAACGTCGAGCCGAGAGGGGCCGTCGACTGGCCGGCGACGGACGACTGGATGGTTCGCATGGGGCGCTCTCCCGTGGGGCGGGGCATCGGTGGCCGGCGGGTGCCGGACGTTCGATCCGTAGGTGCAAACTCCGCGCCGAAGCCGGGTGGAATCGTAACGGCCACCCGCAACCCGGCACATCCTCTCCAGATCGCCTTCTCCCCCCTCCGCTGCCCTCCATCGGCCCCTTCCGGACCGGCGTTGCCGGAAGCTGCGTCGCCCCGGCAACCTGGAAGGCCTGCAATTTCTTCCATCGGCTGCACGAAGCGGCGACGATTGAAGAACGGAAAAAGCACCCGTTTAACGCGGTCAGGCAACTCGTGGCGCGCCGCCGACGGAGCGGGACGCCCCGGGCCTCATTCCGGGTCCGGGCCGGAGGCCGGGTGGTCCGCCGCCGCCACCGACCGCCTGAGCCTGTCGCGCAGCGTGGCGGCGAGTTCGTAGTCCTCCGACTTCACCGCCTCGGCGAGCTGCTCCTCGAGGGTCTTTCCCACCTCGTACCGGGAGCGGACACTCTCCCGCATCTCCTCCAGCCGGCGGACGAGATCGTCGTCGGAATAATGCTCCGCCGCGTCGTGCCGCGCGAACAGGTCGCGGAACTGGTCGAGCCCGACGTTGATCTCCCGGATCGCCGACGCCGCGCCGTTCTCCTCGAGGGTCGCCAGGGCCCGTGCCTGGACCCGGTGGAAGAGGACGAAGGGGCGGTACTGCTCGTGGGACAGCGTCCACTCGTCGTCCGGCGAGTGCTGGCGGACGAAATCCATGAAGGCCAGGCTGTGATCCGCGTCGCGTGCCGCCCGGCGGTACTCCCGGAGCGACAGCCAGCAGAGCCGGCGGTGGTAGAACTGCACGAACTCCCTGTCCGCCTCGGTGCACTGTTCCCGCGAGAGGCGGAAGCTCTCCCCCTGCCGCACCGCCTCCCCGACGAGATAGTCGAAGTAGGTCTCGGCCCCGTGGGGATGAAGCCCGTCCGGGCGGAGGTCGGTCTCCATCTGGAGAACCCCCATGTCGACCCTCATCTGGAGCACGTCCCGTCCGTCGTGGGCGCGGACGAGTCTCGCGCTGATCTCGCCGGGACGGTAGTCCCACCCGTCGAGCACGCTGTCGATGTCGTGGCCGTCGGCCATGGAGCACACCTCGGGTCGGCCGCCGGGAGGTGGGTGCGACGCCCGGAGAGGGGCGGGGCCACCGGCGCGACCGGCGTGATTATACCCCCGCCGTGCCGGCCGGTGCGGTGCGCGCTCACTCCGCCGGTCGGCGCCGCAGCGCCTTCGTCTCGCCGCGCTGCCGTTTCCCGGCGAGCCGACGGGCCACCGCGGATTTCGGCACTTTCGTCCGGCGCCTCCTCGTCGGGGGGACGAGGGCCCGCGCGAGGAGCGCGGACAGTTTCTCCCTGCAGTCGGCCACGTTCTGGGGCTGCTCACGGTAGCGTTGCCCCGTGATCACCAGATGCCCCTCCTGCGTGAGGCGGGATGCGGCGAGGTCGAGCAGGCGGCGGCGGACCGGCTCCGGGAGCGAGGGGGAGTGGCGCACGTCGAAACGCAGCACCGCCTTGCTCGAGGTCCGGTTGACGTGCTGGCCCCCCGGGCCGCTCGACCGCACGAAGTGCCAGAGCAGCTCCCCCGCCGGGATGACGAGCGCCCCGTCGCCCACACGGATTTCCTTGTCGCGCGCCATCTGCGGTAGCCTGCAGGGGTCCCAGGAAGAGGTGTACGCGATTCGGCGCCGTCTGGAAAGCGAGCGCCGCCCGCATTCCCCGGAGAGACGTCATGCCAGCCCCGACTCCGGCCCGCGCGGCCGGCATCGCGATCCTCGTCGCCCTCGCCGCGTTCCCGGTCCGGGCGGCCGACCCGCCCCCGGCGCGGGATCTCTCCACGCGTGAGGGAGAGGACTGGGGGACGTTCCTCGGTCCGCGCGGCGACGGCGTCAGCGGGACGCGCGGTACCACCGTGCCCTGGCCGGAGGGGGGACCTCCCGTGGCGTGGCACGCGCCGATGGGGGAAGGGTACTGCGCCCCGACGGTGGCGGCCGGCCGGGCCTTCCTCTTCGACCGCGACGGCACGCGGCTCCGTCTCCGCGCGGTCGTCGCCGAGACCGGCCTACCGCTGTGGGAGGTGTCGCGGCCGGTGAAGTACGTCGATTCGTTCGGGTACGACGGGGGACCGCGTGCCTGTCCGGTGGTCGTGGGGGACCGGATTCTCGCCTACGGGCCGGACGGCGGTCTGGAGTGCCGCGCCGTCGCCGACGGGACGCTGCTCTGGGAGGTCGACACCACCGCCGGCTATCACGTCGTGCAGAACTTCTTCGGGGTGGGGACGGCGCCGCTCCCCGTGGAGGCCGGCGGCCGCAGTCTGGTGGTGGTGCAGGTGGGGGGCAGCGCGCCCGGGACACGGCCCCCCGCCCCCGAACGCCTCGACGTCGTCAAAGGTCTCGACAGCGGCCTGGTGGCCTTCGAACTGGCGAGCGGCCGGGAGGTGTGGCGGGCCTCGGATCAGCTCGCCAGCTACAGCGTGCCCGTCCGGGCGACGATCTCGGGGCGCGAGCGGATCCTCGCCTGGATGCGCGACGACCTGGTGTCGATCGATCCGGCCTCCGGGCTGGTGCTCGACCGCTTCCGCTGGCGTTCCGACGAGCTGTTCAGCGTCGTGGCGGCCAGCCCGGTCGTCTCCGGGGACCGCGTGCTGCTCACCGAGTGCTACGGTCCGGGAAGCGTGCTGCTCGGCATCGAAGACGATCGGTTCCGGGAGATCCGCCGCGACCGTCCCGGGGCCCGGCCGCGACAAGCGCTCAAGGCCCACTGGAACACGCCGGTCCTGCACGACGGCCACCTCTACGCCTCGAGCGGCCGCAACGCCGGCGACGCCCAGCTCGTGTGCGTCGATTGGGAATCCGGGGCCGTGCGCTGGAGCCAGGCGGGCCTCGGCCGCGCGAGCGTGACCCTCGTCGACGGGCATCTGGTCGTCCTCGGCGAGTACGGCGACCTGGTGCTCGCCCGGGCCTCGGCCGACGCCTACGCCGAGGTGTCGCGGACGCGGCCCCTCGATCCCGGCACCGGCCGCGAGCTCCTCGCGCCCCCCTGCTGGGCGGCGCCGGTCGTCGCCCGGGGGCTGCTCTTCGTGCGCGGCACGGGCCGCGTCGTGTGTCTCGATCTGCTCGGGGCCCGATGACCCGCGCCGTCGGGAACGGGAAGCGCCGAGTTGTCAAGTCCGATCGTGGCGCCGTCCCGACGGCTCGCGGCGCGGAGCGTGCCACCGCATTGGCGATGTTCGGCGTCGTCTCTTGTCACCCCGCGCGGTGACGAACCATACTTCGCCCCGTCCGGCGCCCGACCGGACGACGGCCCTCCCGCCGCCCGAGACAGGAGACGACGAGGCCCCATGTCCTCCCCCACCGCAGGCGAGCCGTCGTTCCGCATGTCCGTCAGCGAGTTGACGACCATGCGCTGGGAGCTGGCGGAGGAGATCGAGCGGATCTCCGCCCATCGCTTCGAGGCGATCGCGATCTGGCGGACCAAGCTCTCCGACGTGGGGGTGGCCGGGGCGCGGCGCATGCTGCGCCGGGCCGGCATGGGCGTCTCGAGCCTGCAGTGGGCCGGCGGTTTCACCGGGAGCGACGGCAGGACCTTTCGGGAGAGCGTGGAGGATGCCCGGGAGGCGATCCTGGCGGCGTCCGCCCTGGGGTGCGGGGTGGTGGTGATCCAGCCCGGATGCCGGGGCGGACACACCCTCGGGCACGCCCATCGTCTCCTCTGCGAGGCCATGGAGATCCTGGTGCCCGAGGCCTCCGACCGGGGGGTGACGCTGGCGATCCAGCCCTCCCATGCGGGCAGCCCCTCGGGGTGCGGTTTCCTCACCCGTGTCGCGTCGGCCCTCGAATGGGTCGACCGGTTCGACCACCCGGGCGTCGCGCTCGCGCTCGATCTGTGGCAATTCGCCGGGGACGCGGCGCTTCCGTCGCTGCTCTCCGACCTCGTGCGTCGCCTGGCGGTGGTGAAGGTCGCCGATCGCGTCGGGCCCCCCTCCGCCGGGGTGGACCGGCTGCTGCCGGGGCGGGGCACGCTGCCGCTGGAGTCGCTCGTCGCGGCGCTCACGGCCCTCGGCTACCGCGGATGGATCGAGTTCGAGATCGTCGGCGAGGCGACCGACGGCATCGGGTACGACGGGACGCTGCGGCAGGTGCGGGAGGTCGCCGACCGTTGGAGCGGCCGCCATCAGGCCCCCCCGGCACAGCGCGGGCATCGGTGGGCCGACGCCCCGTCCACCCGCTAGCGGCCGCGGCCGCGGTGATCCGCCGCCGGATGCGGCGGCAGGCACGCCGGAAAGCCCCCGGGCTGCGGCGGCGTCCGCGGTGGAACGAGGTCATCGACGATTTTTTCCACGGACGGCGCGGGGGAGCCGCGGCGCCGGTCGTGCCCGTGCCGCGTCGCGACGGTCACTTCTCGCCGGGCATCCGCAGGTCCCAGGCCTCGACCCACTCCACCTCCTCGGGTTCCATGGAGAAGTCGCGGCGCAGGCGGCGGTCGAAGTCCTCCATGTGGGCGGCGCCGTAGAAGATCGCCAACCGCGTCCGGCCGGCGGCGAGCTGCTCGGCGAGCACCTCCGCGGCGGCGCCGTTGCGATCGGTGATCAGCGACGAACCCTCCTCCCCGCCGAAGGCCGCCGTCAGCACCTCCATGTCGGTGAACTGTTCGGCCATGATGCGGCGGAGGCGGATCTCCCGGTCCTTGCCGAAGAACAGGCCCCACAGGTCGCCGATGCCCACCTCCGGTCCGGTGCGCTTGCCGCGCTCGGCCCGTTCGGCACCCTCGCGCATGACGCGCGTGAACATCGTCCACCACGACTCGCCCCGTTTGGCCATCGCGGCGTCGAACTCCTGCGGCGACATGTCCGCGTGGACGAAGTTGGGGGCCGAGTAGTCGATCTGGTCGAGTTGGAACTCCAGGCCGAGCATTTTCGTGAGCCCCTGCTGGGCCCCGCCGATCGCCCCGGACGCCTTGCGCCCCGGTTGGGGGACGCGGGCATGATCCGGCGCGACGAGTTCGTAGAGGACGGCGTCGTAGTCGGCGAAGAGGCGGTCGAGCGTGTCGTAGTAGGCCTGGCCGCCGAGGTGCACCGCGCCCACCAGATCGACCTCCGCCGGCACCCGCCTGCCGGCGCGGCGGGCGGCTTCGGGGCTCTCCCGGTAGCGGACGATCGAGGTGTCGAGGGAGCGGGGCCGTCCCTTGCCGTCGCGCGAGAGCCGCAGGAACGCCACGGCGTCCCCCCCAGCCTCCGCGGCCTCCGCCGGGAGCGCGGCGCCGGGGCGGCCGGCCCGGGGTTCCTCGGCGCGGAGGGAACGGCCCGGCCCGCCGATCGTTGCCCAGACCCCCCAGGCCGACACCGCGACGAGCGCGAGCCGCGCCGACCAGCGGACGCGCGACGAACGGCTCCCTCGGGTGGGCGGATCGATGCCGGCGGCGGGGCGGAAGCGGTGGCGGGAGGGTGTCATCCGACGTTTCTCCGGGAAAAGCGGGCCGATCCGGCCCGTGCGGAAGACCAGCGGGGGCTTGCCGACGCTTCCGACAGGATACCCGAGCCTCGCGCACCTGCCACGTTCCGCGTCCGGAACGACCCTCACGACCGCTCGATCCGTCAGGGTTTTCCAAGATTGGTCAACTCGGACAGCCGGCAGGACCGATACCGAGGGAGCAATCCGCATCCGCGGAACAGTCCGCGGCAAACGGCTCCTGCTCCCCAGGACACAAAGCGATGGCCACTACCCCCCGCCCCAAGCGTGCTTCCGGACTCGTCTCCAAGCTGGCGACCATCCTCGCCCTGGCGACGCCGCTGGCCCCGGCCCTCACGGCCAAGGCCGGTGACTGGATGCCGCTCCTGCCGGACCAGGACTTCTACGACTTCCAGCTCTTCGCTCCGCCCGATCTCCAGGAGTACGAGATCTACCCCGAGCCGAGCGAGGGGATCTTCTTCTCCTACGACCGGCTCGCCTACGGCATCACCGTGCCGCGGACGGTCGGGGTTGGCACGACGCAGACCGGGGGGTACATCATCCCCGTCAATCCGATCTCGCCGCAGACGCTCGTGCAGCTCAACAACGGCAACATCCAGGCGGGCGCCCAGACGGGCTCCGGCAGCAGCGTGATCGGCGGGATCTACATCTTCGGCGGCGATCCCCTCCAGCTCGACCTCAACACCAGCTGGATGCGGACCAAGGTCTCCTGGGGCAACCGCTACGAGGGTGGCTGGATCTACGACAACCGCGGCGTGCTCCTCAACTACACGAATCTCGGCGAGCAGTCGCAGAGCTTCCAGACCAACAGCGAGTTCGCGGCGTCCTCGCCGACGCAGACGTTCACCCAGGAATCGACCGCCGGCCAGGCCAACAACGGGGGCGTCGCCGACGCCATCACCACCACGACGATCACGTCGGAGAGCCCGCCGCCCGACCACCTCATCGCCCAGAAGCTGACGCAGAACAACAACACCGAGATCCAGAGCGGCAGCGTGGCGATGATGATCCGCCGTGAGCTGGGGCGCCGCGGGAGCGGCAGCACCGCCACCTTCACCTTCGGTCCGCGGTACATCCAGGTGGCCGACCGCTACAAGATCGGCTACGAGAGCAACCAGTACGCCTTCAACTCCACCGCCGGCGGCGGTGGTGGCGGTGGCGGCGGGAACGCCGGCGGTGGCGGGAACAACAACGCCGGCGGCGGGAACAACAACGCCGGCGGCGGCCAGGGCGGCGGTCAGGGCGCCGGCGGCCAGGGGGGCGGCCTCGGCGGAGGCGGGCTCGGTGGCGGCGGGCTCGGCAACAACGTCCAGGGCAACAACACGAACATCCTCTTCAACTCGGGACCGGCGGGTGACGTGCTGGGGATCACCGGCTACGACACCCTCACCGGCCAGGGCTTCGGCACGCCGCTGCAGACCGGCGAGTGGCAGACCAACACCTACAACAACATGGTCGGGCCGGAGTTCGGACTGCTCTTCGAGAGCGACTGGGGGAGGTGGACCTTCACCAGCGGCTTGAAGTTCACCGCCGCCTTCAACTGGCAGAACAACCTCTACCAGGGCTCGAACTTCCCCGAGAGCATGGGTGCCGATTACCTCCGGGCGACGTTCTCCCCGGCGACGACCTACACGTCCGACGGCAACAACGGAGGTGTCCAGAACCTCGCCGGCCCGCCGCTCTTCCTCCAGATCTACCCCGTCGGCCAGAGCAACGCGACCAACTCCGCGAAGCACGAGTTCGTCTTCTCGCCGATCGGCGAATGGCGGTTCGGGGCCCAGTACAAGGTCAGCCAGGCGATCAACCTCCGGGCCGGCTACACCGGCATGTGGCTCGGCAGCATCGCCCGGGCCTCGACGAACACCGGCTACGTGAGCCAGCAGCGCCCCGTGCAGTACGCCGAGCCGATGGATCCGTCGCAGCCGGCCAGCCTCTCGAACCCCTGGGTCGTGAAGACGTCGACGCCGGACGGTGCCAACGGCACGATCCAGAGCCCGACCTACAACCGGATCGGCGCCGTGTCGGGAGGCCAGGAGTACGTGTTCGTCAACGGTGCCGACTTCGGCATCGAGATCAAGTACTGATCGCCCGCCGCGGCGGTTCCCGCCGACGCGTCGCCCCATTCGCCGTCCCGCCGGTCGTCTCCGGCGCGGACGGCGGCGGCGTCAGCCCCGCTCCAGGTCGGTGCCGATCCAGGCGGCGGTCGCGCCGCGCGTCTGCGAGAGCTTCGCGAGCCGATCCGCCAACGGCTGCCAGAGGCGCTCACGGCCGGCCGGGGCGATGCCCTCCGGGAGTTCGAGCGGGAGCCCCGAGCGATCGACCTGGACGAAGCCGAGGAGGCCGTCCATCCAGGGGAGGTCGTGTCCCTCGAGCGGCATGCCCACCACGCCCACCACGAGATAGCACTGGCGGACCTCGAGCACCGCGCCGCGGATCTCGACGAGCGTCCCCACCGGTACCGCCCTGCGGCACTCGAGCGAGACGACCCGCCGCAGCACGAGGTTGGCCGCGGGCCCGACCCCGCGGGTCCCGGCCGCGTAGGCGGCCTCGAGCGCGTAGCGCAGCAACGCCCCCGCGTAGAGCGTGCCGTGGTGGTTGGCGTCGGCCGGGAGGACGAGGCGGTGGCTGACGGTTTCGGTCGGGCCCTGCATGGGCACGGTTATAGCAGGCCGCTGCCCGCGTCGCCCCTGCTCGAGGGGAGGGTCAGCGCCCCGACGCCGCGACCCCCCGGGGCGGAGCGACGCGCCCCAGCGACGGGTCGATCCGGGCCAGTTCCTCCCGCATGATGGAGACCGTGCGGCGGATCTGGTCGGGGGTGTGCCGCGAGGTGATGAAGAAGCGCAGCCGGGGCGCCCGTTCCTCCACCGCCGGATAGAGGATCGGCTGCACGTTGATCCCGCGGGCGAACAGCGCCCGCGACAGCTTCAGGCTGTTGATCGAGTTGCCGAGGATCACCGGCACGATGGCCGTGCCGCCGGCGGAGCCCGTGTCGAAGCCGGCCTCGCGGCACAGCTGGAGGAACATGCGCGCGTTCGCGTGGAGCCGGGTGACGCGGTCCGGCTGACGTTCGAGCAGCCGCAGGGCACCGAGTGCCGCGCCGGCCGCGGCCGGCGGGAGGCCGACCGAATAGACGAAGCCGGGGACCGTGTACTTGAGCCAGCGGACGAGGGTCCGCGAGCCGGCGATGTAGCCGCCGCAGCTGCCCAGCGCCTTGGAGAGGGTCCCCATCCACAGGTCGACCTCGGCGGGATCGACGCCGAAGTGCTCGCCCATGCCGCGGCCGTGGGCCCCCATCACCCCGATCGAGTGGGCCTCGTCGACCATGAGCAGGGCCTTGTGCTTCCTGGCCAGGGCGACGAAGCGGGGGATGTCGGCGAAGTCGCCGTCCATGCTGTAGACCCCCTCGACCACCAGGAGCACCCGGCGGTATTGGCCGCGCACCTGACGGAGGAGCTGGTCCGCGGCGTCGACGTCGTTGTGGGGGAAGGGGC
>CAZMOU010000012.1:37835-46964 GCA_964567835.1 uncultured Chitinophaga sp. | reverse complement strand
CCTCGACCACCTGCCGCTGCTGGTTGACCTTCACCGGGTAGACGCAGCAGTAGTCGCCGCGGTACCCCGATTCCTTCATCGCGGCGGCGAACGCACCGTGGATCTCCCCCAGACGGTGCTGGAGGATCTCCGCGAACCGCAGCAGGATCGGCAGATCGATCCCCCGGACCTGCAACCGGTCGACGAGCGACTTCAGGTCGATGCTCTTGGTGGGATCCTTGTCGGGATGGACGAGGAGGTGGCCGTTGGGGCCGACGGAGAAATACCCGTTCCCCCACCGAGCCACCTCGTAGAGGTCGGTGGCATCGAAGGTCGTCCACTGTTCGACGTCGAGATCCGCAGCCATGGAGCAGCTCCGCGGGGAGGCGGGGGGTGACGGCCGGAGTCCGGGGCGGAGCGCCCCTCGCTGTGGAGTGTAGCGTGGCCACGACGGCGGACCATGCCAATCGGAGGGATCCGCCGGTCGATCAAGGCGCGGCCCGCGACCAGCGCACCGCGCCGAAGATCGCCGCCATCGCCATCCCACGGAGGGCCAGATCGGCCGCCATCGCGTACCAGGCGCCGACCGCCCCCAGCCCGAACCCGGGCAGCACCAGGCCGCCGGGGAGCGTGGTCTCCGGCCAGGCCAGCAGCATCGCGAGGGGCAGTCGGACGACCAGGAGCCCGAGGAAGTTGACGAGGAGGGGCGGCCGCGTGAGCCCGGCCCCGCGCAGCCCTCCCGAGAAGACCATCAGCATCGCGAGCGGGGGCTGGGCGAAGGCGACGATCCGCACCAGCCGGACGGCGAGGCCGGCCACCTCCGGCTGCCGGCCGCTGCCCCCCACGAACCAGGCCACGAGCGGCTCCGCGGCGACGAGGAACGTCGCTCCCATGACCGTCATGAGCGCCACCCCGCCGGCGGCCGCGAGACGCACGCCGCGCCGCGCCCGCACCGTGTCCCCGGCCCCCAGGAACTGTCCCGCGAGCGTCGCGGAGGCGAGGCCGAAGGCGCTGCCGGGCAGGAACGCGAGCGACTCGATCGTGATCGCGACCGAATGGGCCGCCGCATCGACGTCGCCGAGCCGGTTGACGATCGACAGGAACCACAGATGGCAGCAGGCGTTGCCGACGGTGTCGACTCCGGCGGGCCCCCCCACCGCCAGAATGCGGCGGAGCCGGTTCCGGTCGGGGCGCAGATCCGCGGCAGTGGGACGCAGGGCCCCGTCGCGCCGGGCGAGGAGGTAGAGCGTGCAAGCCGCCCCGAGGGAGTATCCGAGGAGCGTTCCCCAGGCCAATCCGGCCCATCCCAACCGCGGCAGCCCCCCCACGCCCGCGGCCAGCGCGAAACTGGCCCCGGCGTTGACGAGATTGACGACGGTCATCGACACGAGCCCAGCGACCATGTCGCCAACGCCGCGGAGGATCGCCACCCCCACGGCGATCACCATCATCGCCGGCAGTCCGGGCACGACGATCGACAGGTACTCCAGGGCCAGTCGCCCGCTCTCCGGCGGGAGCCCGGCGGCACGCAGCAGCGCCGCTCCGAAGAAGTAGGCGGCCACACCGGCCACGGCGACGATCGCCCCCCCGACCAGGAAGGCCTGGGCGGCGACGCGCCGCGCACCGTCGCGGTCCCCCGCCCCCACGCACCGGGCGACGAGGGCGGTCGCCGCGACCGCGGGGATGGCGAACAGCCCCGGCAGGAATCCGAGGACGTAGGCCACCTGACCGACGGCGGCGAGCGTGGCCGGACCCTCGAGCAGGTTGCCTGCCAGCCACTTGTCGGTGAAGCCGACGAGGATCGCCAGCACCTGCTCGAGGAGCGTCGGCAGGACGAGGCGCAGCACGGGGCGCAGCGTCCCTTCGAGCGCCGCGACCCCTCCCGGGCGGCGGCCCGGCGGCGGTGTGGTCCCGCCGTCCGCACCGTCACGCGGGGCGTCGGCGGTCAGGCGAAGAGTTCCTTGATCACCTTGCCGGCGTTGGCGATCTTCATCGGCCGGCCGTTCTTCGAGGTGAACGTGGTCTCGAGCGAGATGTCGAGCGACTTGAGCACGCTGGCCATCAGGTCCTGCGACGAATAGGGCTCCGTCACGACCTCCTTGCCGTCCGAGCTCGTCTCGCCGACGACGACGCCCCGCTTGAAGCCCGCACCGCCCACGGCCACCGTCCAGCTCCGCGCCCAGTGGTCACGGCCACCGCCGCCGTTGATGTTCGGCGTCCGGCTGAACTCGCCCATCCAGATGATCGCGGTGTCGTCGAGCATGCCGCGGTCGGCCAGATCGGCCACCAGCGCGCTCATCGCCTTGTCGAGTTCCGGCAGCTTCTGGTCGGAGAGCGTCTTGAAGATGTCGGCATGGTTGTCCCAGCCGCCGAGATCGACCTCGACGAAGGGCACGCCCTGCTCGACGAGGCGCCGTGCCATCAGGCACCCGCGGCCGAAGCCGGTGTTGCCGTAGCGTTCCTGCACCTCCTTCGGCTCCTTGGCGACCTTGAAGGCGTCCATCTGGTCGCTGCGCAGGATGCGGATCGTCTTCTCGAGCACCTTGGCGTGATCCTCGGCAGAAGGTCCGCGCTTCTCGCCGATGAAGCGTCCCTCGATCGCCGTCAGCATCTCCAGCCGCTGCGAGAGCCGGGCCGGATCGATCCCCATGTCGAGGTTCCGCACGTTGCCGTTGGAGTCGACGACGAAGGGGGCCCAGGTCATCCCCAGGAATCCCGGCCCGACGCTGCCGCCGCCCACCGACACGAACGGGGGGATCTCCAGGTCGGGAACCTGATCGGCCAGCTCGTGGGCGATGACCGCACCGTAGCTCGGGTGCTCGACGTTCGGATTGGGCACGTAGCCGGTGTGCATGTAGTAGCGGCCGCGCATGTGATCGGCCTCGCGCGTGCTCATCGACCGCACGAGCGACATGTGGTGCATCTGCTGCGCCATCAGCGGCATGTGCTCGCTGATCTGGATGCCGTCGGCGCTGGTGGAGATGGGCTTGAAGGGGCCGCCGGTCGACGCGCCCGGCTTGAGGTCCCAGATGTCCATCGTGCTCGGACCGCCGCCCATCCAGAGGAGGATCGCCGCCTTGTGCCGCTTCTTCAGATCGGCGGCGTTCGCGAGGATCGAGTTGGTGAACGCCGTCGCCGGTCCCGCGAGCGCCGCAGCCCCGGCAAGGTGGCTCATGAAATGACGACGGCTCATCCCGTCGACGATCGGCGAAAGCTGGGACATCGGAGGGCTCCTGGCGGGTGGATCTGCGGGACGGATCCCCGCTTCAGTGGTTGATGATGAACTCGTTGGCGTTCAGAACGGCCCACCAGACGTCCTGGAGGGCGCCGACGGCATCCCCCTTGCGGGCCGAGAGGAGTTGGTTGGCGAGCGTGATCTCTTTCTTGGTCGGCTTCCGCGAGAGCGCCGCGGCGTAGAGGGCGTCGATGCGCTGCGAATTGGACATCTTCGAGCCGGCCACACGGTCGAGGAATCCACCCTTGCCGGTCGACGTGGCGGTCTTCATCAACTCGCCGTTGAACATCATGAGGACCTGCGGGATGGAGCCGTTGAAGGTGGTCGACTCGTCACCCTCGTCGGTCCCGAAGGCGATGACGAACTGCGACAGCCACTCGTCCCTCCGGCGGGCGGCCTTCTCGCCGTTCTCCTCCGTCTGGTCGGCCTCGGTGGCAGTGAGGAGCGACTGGTAGAGCTCCTCCGGACGCATCTGGCGGAGGTAGAAGTGGGAGAACTTCGGCTTCTCCCCCACCGTGGGATCGTCGGACGCGTTCCCCTTCCCGATCCGGCTGGAGAGCGCGTACGCGCGGGACAGCGTGATCCAGCGGATCAATTCCTTGGAGTCGAAGCTCTGCTCGCGGAAGCGTTCGCCGAGGCCGTCGAGGAGCTCCGGGTGCGACGGCGCGTTGTGGTCGCCGAGATCGTCGATGGGACGCGTGAATCCGTAGCCGAAGAAGTGGCTCCACATCCGGTTCACCGCCGCCTTCGGCATCAACGGACTGTCGACGATGAACTGGGCGAGTTCCCGCCGCCGATTGACGCCGTAGGTCGACCCGTCGTCCGCGGATGCCGGCAGATAGCCGCTCGGATCGATCGCCGTTCCGTCGACGAACACCGGATACGCGACCTTCATCTGCCCGTTGCGGAGCTCGTAATAGAGCTCCGCCTGGAGCGGATTCCCCCCCTCCCCGGCCCAATCCTCGTCGGCCAGTTCGATCGCCTGCACGTCCCGCGTGCCTTCGAACTTCCGCAGCGCCCTCGTCTGGCGGAAGAAGGCGTTGAACTCCCAGAACTGGTTCTGCTTCCCCTTGTTGAAAGGATGATTGTGGCACTGCGTGCACTGCACCTGGAGCCCGAGGAACACCTGCGCCGTCTTGGCGGTCGCCTGCACCCCGTTCTCGTCGAGCTTCCCCGAGAGGAAGTTGGTGGCACCGTTGAAGCCCTTCTCGCCGGGCTTGTTGATCCCGGTGGCGGTCACCAGCTCGGTGACGAAACGGTCGTAGGGGATGTTCTTCGAGAAGGACCGCTTCAGCCACTGCCGCATGCCGGGGCGGTTGACGTTGTCGTTGTCGGTGCTCCGGCCGATGAGGACGTTCGTCCAGACGTCGGCCCAATTCCGGGCGTACTCGTCGACGTACTCGTCGCCGAGAAGCCGGGCGACGAGGTTGGCCCGCTTCTGCGGCGCGCTGTCGGAGAGGTAGTCGTCCAGTTCCCGGACCGAGGGGATCCGGCCGATGACGTCGAGATGGACACGACGGCACCATTCGTGGTCGCTGGCGACGTCCGAAGGCTTGAGGCCGGCGTCTGCCCACCCCGTCGAGATCTGGTCGTTGATGAACCTGACCTGGGGGATGCCGAAGTGGTCGTTCGGATCCTTCGCGTGAGCGGCCGTGCCCACGAGGAGGGCCAGGACGAGCGAGAGCCACGCCCCGGCCGCCGGACGCACCGATACAGCCAGCCACGGCGGGATCCCGCCGGCGGCGGTCACACGACGCTGTGGGGAGGGGCAGGTGCGCATGGATGCCTGGGCCCGTTGGGCGGAAGAGGCCCGCGGCCGACGGAGGGGCTTGCCCCCACCCCCATAGGTCGGCACGGCCGGGCAGAATCCCCCAATTTATACACCATCGCCGGCCAGGATTCCAATCCCGGCGGGAGTGTGCGCCGCGCGTCGAGTGAAGGCGGGGCCCACCGGGGGGCGAACCGCGGCCTTCCCAGGCGCTTCCACCGGGGGGGGGCGTCAGGTGGCGCCGGCACCCCGGGAGGGACGACGGGCCTGCACTTGGGGGGCCGATCCCTTCTCGGCACCGGGGCCGGCACCGACGAACTCGAGCACGGCCCGCGGGCCGGCGTCGCCGAGCCGCGGCGTGGCCATCTTCAGGATCCGGGTGTATCCGCCCGGCCGATCGGTGAACCGCGGCGCGATCTTCTCGAAGACGATCCGGGCCGCCTGCTTGTCGCCGAGCAGTTGCACCACGCGGCGCCTGGCGGTCACGGCCGGAGCGCTGGCCTGGGCCCACTGCCGCCACTGATCGCTTTCCCGCCATTGCTTCCAGGCGGCGGAGTCGCGGGCGGCGCTCGTCGCGTAGGCCTTCGCCTTCTCGGCCGACTGCAGACCCCGTTTGGCGATGGTGATGCAGCGTTCCACGAGCGGACGCACCTCCTTCGCCTTGGCGACGGTGGTCACGATGCGACCGGCGACCTTCGGTGCGCCGACCTCGTCGGCCTCGGTGTCCCGCTCGGTGAGCATGAGCGCGGAGGCGAGATTGCGTAGGACAGCCCGCTGGTGGGAGGGGCTGCGGCCGAGAACACGGCCCTTACGACGGTGGCGCATGGGAGGGGATCCTTCGAAACGCTGGCTTCAGGTCGGTGGTGGTGCGGGGCGCCGGCGAGCGGGGGGGTGGTCCCGCCGAGGGACCACCGCAGGCCGGTCAGGCCTCCGCCGGAGACATGCCGAGACGCAGGCTGTGCTCCGACAGTTTCGCCTCGATCTCGTCGGCGGTGTTGTCGCCGGCGTTCCGCATCTCGAGGATCTGCTCGCGGGTGAGGGCGACGAGTTCGGAGACCTTGCGGATCCCTGCCCCGACGAGGCAATTCTGGGCACGGACCGGAAGGTCGAGTTGGTCGATGTCCCAACCGAGCACCGTATCGGGCCCCGGCTTGAGCTTCGTCCAGTCGATGACCGGCGGAAGGTTCACCGCCGGACCGGCCTTCGAGTAGCCGACGAACGGATTGAGGTGCTTGCGGAGGATCTTGGCCGCCTCGACGAGCGCCATGTCCGGGGTGACGGTGCCGTTGGTCCAAATCTCGAGGGTCAGCTTGTCGTAGTTGGTCTTCTGGCCGACGCGGGTCTCCTCGACCTCGTACCGAACACGCGTCACGGGGCTGAAGACGGCGTCCACGGGGATGATCCCGATTTCCTGCGCGTCGGGGCTGTGCTCGCTCGCCGGGACGTAGCCACGCCCGTTCTCCACGACCATCTCCAGTTCGAACGGGACGTCGTCGGTGAGCGTGGCGAGGACGAGATCCTTGCTCACCACTTCCACCGCGTCGTCGGTCTGGATGTCGGCGCCGGTGATCGGCCCCTTGGTGTTCTTCTCGATGCGGATCACGCGGGTGGAGTCGCCATGGTTCTTCACCACGAGGCTCTTCACCGCCAGCACGATGTCGGTGACGTCCTCGAGGACACCCTTGATGGTGCTGAACTCGTGGAGGGCGTTGCCCACCTTGATCTGGGTCACCGCGCTCCCCTCGAGGCTGGAGAGGAGGACCCGCCGCAGGCTGTTGCCGACCGTCGTCCCGAACCCGCGCTCGAAGGGCTCGGCGACGAACTTCCCGTAGGTCGCCGTGAGCGTCTTCGGGTCGGAAGTGACGGAACTGGGGAGCTCGAGGCCTCGCCAACGGATGTGCATGCGAATCTCCTTGCCTTGGATCGGTGTGCGGGGCGAGCACACGGGCCGGCGCGGCCCGCGTGCCGGGGCCTGGTCACTTCGAGCACAACTCGATGATCAGGTTGGCCTGGACCGGAATCGACACGTCGTCGGCGCCGGGAAGCCGGTCGACCCGGACCTCCGGCACGCCGGCCTCGGAACGGGACAGGAAGTCGGGCACGTCCCGGCGGCTCGAGGAGAGCGTGGCGTGCACCAGTTGCAGGCTCTTGGTGCGGTTCTTGACGCGGATCAGGTCACCGGCCCGCACCAGGTAGCTGGGGACGTCGACACGGCGGCCGTTGACCGTGATGTGGCCATGGAGAACCATCTGCCGCGCCGCCGCCCGGGAGGCGGCGAACCCCACCCGATGGACGATGTTGTCGAGACGGCGCTCGAGCAGCGACATGAGCGACTCGCCGGTGTTGCCCTTGCCACGCTCGGCACGGGCGAAATAGGTGCGGAACTGCCGCTCCAGGACGCCGTAGTAGTGCTTCACCTTCTGCTTCTCACGCAGGTGAATGCCGTACTCGGTCGGCTTGCCGCGTCGCTTCTGCACCATGCCGGGAGGGGTGCTGCGGCGCTCGAACGCACATTTCCCGGTGTCGCACCGGCTTCCCTTGAGGAACAACTTCAAGCCGTCGCGGCGGCAGAGGCGGCAGACAGGTCCGGTGATGCGTCCCATGGAATCCCGTTGTTGGTACGAGGCCCCGCCGAGCGGGTCGGACAGGGGGATGAGCTTGTTGCCGGCCCCCCCGGGGACCACGACGGCGGCCCGGGGAACACGGCGGAAGGAATCGTTGTGCGGTGGATGATGATCCGTGACGGGTGAGCCGCCGACGAGGCGTCAGACCCGGCGTTTCTTCGGAGGGCGGCAACCGTTGTGTGGAAGCGGGGTGATGTCCTCGATGCTCTTGACGTTCATGCCGGCGGCCTGGAGCGCGGTGATCGCACTTTCACGGCCGCTGCCGGGACCCCGCACGCGGACCTCGAGATCCTTGACGCCGAACTTCGCGGCCTTCTCGGCGGCCTGCTGGGCGGCGCACTGCCCGGCGAACGGCGTGCCCTTGCGGCTTCCCTTGAAGCCACAGGTGCCACCGCTCGCCCAACAGAGCGTGTCCCCCTTGGTGTCGGTGATCGTCACGGTGGTGTTGTTGAAACTGGCCGTGATGTAGGCGATCCCCGCCGACACGCTCTTCTTCTTCGCTTTGGCGACCTTCGACATGAATCGTTGTTTCCCGGAATGATCCTGACGATCGACCCTTACGGAACCCGGCGTCGCTCACGCCCACGACCGAATCGGCACCCTGCCCCCACCACGCCCCCCCCGGCCGGCCGGCGCTGCACGCCGGCGGGACGACCGGGCCGCGGCGTCACTTGAGATCCTTCACACCCTTCTTGCCCGCCACCGTCTTCTTGGGACCCTTCCGGGTCCGGGCATTGGTCCGCGTCCTCTGGCCCCGCACCGGCAGGCCGCGGCGGTGGCGGATGCCGCGGTAGCTCTGAATGTCCTTCAGCCGCGAGATGTTCTGCGCCACCTGGCGACGCAACTGCCCCTCGACCACGTAGTCCTTGTCCATGAGCGCCGCCAGCCTGGCGAGCTCGTCCTCGTGGAGGTTCTTGGCGACCCCCTCCGGATCGACACCGGCCTTGTGGCACAGCTCCCGCGCGACGCGCGGCCCGACTCCGTAGAGGTACTGCAGCGAGTAGATCGTCTTCTTGTCGGAGGGGATATCGACACCGAGGAGACGGGGCATGGCGAACTTCCGGGTTGGTGCACCTCGCCGAGCCGTGGCCGCGGGAGGGATGCGGGATCGTGTTGTCGGGAACGACGGGGACAGCCGGGAAATGGATGGTTCGACGATCGCGACGCGGGAGGGCCGGGCCACTCCCGCGGGATCGTCCGGCGACGTGCGAGCCCGGCCCACGCCGCTTCCCACGGCACCCGGGGGCACCATGGCGAATCGACGAACCGGGTCACGTCGGGCGTCCGCACCGCACCGGAGTGCCTGCACGGACACCACTGCCTCCGACATTCACCCCTGACGCTGCTTGTGGCGCGGATCCTCGCAGACGACGAACACGACGCCGCGACGACGGACGATCTTGCACTTGTCGCAGATGCGACGAACGCTGGCGCGAACCTTCATGGGTGCGTCGTGGCCGCGGCCGCCCACGCCTTCAACGGGATCTGGGGAGTCTGACGGAAAGCCCTAGACTATAGAAACC
>CAZMOU010000012.1:6666-37824 GCA_964567835.1 uncultured Chitinophaga sp. | reverse complement strand
AAAGACGAGGAAAAAGGAGCCAAACCACCCTTCCGAGGGGTTCTGGCAGGGGGTTCACGCGGGAGCGACCTCGTCGGCGTCGGGCGCCCGGGTGAGCACCACCGGCCCCCGCTCCGTGATCGCGATCGTGTGCTCGAAATGGGCACTCGGGCTGCCGTCCGCGGTGGATTGCGTCCAGTGGTCGGCCAGCGCCCTGACCTTCTTGGTCCCCATGTTGACCATCGGTTCGACGGCGATCACGAGGCCAGGTTCGAGGTTGAAATCGTAATTCCGGCGGAAACCGGGGGAGCAGTAGTTGGGCACCTGGGGATCCTCGTGCATTTTCCTGCCGATGCCGTGACCGACGAAGTTCTCGACGACCGAAAAGCCGCGGTCACGGACGAAGGTCGCCATCTCCGTCGCCACGTCGCTCCAGCGTTCGCGTTTCCCCATCAGCTCGATCGCCAGTTCGAGCACGCCGGACGTCGTGTCGAGGAGCCGCTGCACGTCGTCGGGCACCGCGCCCACCGGATGGGTCCGCGCCGAATCGCCGCACCACCCGCCGACACTGCAGCCGGTGTCGATGCTCACGATGTCTCCCGGGCGGAGGGCACGCGGGCCGGGGATGCCGTGGACCACCTCGTCGTTCACCGAGATGCAGCACACCGCCGGGAAGGGGACCTTGCCGGGCACCCCCTTGAACAGCGGTACGGCCCCCTGCCGCAGGAAGTAGTCTTCCACCGCCGCGTCGATCTCGCCGGTGGTCACCCCGGGACGCACCATCGACGCCGCCAATTCGTGCGCGCCCCAGACCACCAGGCCGGCCCGCCGCATGAGGCCGATTTCACGACTCGATCGCAGATTCACCACGTGTGCCCCATCCTCGGATCCCGGGAGCGTGCGTCGGGCCGAGGGAACGGGCCGCGCCCGATACCACCGCTCCTCCCGCCACCCGGGATCGAAGCACTATAGCAAGTCGGACAGGCGTCCGGCCGACCGCCCCGGCCGAGTCCGCCCTCCGGGCTCAGCGACGGACGGCGCCCCTCCGGAACCGGTCGAGCGCCAGTTTCACCCGGTCGAAGATCTCGTCGGCCTCCCCGAGCCCGTCGATGGTGGCGAGCTTGCCCTGCTGCGAGTAGTACCGCAGCAGCGGTGCCGTCTGCACCTCGAAGCTGGCGATCCGCTTGGAGAAGATCTCCGGGTTGTCGTCCGCCCGCTTGCGGGCCAGCATCCGCCTCACCAGTTCGTCGCGGGGAACGGCGAGTTCCAGCACGCCATCGACGCTCATCGCGCGGCGCTCGAGCAATTCGTCGAGCGTCGAGGCCTGGGGGAGCGTCCGGGGGAAGCCGTCGAGGAGGAAACCGGTGCGGCAATCGGCGCTCTCCAGGCGCTTCGTCACCATGCCGAGAATCATGGCGTCAGGGACGAGTTGACCCTGGTCCATGTACGACGCCGCACGCATCCCCTCCGGCGAGCCGGATCGCACCTCCGCCCGGAGCATCTCCCCGGTGGACAGATGGGGCACGTGGAGGAGGTTCACGAGCCGCTGGCACTGCGTCCCTTTCCCGGCCCCCGGCGGTCCGATCAGAATGATCCGCATGCGGGTCCCACGGGTCGGAGGAATGGACGACGGCGGTCGGGCGGTGTCACCGACGGGCCGGACTGGTCATCCGCCCGGACGAGGCGGCGGGGAGGACGATCAGGACTTCTCCAGCAGTCCCGTGTAGTTGCGCATCACGAGATGGCTGTCGATCTTCTGCACGAGATCGAACGCCACGCTGACCGCGATCAGCAGACCGGTGCCGCCGTAGAAACTCGCGATCTGGGCGGGAATACCCAGGGCACCACCGACGATCGTGGGGATGATGGCCACGAGCGCCAGGAATCCCGCGCCGACGTACGTGATCCGCTCCATGACGCGCTCGAGGTAGTCGGCGGTCCTTTTGCCGGGGCGGTATCCGGGGATGAAGGCCCCGAAGTTCTTCAGGTTGTCCGCCACCTCCTTCGGATTGAAGGTGATCGCGGTCCAGAAGTAGCAGAAGAAGTAGATGAGCGCCACGAAGAGGGCGTTGTAGAGGAACGACTGCCCCCGCGTGAAGGAATCCTGGAGCGTGCCGAGGATCGTGCTTCCGGGGAACGCGCTGGCGAGGTACTGGAAGATCATCTGCGGGAAGAGGAGCAGCGAGCTGGCGAAGATGATCGGCATCACGCCGGCCTGGTTGACCTTGAGGGGGAGATACTGCCGGGTGCCGCCGTAGACGCGGCGACCACGCACGTGCTTCGCGCTCTGCGTGGGGATGCGGCGCTGCCCCTGCGTCATGAAGACCACCCCGGCGACGACCCCGACGAACAGCGCTACGAGCACGAGAATGGTCTCGATGCCCATCTTGCCGCCACCGCCGCCGAGTTCCCAGTTGGTGTCGCCCGCCAGTTGGACCAGCGCGCTGGGCATGCCGGCGAGGATGCCGGCCATGATCAGCAGACTGATGCCGTTGCCGATGCCGAACTCGTCGATCTGTTCGCCCAGCCACATCAGGAAGATGGTGCCCGCGGTCATGGTGATCACGGCGACGAACTGCCACATCAGCGGCAGCCGGCCGTCGGCGTTGAGGAAGCTCGACTGGATGAGCGGTTTCTCGCCCACGCTCGTGTTGGCCAGGAAGGCAACGTAGGCCCAACTCTGCACGAGGCAGATGAGCACGGTGGCGTAGCGGGTGTACTCGTTGATCTTCTTCCTTCCCGCCTCCCCTTCCTTCGTCAGGCGTTCCAGCGGAGGCCAGACGGTGCCGAGGAGTTGGAAGATGATCGACGCCGAGATGTAGGGCATGATCCCCAGCCCGAAGATCGTCGCCTGCGACAGCTGGCTGGCGGAGAAGACGGCCACCGTCTTGAGGATGTCGGCGAATCCGCCGGCCTCCTTCCCGAAGGCCGCCATCGCCTCCGGGTCGATGATCGGCAGCGGCACCTGCCAGCCGACCCGGTAGATCGCGAGGAGCCCGAGCGTCAGCAGGATCTTCTGACGCAACTCGGGGATCGTGAAGATGATGCGCAGTTTTTCGAGCACGAGACCGACTCCTTATGCTCCTGCCGGCGGGAAAACCGAGACGCCGCCGTGCGACCCGCTCCGCTGCTCAGTCCACGCAGGACCGGCCACCCCGCTCCCCGGCGCCGCCGCCGGCCACCCCGCACCCCGTCGGCCCGAGGGCGGACGGTCGCACGACGCGGACGCTGGACGCGTCATCAGCGGCCGGCCGGCTTCTTCCGGGACACCTTCTTCTGCTTCTTGACGACCGGCGCGGGCCCGGGAAGGTCGATCGCCTGCCCGCCGGCAGCCTGGATCTTCTCGCGGGCCTGTGCGCTGAAATGGTGTGCCGACACCTTGAGCGCCTTGGAGAGCTTGCCGTTGCCGAGGATCTTGAGCGAATCCCAGATCCCCTTGGCGAGCCCGGCGGCACGCAGCGAGTCGGGCGTGACCTCCGCGCCGGCGTTGAAGGCGTTCTCGAGTTCGTCGACGTTCACCGACGTCACGATCCTGCCGTGCCGGTTGTGGAACCCCCGCTTGGGAATCTGACGGATGATCGGCATCCGTGCACCCTCGAAGATCCCGGGGGCACTCCAACCGGCAAGCTGCCCCTGCCCCTTGTGCCCGCGGCCGGAGGTCTTCCCCCTGCCGGAGCCGGGGCCGCGGCCGATGCGCAGCCGACGGCGGTTCTTGTGG
Organism: uncultured Chitinophaga sp.; assembly: GCA_964567835.1. Classification (GTDB taxonomy): domain Bacteria; phylum Planctomycetota; class Planctomycetia; order Pirellulales; family UBA1268; genus QWOP01. The sequence goes on along the minus strand of CAZMOU010000012.1, from coordinate 34,127 downwards.
ATGCCCTGATTGACGTCGTTGACCTTCATCGCCTGTTCCCTGCTCGTTGGACCCGTTCCCAGCGGTGCCGTCGTGCACGCCATTCGCCGCCCGTCATTCCGGCCGTCGGATCACGACAGCGACACTCCGCGCAAACGCTCGACCTCGGCCTTCGTCCGCAGATGCTTGAGCGCCTCGAGCGCCGCCTTGACGAGGTTGACCGGATTGGTGGAGCCGTGAGCCTTGGTGAGCACGTCGCGGATCCCCGCCGACTCGCACACCGCACGCACCGCAGCCCCGGCGATGATGCCTGTGCCCGGGCTGGCTGGCAGGAGGATCACCTTCGCGGTGCCGCTCGTTCCCTCGACACGGTGCGGGATCGTGCCCCCCTCGACGGGAACCTCGATGAGGTTCTTCATGCCGTCCTTGATCGCCTTCTCGACGGCGGGAGGCACCTCGTTGGCCTTGGCGTAGCCGCACCCGACCTTGCCGCGGCCGTTGCCGACGACGACGAGTCCGGCGAAGCTGAACCGCCGGCCACCCTTCACGACGGTGGCACACCGCCGCACCTTGACGACCTTCTCGGCGAACTCACCGCCGCGCTCCCCACCCCGATTGTCGCGGGAATCCCCTCCGCGGCCATGGCTGCTGCTCGACACGGTCTTCGATGCTCCGGTTGGTGTGCTGGTGATCGGCTGCGGACGCGGGAGGAAATCAGAACTCGAGGCCGGCCGCACGGGCCGCGTCGGCCAGGGCCGCGACCCGCCCATGGTAACGGAACTCGCCACGGTCGAAGCAGACTTTGCCGATTCCGGCCGATTTGGCCCGCTCGGCGACCGCCCGACCGACGGCCTCCGCCGCCTGCTTGTTGCCGCCGAACCCGACCGTCCCCCGGAGTGCCTTGTCCATCGTGCTCGCGGAGGCAAGCGTGCGTCCGGAGACGTCGTCGATCACCTGGGCATAGATGTGCTTGTGGGTGCGGAACACGGCCAGACGGGGACGCTCCGCGGTGCCGCGGATGTGCCGACGGACGCGGAACCGGCGTCGCATGCGCTGCCGGAGAATCGTGCGGGCGTGGTCCATGGGAAAATGTTCGGGTGAAGGGTGTCGGGAATCTGGATCGGGAAACCATGCCCCGCGGCGCGGCCGGGGAGTCGCGGGGAAACCGTCGGATTACTTGGTGACCGCCTTGCCTGCCTTGCGCCGGACCTGCTCGTTCTCGTAGCGGATTCCCTTGCCCTTGTAGGGCTCGGGCTTGCGTCGGGCACGGACCTCGGCTGCGAACTGACCGACGAGATGCTTGTCGATGCCCTTGATCACGATGTGCGTCTGGTCGGGGCAGGTGACGTTGAGGCCGGCGGGGATCGGAACCTGGAGTTCGTTGGCGAATCCCACGCGCAGCTGCAGGGTGTTCTTCTGGATGGCGGCGATGTAACCGACCCCCACGATCTCCAGTTTCTTCTCGTAGCCCTTGGAAACCCCCTCGACCATGTTCGCCGCGAGGGCCCTGGTGAGTCCGTGCACCGACCGGGAGGTGCGATCGTCGCCACCGCGGGTGACCTTCAGTTGGCCATCGGCGGGATCGACCGCGACCTTCACCGCCGGGTGGACGCGGTGCTCGAGTTTGCCGAGCGGCCCCTCCACCTTGAGCAGGTCGCCTTCGACGGCGACCTTGACCCCTTTCGGGACCTGCACGGGAGCCTTACCGATCCTTGACATGTCACGCGACCTTTCGTTGCTCACCCGACCGTTCGTTCAGCCGACCCGCATCCCCATCCTTCCCGGGCACCGCATCACCACAGTTCGCACAGCACCTCGCCGCCGAGCTTGCGGGCCCGCGCCTCGCGGTCGCTGACCACGCCGCTGCTCGTGGAGAGGATCGAGATCCCCAAGCCACCGAGGACGGGACGAAGCCGGACCGACCGGCTGTAGACCCGGCGTCCGGGGGAGCTCACGCGGCGGATGTGCCGGATCAGCCGCTCCCCGTTGGGGCCGTACTTGAGCTCGAGTTGGAGCTTGGCCGCGGGTTCCCCCTCGACCTCCTTCCAATCCCAGATGTAGCCCTCGCGCTTCAGGACGTCCGCCACGCCACGCTTCACCTTTGAACTCGGAACCTCCACGATGGCGCGTTCGACGCGCACCGCGTTGCGGATGCGGGTGAGCATGTCGGCGATCGGATCGGTCATCATGTCCGGAGAGCCCTTTCGAAGCTGTGAACCCGAGCCAGCGAACCCTTCGTTTCGTCCACCGAATCAATCCGTCGGCCGCACGGCACCGCCGTCAGCCGACCGCCCTGCCGTCCCGGAGGACGGCCCACGTCACCAACTCGCCTTCCTCACCCCGGGAATGCAGCCCTGATCGGCGAGCTTCCGGAAGCAGATGCGGCACAGCCCGAACTTCCGGTACACCGCCCGGGGCCGCCCACAGAGCATGCACCGCTGCACCTTCCGGGTCGAGAACTTCGCCGGACGCTTCGCCGCGGCGATCTTGGACTTGCTTGCCATAGGTGATTCCAACGAGAGCCGCGATCACGGCTGGACACTGATCCGTTTCATTCCGCCCCGGCTTCCGTGCGTGCCCGACGGCACGCCGAAAACCGCATCGTGCCGCTACGCCGCGGCACCACCGTCCTCGTCCTTCTTCAGGGGAACGCCCATCGCCCGGAGGAACTGCCGCGCCTCGTCGTCGTTGCGGGCCGTCGTCACGAGCGTGATGTTCATCCCTTGGGGCCGCGTGTACTTGTCCGGGTTGATCTCGGGGAAAACCATCTGCTCCGACAGCCCCAGGCTGTAGTTGCCATGGCCGTCGAACGCGGTCGCCGAGAGCCCGCGGAAGTCGCGCACCCGGGGGAGCGCCAGCGAAACGAGCCGGTCGAGGAACTCGTACATCCGCCGGCCCCGCAGCGTCACCTTGCAACCGATCGGCAGGTTCTCGCGCAGCTTGAATCCCGACACCGCGGCCTTGGAGAGGGTGGCGACCGGCTTCTGGCCGGTGACCTGCGTCATGGCGCCGATCGCCTCTTCGAGGTACTTCTTCTCCGACACCGCCACGCCGACGCCCATGTTCACCACGATCTTCTCGAGGCGCGGGATCGCGTGGGGGTTGGTCCGGTCGAGGGCCTCGCACAGCGCGGGGCGCACGGTCTTCAGATAATGTTCGAGGAGCCGCGGGGTCCCCGCGGGCACGGCGGCACCCGCCCCCGCGTCAGCAGCCTTGGTCTTCTTCGCCATCGCACCCGTCCTTCCGATGTTCCCTGACTCTCAACGCGGGCCACGGCGCGGCCCGGCGTCATCTCACTGTTTGGCCTTCGCCGACCGGATCGTCCCCATGTCGGCACCGCACTTCTTGCACACCCGCACGCGTCCCCCGTCGGCGAGGATCTTCACCCCCAGCCGGGCGGCCTTCCCGCAACCGGCGCACACGACCAGGACGTTCGATGCGTCGATCGGCATCTCCTTGCTCAACCGGCCGCCCTGCGGGTTCTTCTGGCTGCGGCGCATGTGGCGGTAGACGCGGTTCACACCCTCCACCACCACCTTGCCGTCGGTGCGGCGCACCGACAGCACCTTGGCGCGGGTGCCCTTGGCATTGCCGGTCCGCACTTCCACCATGTCGCCGGAACGGATCAACATCAGACCACCTCGCTCGCCAGACTGACGATCTTCATGAAATTGCGGTCGCGCAGTTCGCGGGCCACCGCCCCGAAGATGCGCGTGCCCTTCGGGTTCTTGTCGTTGTCGATGATCACGCAGGCGTTGGTGTCGAAACGGACGTAGCTTCCGTCCTCACGCCGGGTGGGATTCTTGCAGCGGACGATGACCGCCTTGACGACGGCCTTCTTCTTGACGTCACTGCCCGGAATCACGCTCTTCACGCTGCACACGATGATGTCGCCGATGCCGGCGGTGCGCTTCTTGCTCCCGCCGAGCACCTTGAAGCACATCACCTCCTTGGCACCCGTGTTGTCGGCCACGACGAGCCGCGTCTGCATCTGGATCATGTCGCGCCCCCTTCCCCGGCCTCACGGCCGGTCGCGGAGGCCTCCTCAGCCTTGGCGGCGGATTCTTTGAGCTGCGTGGCCCGGGCTCCGCTCCGCAGCGAAGCCACGTCGACCGCGGTGCTCTTGGTCACCACCCGGACCAACTCCCAGCGCTTCAGCCGGCTGCGCGGCCGGCACTCGATGATCTCCACGATGTCGCCCGGGCCGGACGTCTCATGTTCGTCGTGCACGTGGCACACCGTCCGCCGATGGAGGATGCGACCGTACTTCGGGTGACGCACGACGCGCGGGATCTCGACCCGCCGCGTCTTCTTCGCTGCGGCACTGGTCACCGTGCCTGTTTCCACTCGCCTTGGCATGACTGCTTCCTGTCTGGCTCTGCCGGCCCGCGTGCCGCGCCGGCTTCTTCTTCCCGCCCGCTCCGACGATCTCCAGCCCGTCTCCCGCTACCCGATCCCGATCCCGACGATCTTCCGGCTCGATCCCTGCGGATCACTTCCCGCTCTGCGTCCGCTTCTGGAAACGGCGTCGCGTGGCGACGGCCCCCTTCTTCGGAACCTTGACCTTGGCCCGCCCGGAGAGCGGCTTCTTCTTCGCGTGCTTCTCGTGAGCCGTGGCGTCGTGCTGCACCTTGACCTCGGCCGGCGCCCCGTCCGGGCCGGCCGCCGGAGCCACCACGCTGCCCCGCTCGGCGAGGAGCGTCTGGCAGCGGGCGATCGTGCGACGGTGCTTCTTCACGTCGGAGGGGGCGGCGAGTTTCTCGGTCTGCGCCTGGAGACGGAGCTTGAAAAGCGTCTCGGCGGAGTCCTTCCAGGTCAGCCGGATCTGCTCGTCGCTCATCGCCCGCAGTTCGGTCGTTTTGCTCATCGTTGCCATCCGTTCCCGTGGCCGGGGTGGCCGCCTCGGCACGCTCCCCGCAAGTCGTTTGTTCCGCCCGCTCGCTCCGCCTGCACACCGACGCCCGAAAGGGCGATCACATCGCCCGCCGCTTCACGAACCGCACCCTGATCGGCATCTTGTGGGCCAACCGCGCGAGGCACACCCGGGCCGCCTCCTCCGACACGCCGCCGATCTCGTAGAGCACCGTGCCCGGCTTGATGACCGCGGCCCAGTACTCCGGCTCCCCCTTCCCCTTGCCCATTCGGGTCTCGAGGGGAATCGAGGTGATCGACTTGTGGGGGAAGACGCGCACGTAGAGCCGGCCCTCGTTGCGGAGGTACTGGCTGGCCGCGATGCGCCCCGCCTCGATCGTGGCCGCCGCGAGCCAACCCGGCTGCTCGGCCTGGAGGCCGAAGTCGCCGAAGACGACGCGGTTGCCGCGGGAGGCGTCACCTCTTATACGACCTCTTTGGCTTTTTCGGTGCTTGACCCTCTTGGGCATCAGCGCCATCGCCGCTCTCCTCGTACATGCCTTGGTTGACCCACACCTGAACGCCGATGTGCCCCTGCGCCGTGGGAGCCTCGCAGAAGCCGTAATCGATCTTGGCACGGAGCGTCGACAGCGGCATCGAGCCCGCGATCGCCTTCTCGCACCGGGACATCTCCGCACCGCCGAGCCGCCCGGCCAGTTGGATCTTCACCCCCTTGGCCCCGGCATCCATGGTCGTGTCCATGGCCCGCTTCATCGTCCGTCGGAACGCGGCCCGCTTCGAGAGCTGGTCGCAGATGTCCTCGGCGATGAGCTGGGCGTGGATCTCCGGACGGGCGACTTCCTCGACCTTGAGATTGACGCGGCAGCCGAGGAGTTCCTGGAGCTCCTCCTGCAGCCTGTCGACCTCCTGCCCCTTCCGGCCGATGAGCACACCGGGACGGGCCGAGTGGAGGATCACCTTCACCTCGTCCCGCGTCCGCTCGATCTCCACCTTCGGGATCGCCGCGGCGCGATACTTCGACTTGATGAACTTCCGCACCTTGAAATCCTCCATGAGGAGGGTGCGGAAATCCTTCTTCGACGCGTACCAACGGCTCTTCCACGGCTCGGTGATGCCGGTGCGGAAGCCGACGGGATTGACCTTCTGTCCCATGAACTCGTTCCTGACTGGTTGCCTGACCCTGATGCGTGCCGGTGGGAACCACCGCCGCGGGAGATCGCCTCTCACTCACCCGGATTGTCGAGCGCCACCTTGATGTGCGACATGCGTCGCTTGATCCCGAACGCCATGCCGCGAGCACGGGGACGGATCCGCTTGAACATCGGCCCGCCATCGACGCGGGCGTCCACCACCACGAGGTCGTCCATACCCGCGGCCTGCTGGTGCTCTGCGTTCCCGAGGGCGCTCTTGATGACCTTCTCGAGCATCCGCGCCCCGCGGTGGGGCTGGAAGCGGAGGATGTCGAGCGCCTCGTCGGCGAACTTGCCGCGAACCAGGTCGGCAAGGTGCCGGACCTTCCGCGGACTGATCCGCGCGAACTTGTGGGTTGCCGTGTACGCCATCGTTGATCCCTCGCTGCCGTCCCGTTTGCTCGCCCTGCCGCCGACACCGTCCTGCCCGCGGCCTCCGGCTCACGCCCGCCGCCATCCGGACGGGATCACTTCGCCGCTTCCTTCACCTTTCCGCCATGGCCGCGGAACGTCCGCGTGGGGGCGAACTCCCCGAGTTTGTGTCCCACCATGTCCTCGGTCACGAAGACCTTCAGATGCTGTTTGCCGTTGTGCACCATGAACGTCAGGCCGATGAACTCCGGCACGATCGTGCAGGAACGCGACCAGGTCTTGATCGGATCCCGCTTGCTGCCGGAGAGTTGCGCCTCGACCTTCTCGTAGAGGCGGGGGTCGACGTACGGCCCCTTCTTCGAACTGCGTCCCATGATTCAACCGAGAGGTGTCCCTCTCCCCTGCTGTCGTGCGAACGATACCCTGCCTGCGACCACCCGAACCGAGCCGATCAACGCAACTTCAACTGCCCGTAACGACGGCTCTTCCTCCGCCGGACGATGGCCGAACCGGACGGCTTCCGCGGCTTGCGGGTGCCGCCACCCTTCGCGCTCTTCCCGGTCGGACTGACCGGATGGCGACCACCCTTGGTCCGGCCTTCGCCACCGCCGTGCGGGTGATCGATCGGGTTCATCGCCGTGCCGCGGACATGGGGGCGGATGCCCATCCATCGCTTGCGGCCGGCCTTCCCCAGGACGACGTTCATGTGCTCCGAGTTGCCGATGGCACCGATCGTCGCCCGGCATCCGGCCGGAACACGCCTGATCTCGCCGCTGGGGAGCGTGAGCTGCGCCCACTGCGCCTCGCGGGCGACGAGCACGGCCGCGGACCCGGCCGAGCGACACATCCTGCCGCCGCGGCCGATCTGCAGTTCGATGTTGTGGACCTGCATGCCGAGCGGGATCGCCGACAACGGCAGGCAATTGCCCACCTCCGGCGGGGCGTCCGGCCCGCTCTGGACGGTGGCCCCGGCCTGCAGCCCCTCCGGGGCGAGGATGAAGCGCTTCTCACCGTCGGCGTACACGACCAGCGCCACACGGCAGGTGCGGTTCGGATCGTACTGGATCGAGTCGACCTTCCCGGGGACCCCGTCCTTGTTGCGGCGGAAGTCGATCAGCCGGTAGTGCTGCATGTGGCCGCCGCCACGGTGCCGCGCGGTGATCTTCCCCTGGTTGTTGCGGCCGCCCTTCTTTTTCTTGCGGACGCGCAACTGCTTCGGGACGTCGGCACCCGGCGTCAGTTCCTTGAAGTCGGAGACGCTCGCGCCGCGACGGCCGGGGCTGGTCGGGTTGTAGGTGCGGATTCCCATGTGTGCGGGCTCTGGTGCTGGAGTCGGGGGTTTGGGCGTCGTGCCGGAGGGTCACGCCCCCTCGGGAGGGGCGCCCCGGGCCGACCGTGGCGTCAGAACAACTCGATCTTGTAATCCGGCTTGAGGGTCACGATCGCCTTCTTCCAGGCCTTGGTGCTCGTCCGCCGCATCCGACTGCGGCGGGCCTTGCCCACCCGGTTCTGGACGGCGACCTTCTCCACCTTGACGTTGAACATCTCCTCGACGGCACGACGGATGTCGGCCTTCGTGGAGTCGGTGACCACCTCGAAGGAGTAGGCGCCGTTGCGCTGCGCCCGGTGCAACCCCTTCTCGGTGACGAGCGGGCGGACGATCACCTGGTGCGGACCGAGCCGCGGGTTGAACGACGGGGCCGGGGGTACGGGGACGGCCATGGATCACTCTCCTCCCTTGCTCTTGCGGGCAGCCGACGGCTTGGCGCCGACCGCCGGGGGCTTGGCCTTGGCCTTCACCGTGGCCCGGAACGCGTCGATGGCGGCGGTCGTCATCACGATCCGGCGGGGCCGGAGGATCGTCCACGCGTTGAGATCGGCGACCGGGGACACCGACACGCCGTCGATGTTGCGGGCCGACTTCCACAGGGTGTCGCAGTGCTTCTCCGGCGCCACGAGCACCGAGTGGTCGCCGACACCGAGCGCACCGAGGAGCCGCGACACGGCGGCGGTCTTCGGGGCGTCGAGCGACAGCGAGTCGACGAGGCGCACCTCGTCGTCGGCAATCCGGGCCGCCAGCGCCATCCGGGTGGCCGCCTGGAGCGCCTTGCGGGGGAGACGGTAGCCGAAGTCACGCGGACGCTTGGCGAAGATATGGCCGCCTCCCCGCCGCGTGCCGCTGCGCCGGCCACCCGCACGGGCGTTGCCCGTGCCCTTCTGTCGGTAGAGCTTCTTGGTGGACCCGGCCACCTCGCCGCGCGACTTGGTCCGCTGCGTGCCCTGACGCAGGTTCGCCTGGTACATCACCACCGCGTCGTGCAGCAGTTGCTTGTTGACCGAGGGGGCCAGCTCCGCGGGATCGATCTCGTAGGAGCCCACCTGCTTGCCGTTCAGGTCGTAGACGGCCAGATTCACTTGGCACCTGCCTTCTTCTTCTTCGAGGTCGGCGCACCAGGACCGGCAACCTTCTTGATCAGATTCGTCTGCTGCACGACCACCATCGCCCCATTCGGGCCGGGGACCGCACCGCTCACGAGCAGGAGGTTGTTCTCCTTGTCGACGCGGACAACTTTCAGATTCCGCATCGTCGACCGCTCGTTGCCGAACCGGCCGGCCATCCGCTTGCCCTTGAAGACGCGGGCCGGGGAGGTGTTCATGCTCGTGCCACCCTGGTGGCGGTGCACCTTCTTGACACCGTGCGACGCACGCTGCCCCTTGAAACCGTGGCGCTTCATCACGCCGGCGGTGCCGCGCCCCTTGGTGGTGCCGGTGACGTCGACGCGATCGACCCCCTCGAACACCCCGACGGAGAGATCCTGACCGACCTCGATCCCCTCGGAAGTCCCGCGGAACTCGCGGACGAAGCGCTTCGGCTCGCAGTCGGCCTTGGCCTGGAGCGTCACGCCGGCGGCAGCGAGACGCTTGCCGCGCTTGCTCTCGAGGTTCGCCACCTGCCCGCGCACCGAGCGGCTCGCGAGCCGACGGGGCTTGTCGAGGAACCCGACCTGGACCGCCGAATAGCCGTCACGCTCGGGAGAGCGGAGGCGGAGAACCTTGCACGGACCAGCCTCGATGACCGTGACCGGCACCACGGTGCCGTCCGCGTCGAACACCTGGGTCATGCCCACCTTGCGGCCCAACAACCCCTTGCGGGCCGCACGCTCCACCCCGGTCTTGTCTTGAGCAGCCATGTTTGACGCCGTCGAAACAACCCCCGTCGGCCGCCGCGTGACGACGACGCCGGAGGATGTTCACCCGATCACGCTCGAAGCCGTTGGCTGCGGGAGCACACCCGACCACCCCACCAGGCCGACCACGAGGGCCGACCACGACGGACGGAGGGAGCCTTACCCGCGACGCCTTCCAAGCATGCCGTGCCGGACGCTCCTGAAGTTGTGGAAACCGTGACTACGAACCGAACAGGAGGCCCGGGAGACGCCCCGGGCCCATCCTCCGACAACCGACCGACCGATCACCTCGAAGAAGCCTTGATCTTGATGTCGACACCGGCCGGAAGGCTCAATTTGTTCAGCGCCTCGATCGTCTTGGCGGTCGCCTGGACGATGTCGATGACGCGCTTGTGGGTACGGATCTCGTACTGCTGGCGGGCCTTCTTGTCGATGTGCGGACTGGAGAGCACGGTGTAGCGCTCGATCCGGGTGGGGAGCGGGATCGGGCCGTGCACCTCGGAGTTGGTGCGCTTGGCGGTGTCGACGATCTCCGCAGCGCTCTGGTCGAGCACGCTGTGGTCGTACGCCTCCATGCGGATGCGGATGATTTCCTGCGCCGGACCTGCCACGGCTGACTCCTGATGCTGCCTCACGCCACCGGATGCGCCGGGGCGACGACCGACCCCGCAACGCTCCGAAAACCCGCTCCGCCCGAAGACCACGGCTGGAAGGTGCCGAAGCCTCCTTCCCGCACGACGCCCCCAGCGCTCCGCCGAGGCTCGGCCCCGGGCGAAATCGCCCAGGGAAGCCGGCGGGATCGATGCCATAACCCTCCGCTCGCCTGACCCACGCAGCGTGCGAACGCCAACGGGGGACGGGAAATGGGGAGGGTACGGCGGCGACGGCATCCAGCGACCTGGGATGGCCGCGGGCGTCGCTGCGGGATCGAAGCAGAAAATGTAAGGGTGGCCTTCACCGGTGTCAACACGCTCCCCTTTTCCCCGCGGTCACCGCCCCGGAATCGGGTCGTGGCTGCCGGTGACGGCTGCCTGACCAGCCCCGAACGTGGCCGAAACGCCAGGAATCACCCATGCCGCCCACCCCCGCGAGGGGGTTGGCGGGGCCATCGCCCTCCCGTCGATGCCCCCTCCGGCAGGGACGCCGGGGAAGGCGTTCCCCGGGGCTCGCGGGGCCGGGGTTGGATTCATCGGCAGGAGGGCTACCCTACGCTTCATGAAAGCACTCCTCCTCTCCTCACCGGGAAGCCTCGCCTGGACCGACGTCGAGGCCCCCGTCCCGGGTGCCGGGGAGGTCCGAGTCAGGGTGGCGGCCTGCGGCATCTGCGGCAGCGACGTCCATGGCTACACCGGGTCGACCGGTCGCCGCATCCCCCCCCTCGTCATGGGGCACGAGGCAGCCGGCACGGTCGACGCCGTCGGGGCCGGGGTCGACGACCTTCCGATCGGCACCCGCGTGGCCCTCGACTCGACCGTCTTCTGCGGCGGATGCGACCACTGCAGGGCGGGCAGGGAAAACCTCTGCACCGACCGGCAGGTGCTCGGGGTGTCGTGCGGCCAGTACCGGCGCCACGGATGCTTCGCCGAGCAGGTGGTGGTGCCGCGCCGGGTGGCCTACCCGATCCCCGATTCGCTCGACTTCGTCGCGGCGTCGCTCCTCGAACCACTCACCATCGCCCTCCATGCCGTCCATCTGGCCGGCGTGGACGTGAACACGCGCTCGGCGGTCGTCGTCGGTGCCGGGCCGATCGGGCTGGCCTGCGTGGCTGCCCTCCGGGCCTACGGGGTTCCCAGGATCGCGGCCATCGACCTCGACGAAGGACGGCTCGCCCAGGCCCGCCTCCTCGGGGCCACCGAGACGATCCCCGCCGGCGACGAAGCCGGCCGGACCGCCGCCCGTTGGGGCACCACCTCGGCCGACACCGACGGCGCCGACGTCGTCCTCGAGGCGGTCGGCGCGACCGCGCCGGTGCGGACGGCGATCGAGAGCTGCACCCGGGGGGGCACGGTGGTCCTCGTCGGCAACGTCTCCCCCTCGATCGAGATGCCGCTGCAGTTGGTCGTCACCCGGCAGCTCCGCCTCCAGGGCTCCTGCTCCTCCGCCGGGAGCTACCCGGAGGCGATCCGGCTGGTGTCGGAGGGGAAGATCGACCTGTCGTCGTTCGTGAGCCGCGTGGCGCCGCTCGCCGAGGGGCCGGAATGGTTCCGACGCCTCCACGACCGGGAGCCGGGGCTCGTGAAGGTCGTCCTCCGCCCCTGATCGACCGGCCGCCCGCGGCGGGCCCGACGCCGCGATCCCTCCCCGCCGTGCAACCACCATGACCACCCCCACAGGCCCCGCCCTCTTCGACCTCACGGGGCGATTCGCCCTCGTCACCGGCGCCAGCCGCGGCCTCGGCCTGCAGATGGCCGGCGCCCTCGCCCGGGCCGGCGCCGATCTCGTGATCACCGCACGGAAGGTGGAGGATCTGGCGGCGTCGCGCACGAGCCTCGAGGCGCACGGCCGTCGCGTCATCCCGGTGGCCCTCGACCTGCGGAGCGAGACGAGCATCCGCGAGTGTGCCGCGGCTGCGATCCAGGCCGCCGGCGCGATCGACATCCTCCTCAACAACGCCGGCTGCAACATCCGCAAGCCGGCGGTGGACGTCACCTGGGACGACTGGAACACCGTCCTCGACACGAACCTCCGCGGCACCTTCTTCATGGCGCAGGCCATCGCCCGCCACATGATCCCGCGGAAACGCGGACGCATCGTGAACATCGGCAGCGTGACGAGCGTCTTCGGTTACGCGGGGCTCACCCCCTACTCCGCCAGCCGCGGCGGCGTGAAGCAGATGACGATGAGCCTCGCCGACGATCTCGGGCCGCACGGGATCACGGTCAACTGCCTCGCCCCCGGCTGGTTCCGCACCGCGCAGAACGACGTCATGTACCGCGATCCGGAGTGGGTCGAGTACCTCACCGAGCGCATCCCGCTCAAGCGACCCGGAAGCGCCGAGGATCTCGACGGAGCGGTGGTGTTCCTCGCCTCCGATGCCAGCGCCTACGTGACCGGCCAGACGCTCCTCGTCGATGGCGGCATCACCACCGGTTCGACGCGCGCCCTGCCCCTCAAGAAGCCGCAGTGAGGGGCATGTCCCGGTGAGCGACCACGCCCCGCCCGAGCCCCCCTTCTCCGCCGCCGACGTCGAAGCGGCCCTCGCCGGTTTCCTCGTCCCGCCCGATCCGGCCCTCGACGCGATCGCCCGGGCCAGCGCCGCCGCCGGCCTCCCGGCGATCGCCGTGGCCGATCCGCTCGGCCGGCTCCTCTCGGTCCTCGGCCTCGCCGTCGGGGCCCGGCGGATCCTCGAGATCGGCACGCTCGGCGGCTCGGGGGCGGTGTGGCTCGCCCGCGGACTCGCGCCCGGTGGACGGATCGTCTCGCTCGAAATCGACGCCGACCGGGCGGCGCTCGCGCGGCGGTCGCTCGCGCACGCGGGGCTCGACGGTACCGTCGAGGTGGTCACCGGCGCGGCCCTCGACTGGCTCGACGCGGCGATCGCACGGGGAGAGCCCCCCTTCGACCTGGTGTTCGTCGACGCCGACAAGGAGCGGTCGCGCGAATACCTCGCGCGGTCGGTCGCGCTCTCCAGGCCGGGCACCCTGATCGTGGTCGACAACGTCGTCCGCGAGGGGCGCGTGGCCGACGCCGGCTGCCCCGACGCCGGCGTGCAGGGGATCCGCCGGATGATGGACTGGATCGCCGGACGGCCCGACCTCGCCGCCACCGCGATCCAGACCGTCGACGCCAAGGGGCACGACGGCTTCCTGCTGGCGGTGGTGCGTGGCGACGACGGCGTACGGACCGGATGAGGGGCGAGCCGATGGCCGACACCCCCGCCACCCGCACCGGCGAACTCTTCTTCCCCGCCGCGGACGGTCCCTTCTTCGAGTGGGCTCCGACCGTGGGGGAAGGCACCGGCGCCGATGGAGTGTGTGCCGAACTGTCGCGGCTGGCCTACGCGCCGCTCCCGCGGATCGACGCCGAACTGCGCCGCATCGGCTACGAGCACCTCGCCACCCTCGAGACCCGCCGGTTGTTCTCCGCCCGGGCCGCCGCCGACGGCTTCGTCTGCCGCGATCCACGGAGCGGGACGCGGTTCGCGGTCTTCCGCGGCACGGAGACGGGCAACCTCGACGACCTCCTCGCGAACCTGCTCGTCGATCCGGTCGAGTGGCGGCCCGGGGTGTTCGTCCATCGCGGCTATGGGACCACGTTCGACGAACTGCGCGGTCCCCTCGGGGACTGGGTCGGCGATCCGGCCGGCCGCACGATCGCCACCGGACACAGTCTCGGCGGGGCGCTGGCCACGCTCTGCGCCGCCGACTTCCCGGACGTGGAACTGGTCAGCTTCGGGGCCCCGCGCGTGGGTACCGAAACGCTCTCCGGCCGGCTTCGCGGCCCCGTGCGGCGGTACGTCCACTGCTGCGACCTGGTGCCGCGCGTTCCCCCGGCCCGCTTCGCGCCCGCCGACATCGAGGACCTCGCCGACGGCCTGCTCGACAACCTCGCCCCCCCCGGAGGCTGGCTCGCCGTCGCGTCGCAGGTGGCGCTGCGGCAGGCGGCACGGCTCGCGGCGGGGACGGTGGCGAGGCTCGCGGCGGCGCGCGGCTGGGACCGGTCTTTCATCCATCCGCGGCCGCTCGTCTACCTCGACCGCACGGGGGTCGCCCATCTCGAGCCGGACCCCGAGCAGATCGCCGCCGACCAGCGGCAGGCGCGCGGCGAATACCGCGAGGCCCTCGGCATCGGCGCCACGGGAAGCGACGACGCGGCGATCCTCGAGAGTCTCGCCGGCCTCACCGCGGCGCTCGTACGCGGCGAGGCGGACGCGGCCCGCGCGGCACGGGAACGGCTCTTCGCCGAACTGGCCCGCAGCGACGCGCTCGGCCGCGTGGTCGTCCGTGATCTGGCCGATCACGCCGCGATCCACTACGTCCGCGCCCTCGTCGGTGCGGAGCGGCGCGGCGGCGTCTGACCCGGCCGGCCGGGGCTCGAATCACACGAACGCCTCGGCCGCCTCGGCCGCCGCGGGGCCGTACTTGAGCGGGGCCATGGTGAAGCTCGCGCGCCCCTGGCTCACGCTCCGCACCGCCGCCGAATAGCCGAACATGCTCGCCAGCGGCGCCTCCGCCGTGAGCACCGTCACCCCGCCGCGGATCTCCGTGGCGGTGATGATCGCACGGCGCTGCTGGAGGTCGTTGATCACGTCGCCGAGATGGTCCTCCGGAACCGAGACCTCCACCTTCATCACCGGCTCGAGGAGCACCGACCCCGACGCCGCGAGGAGCTTGTCGACCGCGTCGGCGGCGGCGATGCGGATCGCCACCTCGCCCGGCGGCGGCTCCGGGATCGGGCTCTCGAGGACCACGATCCGCACGCCCCAGAGCGGGCAGCCCTTGAGCCCCCCGCGTTCGGCGCTCTCGCGCACCGCCTGCGTCATCTGCGCCGCGATCTCGCCGAGCGCCTCGTTCTCGGGGAACCACCCCTGCTCCACCGTCACCGGGCCCTGCTCGCCCGTCGGCTCGCCGCGGATCGTCACCGTGGCCACGAGCGTCTGTCCCGCCACCTGCCGGTTCGACTGGCCGACCGCCCTCGCCGCGGCGCCGAGCGTCTCCTTGTAGCTGACACGCGGCTTGTGGACGCGGCACTTGAGATTGAAGTCGCGTTCCAGACGGTGACGGATCACCTCCAGGTGCAGCTCCCCCATGCCGGAGATCAGCGTCTGCCCCGTCTCCTCGCTCTCCAGCGCCCGGAAGGTGGGGTCCTGGCGCTTCATCATCTCGAGCACCTCGCCGAGCTTCTTGCGCTCGAGGCTCGTCTCCGGCTCGATCGCCATCGAGATCACCGTCTCGGGGAACTCGATCGACTCGAGGATCACCGGGGCGTCGGAGTCGCAGAGCGTGTCGCCGGTGACGCTCGCCCGCGGCCCGATGACGCCGACGATGTCGCCGGCCGCCGCCTGCGGGATCTGCTCGCGCCGGTCGGCCTGCACGCGCCACAGCTGCGCCACGTTCTCCTTCTTCTGTCGGAGCGGGTTCCAGGCCCGGCTCCCCGCCTTGAGGGTGCCGGAATAGACGCGGACGAAGTACAGATCACCGTGCTTCTCGGCGAGGATCTTGAAGACGAGGCCGGCGAACGGGGCGGCCGGATCGGCCGCACGCTTGACCGTGACCGGCGTCTTCTTCGACGGGTCGAGCCCCTCCACCGGCGGCACGTCGAGCGGGCTGGGGAGATACCAGGCCACGGCGTCGAGCACCGGCTGCACGCCGATGCAGTCGAGCGCCGAGCCGCCGAGGACCGGCACCACCTTCCGGGCCACGGTCCCCTCGCGGATGGCGCGGCGGATCACCTCGGCGGGGATCGGCGCCTCGCTCATCGCCAGCTCCGCCAGTTCGTCGGAGAAGTCGAAGAGCGTGGAGACCAGTTGCTCGCGCCACTCCGCGGCGAGGTCGGCCACCTCGGCGGGGATCTCCGAGACCGTGAAGGCCTCGGCGGGGGCGTCGCCGTCGAGGACCTCGTCGCGCGGCGGGTAGGTGAGGAGCTTCATCTCCACGAGATCGACGAGACCCCGGAAGGGATCGGTGACGTGCGGCGGCCCCATCCCCAGCGGCACCTGCAGGACCAGCGGCCTCGCCCCGAGCCGTTTCTCGATCTGGTGGACGGTGCCGAAGAAGTCGGCCCCCTCGCGGTCGAGCTTGTTGACCAGGGCCACCCGCGGCACGTGGTACTTGTCGGCCTGGCGCCACACCGTCTCGCTCTGCGCCTCCACCCCCTCGCGGGCCGAGAACACGACCACGGCGCCGTCGAGGACGCGCAGGCTCCGCTCCACCTCGGCGGTGAAGTCGACGTGCCCCGGCGTGTCGATGAGGTTCACGGAGACGTCGCGCCACTGGAAGCTCACCGCGGCGGAGTAGATCGTGATCCCGCGCTGCTGCTCCTCGGGGTCGAAGTCGGTGACGGTCGTCCCCTTGTCGACGTCGCCGAGGCGGTGGCTGGTCTTCGTGTAGAAGAGCATCCGCTCGGTGAGCGTGGTCTTGCCGGCGTCGATGTGGGCGACGATGCCGATGTTGCGGATGGCGGCGAGCGGCCGGCTCATGGGGAAAAGGTCCTCGTGTCCGGCGGGGTCACATCGAGCGGACGGTGCCGATGCCGAGCAACTCGAGCCCCTTCCGCAGCACGCGGCCGGTGAGATCGCACAGCGCCAGCCGGCTCGTCCGCTCCGGTTCCGGTGCCTTCAAGATCGGCAGCGAATCGTAGAAACCCGAATAACAGCCGGCGAGATCGAAGAGCCAGGCCGTGAGGAGATTGGGCCGGTAATCGGTCTCGACGTCCTCGAGCACCTCGCCGAAGCGGAGGATCTCCAGGGCCAGCGCGCGTTCCTTGGGATCGGCGGGCTGGATGGCCGGCGCCGAGCGGCGGAGGGCCTCGCGGTCGATCCCCCCCTTGTCGAGCACCCCCTCGACGCGGGCCACGGCGTACTGCATGTAGGCGGCGGTGTTGCCCTTGAGTTCGAGCATCTTGTCGTAGGAGAAGACGTAGTCGGTGGTCCGGTTCTGGCACAGGTCGGCGTACTTGATCGCGCCGATACCGACCGTCTCCGCCACCCGCTGCCGCTCCGAGGCCTCGAGCCCCTCGTCGCCGGCGGTGAGCGCCAGGGCCCGCTGCACCCCCTCGTCGAGGAGCGACTCGAGTCCCACGGTGTCGCCGGCCCGCGTCTTGAACGGCTTGCCGTCGTCGCCGAGGACCGTCCCGAAGGCGACGTGGACGAGTTGCACCCGGTCGATCCCGGGGAGGCCCCAGCGTTTCGCCGTCTCGAAAAGCTGCTCGAAATGCTGTCCCTGGCGGTGGTCGACGACGTACAGGATCCGATCGGGCCGCCAGTGCTCGAGGCGCCAGCGGATGGTGGCGAGATCGGTGGTGGCGTAGAGGAACGCACCGTCGGCCTTGCGCACGAGGAACGGCGGCGCGTCGTCGCCGCCGAGGAACACGCCGATCGCCCCGCGGCTCTCCCGCGCGAGCCCCCGGCCGAGGAGATCGTCGACGACGCCCCCGAGGAACGGCTGGAAGAAACTCTCGCCGAGCCAGTGGTCGAAGCGGACGTCGAGACGCCGGTAGAGCTTCTCGATGTCGGCCAGGCACGCCGGCATGAACCGCTCCCACAGGGACCGGTTCTCCGCGTCCCCTTCGTGGAGCTTCGCCGTCTCGAGGAGCACCTCCCGGGCGGCGCCGGGATGCTGCTCCGCCAGCGCCGCCAGTTCCGGGTCGGCGGCGAGCGCTTCCGGCGTGGCGTCGGCGAGCCGGCGGACGAGGCGGTAGATCCTCCCCAGTTCGGCGGTCGGGTCGGCGGCGAAGGCGGCCTCGTCGCCGAAGCGGCGCCAGCCCCAGATGATCATCCCGAACTGCGTGCCCCAGTCGCCGAGATGGTTGTCGGTGACGACACGGTGGCCGCGGAAGCCGAGGATCCGCGCGAGCGCGTCGCCGATCACGGTCGAGCGGATGTGGCCGACGTGCATCGGCTTGGCGACGTTCGGAGAGCTGAAGTCGACGACGATCGTCTCGGGGTCGGCGACCCGCGGCACGCCGAGGCGCTCGTCGCGGAAGGCCGCCGACACCGCGGCGGCGAGGGCCTCGTCGCGGATGCGGACGTTGATGAAGCCGGGGCCGACCGGATCGCCCGGGGGGGCGAAGGTGTCGGCGTAGCCCGGCGCGACGGCGAGGCGCTTCGCGATCTCGACGGCCAGATCACGCGGCTTCTTCCCGGCCGCCTTGGCCAGCCCCATCGCCATGGTGCCGGAATAGTCGCCGAACTTCGCGTCGGCCGCCTCGCGCACCTGGTCGACGAGCCCCGGCAGATCGGCCTCCGCCACGGCACAGACGCCGTCGGCGGCGAGCGTGCGGAGGGCGTGGGCGAAGGCCGCGCGGAGCCTGTCGCGGAAGGTACCGGCCGGCGGTCCCGGTGCGTCTCCCGCCGTCACGGCCGCTCTCCGGGGAGGGGCACGCGGCGGGCGTCGCTCCAGAGTTGCTCGATGTCCCAGTACTGGCGGGCTTCGGCGTCGAAGAGCTGCACGACGACGTCGCCGTAATCGAGGACGATCCAGCGTCCCTCCTCGTAGCCCTCGCTCCCGCGCTTGCGGTCGTGCCACTCGCGTTTCATCACCTTTTCGATCTCGTCCGCCATGGCGTGGATCTGCCGGCGGCTCGTCCCGGTGGCGACGACGAAGTAGTCGAACACCGGGGTGACCGCGCGGAGATCGAGGACGCGGACGTCGGAGCCGCGCGTCTCCTCCGCCACGCGGGCGGCGGCGAGCGCCCTCTCGAGCGATGGCGCGAGCACGGTGGAGGAATCGTCGGCGGCTGCCATGGCGGGATCCAGGGAGACGAAACGGGCCGCGCAGTCTACCCGCGATCGCCGCCGGAGGACACTCTTCCGCGAATCGGGATCACTCGCCGGCGGGATCGTGCGCCGTGGCGATCCCGGCGGGGACCAGATCCGGCATGGCGACGGCACCGTCCAGCGTGGGGAGGAGGGCCGGGCCCCAGCCGCCGGTCACGAACACCGCAGGTGCCGCCGTGCGGCCGTCCGCCATGAGCGCGTCCCGGGCCCGTGCCACCACCTCCGCCACCGCCCCCCTGATCCCCCACCCGATGCCGGCGGCGATCGCGTCGCGGGTGGATCGCCCGGGCATCGGCGGCGGAGGCGCGATGGAGAGCGTGTCGATCTCCGGCAGGAGACTGGTGCCGACCGCGAGCGCCCGCGCCTGGAGCGACGGTCCGGGGAGGATCGCCCCCCCCAGGAAGCGTCCGGCGGCGTCGACCAGATCGACCGTGACGGCTGTGCCGCCGTCGACCACGATCGCCCCCACGCCGCGCGGCCGGAGGATCGCGGCGGCCGCCGCCGCGGCGAGGCGATCGATGCCGACGCGCTGCGGCGCGTCGAGGGTCACCACCACGGGAAGGTCCGCATGACCGATCCGGCGGCAGCGGACGGGGAGGGAACGCGCGGCCGATTCCCCCCGCACCGCGCGCTCGAGCCGGTCGGCGGCGGCGTCGTGGACGCTCGCCACGAGCAGGTGGGCGGGCCCGGCCGGTAAGCCCGAGAGCCAGTGCCCGAGCGCCGTCGCGTCTGGAGTCGCGGCGTCGAGCGAGAGACGGTGGCTGACACGGGGCGGCGACGCGGCGGTCGGGCCGGCTCCCCACCCCTCGACGCGGGCCAGCTTGATGCGGCTGTTGCCGACGTCGGCCACCAGCACGCCGCCGGACCGCTCGGCGCCGGGATGCGGGGGGGGGGCCGCGTTCATCCGGGTGGCGCTCCCCTCGATGCCTCCGCCGTGGCGTCCATCGTCCTCACGATCGCGGCCAGGAGCCGGTCGAGGCCCTCGCCCGTGACGGCGCTCGCGGCGATCACGGGCCGGCCGCTCGCCGCCTCGAGGTCGGCACGAACCTGCCCCGCCGCCGGCAACTCGCACTTGCTCACCACGACGATCTCCGGCCGCTCGCCCAGACGCGGGTCGTGGAGCAGGAGTTCCTCACGGATCGCCCGGTAGTTGGCCACCGGGTCGCTCGAGTCCATCGGCTGCGGCTCGACGACGTGAACGAGGATCCCTGCCCGCTCCACGTGGCGGAGGAACTCATGGCCGAGCCCGTGTCCCTCGTGGGCCCCCTCGATGAGCCCGGGCAGGTCGGCGAGCACGAAACTCCGATCGCGCGACACCGACACCATCCCGAGCATCGGCGTCTTCGTCGTGAAGGCGTAGTCGGCGATCTCGGGACGCGCGCGGGAGAGGCGCGAGAGGAGCGTGCTCTTGCCGGCGTTCGGTTTGCCGACGAGGCCCACGTCGGCGATGACCTTGAGTTCGAGGAGGAGCCGGCGGACCTCCCCCTTGCCGCCCGGGGTCGTCTCGCGGGGTGCCCGATTGGTGGAGGACTTGAAGTGGACGTTGCCGAACCCCCCCGCACCCCCCTGCGCGGCGACCACCTGCTCTCCGGCGGAGGCCAGGTCGCGGAGCACGAGGCCGGTGGCGTCGTCGACGACGATCGTGCCCGGCGGCACGGCCAGCACGAGGTCCTCCGCGGAGCGCCCCTTGCAGTTCTGCGGGCCTCCGGCCTGCCCGGCCCCGGCCCGCCACTGCATGCGATGGGCGAGCGCCGCGAGCGAATCGACTCCCGGCTCCGCCCGCAGGATGACGCTCCCTCCGTCCCCGCCGTCCCCGCCGTCGGGTCCACCGCGCGGGACGTACTTCTCGCGCCGGAAGCTGCCGCTTCCGCGCCCGCCGTCACCGCCGGCCACCTCGATTCGGACGCGGTCGACGAACACGGCAACGCCTGCCCGTCTCGGGCTGGGGGGGGAATACGGGAATCGGGGTCGGACCGGCCCCGCCCGGCGTGGTCAGGCCCCGGCTTCGACCGGCGTGACGTTGACCCGGCGCCCTTCCCGGTCGAACTCCACCACGCCGGCGACGAGCGCGTAGAGGGTGTAGTCGGAACCCATCCCCACGTTGCGGCCCGGATGGAACTTCGTCCCCACCTGACGCACGAGGATGTTGCCGGGGATCACCTGCTGGCCGGCGAACTTCTTCACGCCGCGCATCTGCGGGTTCGAATCGCGACCGTTGCGGCTCGATCCCTGACCTTTCTTGTGTGCCATGACGAACGTCCTCGGATGGAAACGGGGGTCGACGGGGCCGATCGCCCCACCGACCGAAGGAGACCGGCGGCCGACGGAAGCGAAGGAGTATATCCCGAAACGGCGGGGCCACCTATCGGATGGCACCGGAAGGGTGGGGAGGGGGCGAGGGCCACCCCCGGCACCGGGCGCACGGGGCGGAAATCAACGGGGTCCGCAGGGTGACGGGCCCGCTCCGGGTCAGCGTTCGTACCGGAAAACCCAGGCGTGGTCAACGCCCTCCCGGACCGCCCCTGCCGTGGCGAGGAGGGTCGGTCCCTCCGCTCCCAGGAGCCCGGCCACGAGTTTGTCCCGCCGGTCGGGGTCGGTCTCGCCGTCGACCAGGATGCGAAGCGTGTCGTAGGCGTTGAGCGCGCCGCCGGCGAGCACCGGACGCCGGTCGAAATCGAACTCGTCGAGGATGGCATGGGCCCGGACGAGATCGATCTCCCGCACCAGTTCGTCGAGCCTCGGGGCGCTGCTGCCGAAGAGCGCCACCGTGGCGGCGCGGCGGTTGGCCGTGGGTCGCGTCGCGTCGAGGGCGACGAGCACCTTGGCGAGGGACGCGAGCGGGCGGGCGGCGACGTCGTCGTCGCTCACCCCGGCCCGGCCGAGCAGACCGCTCCGCAGCGCCGCGCGCTCGGGGTCGAGCGGCACCGAGAGGCCGCGGACGAGGTCCTCGAACCGCTCGCGGCCGACGTCTCCCAGGAGGGACTCGATGGCCAACGGACGCGCCCCGGGGGGCTCCACGGCCGCCACGGCACCCACGAGCGCCGCCAACGGGCGCAGGCTCGGCGGGGTGTCGCCGGAGACGTCGGCGGCCGCCTTCACCGCCGCCGGCGGATCGAGCAGATCCTCCCAGGTGAGCCCGAGGCGCTCGAGGCCGGCCCGCGGGGCCGCCGCGGTGAGGCGCGGGCGCGTGAGTGCCTGGAGGACACGCGTGCCGATCGTGCGCCGCTCGTACATGCCGGCATGGCCCACGCTCGCCTCCTCGGCGGGGCTCGGCGAATCGTCACCCGGTCGCCAGAAGTCGAGGCGGAGGCTCTCCAGGGCATGCTCCTCGCCGGCGCCCGGGACCGAATCGGGAGAGAAGACCGCATCCGCCCGGGGACGCCAGCGGATGGCGTTGGTCAGGCCGCGGACGTAGATCGAGAAGAAGTCGATGCGCGGATCGACGTCCTCCCAGGTCGCGACGCCCCACCGCTCCTCGCCCGGGGCCAGATCGCTCTCCGACATCCGCGCGCTGTCGTGGAGGTCGAGCCGGGTGTCCTCGCGCTCGCGGATCGCGGCGACGGCGTTCGGCACGACGCGGTCGAGGTAGGCGCGGTAGGCGAGGGCGCCTTCGCTGCTCGACAGCCCCTCCGTGCTCTCGAGGACGAAGTGGGGAAGGAAGCGGACCGGCTTCTGCAGCGGTTCGGACTTGAGCCGCGTCGCATCCCCCTCCTCCATCACGATCCTCCGCGCGCCGACGTTCTTGACGCGGTAGAGCAGGTACCAGAGCCGCTTGCGCTGCATGCGCAACTCCCGCGCGGGGACGTCGACGTCGATCTGCCGCGGGGGCTTGAAGGCGAACTCCAGACACCAGATGTCGCGGGGGAAATCGACGACCCGACCCTGCCCCACGAGGGTGGCCCCGACGGGCGACTGCTTCGGCTCCCACGCCAGATCGGAGAGCCCGAGGGTGATCTCGGGGATGTCGGCCCGCTGCAGGGCGTCGTCGCCCGAACGGTCGGCCGGAATCACGGTGAGCACGCCCGGGGCGAGGGTCCGGTAGCCGGTGGGCTGGGCGGCCGGGACGCCGCCGGCAAGGGCCAGCAGGACACCCGGAACGAGGGCCGCGGCGACGAAACGGCGGCCGAGCCCCGAGGGGGGCTCGCGACGGCCGGCCACCGGGACGGTGCTCGGGAAGGCGATCGGCGGGACGGCCGACGCCGTGGGCTGGTCACGCATGTGTGGAGTTCCCCCGTTCCTCTGTTATCCCCCCGGTGACGGGCAGACCCTGACTTTTCCCGCGAAATCAGGCACAAACACCCCCACCGTCAGGGTCATCCTTGCTTTCGCATTTTCGCGGAAGGATCATCGGTCGTGTCAAACCCTCGCACCGTCCGCCCGGGTTCGGGACCGAAATTGGGCTCCCCTCGGCTCCTTTGCCGAAGGACACTTCCGACGGCAGGAACTGACGGCGGGCGATGGGCCGGCCGCACGCGACTCTCCCCCGGCCTCCCACGATGCCCCCCTCCCGGCGATCCCCCGAATCGGTCACCGACGGCCAGGCGGGGTGGGAGGAGACCGTGACGGCCGAGTCCTCGCGATTCCTCTCCGCCGACGACTTCGAGGGCACGGGAATCCTCGCCGGCGTCGATCCGTGCGCGTCGAACTACTGGTGGATCCCCGAATTGCAGACGCACCCCGGCCCCACGATCGACGCGGGGGATGTCCGCCCGCCCGCGGTGCGCGGGGCTGCGGAGGGGGCGGTCACGCATCAGGCGGCGCGGCGCCCCTCGTCCCGGTCCTCGACGGCGGCGGCCTGAAGGATCTCCGTGGCGAGCGCCGCGTAGTCCTCGGCACCGTTGGAATCCGGGGCGTAGTCGAAGATCGACTGGCCGAAGCTGGGAGCCTCCGCGAGACGCACGTTGCGGCGGATCCGTGTGCGGAAGAGCGTCGCATCGGCCCAGACCGGATGTCGGCCCCTGCCCGACTCGAAGTACTCCCCCACGTCCCTGGCCACCTCGCCGGCCAGCCGCGTGGACGATTCGTACATGCAGAGCACCACGCCGAGGAGACGGAGGCGCGGGTTCACCCGGTCGGCCACCAACTCCATCGTCTCGAGGAGCTTGGAGAGGCCGTGGAGCGCGAGGAAGTGCGGCTGCAGGGGGAGGAGCACCTCGTCGACCGCCGCCATGGCGTTGAGCGAAAGGAGGCCGAGCGACGGGGGGCAATCGACGATCATCACGTCGTGGGCCGGGGCACCGCCCGCCGCACCCCGGCAGGCCGGGTCGGCGTCGATCCGCTGCCGCAGGATTCCCTCGCGTCCGGACCGGTTGGCCAGCGCCATCTCCACCGCGGAGAGGTCGATGTGCGAGGGGACGACGTGGAGCCGCTCGCCGACCCGGACCCGCGTGTCGGCGAACGTGGCGTCTCCGACGAGCATGTCCCAGGCCGAGAGCGTGGTGCTGCCAGGCTGGACGCCGGCGTGGAGCGTGGCGTGGGCTTGGGGATCGAGATCGACGAGGCAGACGTCGAGCCCCGCCCGGGCGAGCGCCACGGCGAGATTCACCGACGTCGTCGTCTTGCCGACCCCCCCTTTCTGATTGGCCACCGCGATCGAACGCATGACTTGGCTCCCGTCGGTCCAGGGCCGGTCGGCCCGCGGATCCGGCCGGGGAGGATAGGGGCTCTTCGGCGCCGCCAGAAGCCCGGTTTGGGGCCATGTTTCCCGGCACACGGGCCCGCGCGAGCGCCGTCTGGGGGCGTCAGCGAACGCCGTCGAGCCACCGGGCGAGGCCGGCGGCGATGCGACCCAGGCCGATCCGTCCCGGCCTGCCGACGACCGCCAGCGAGCCCGTCCGGCGCGTGTCGTCGAGGTCGACGACGAGTTCCGCCCGACCGTCGTCCGGTCCCGAGAACACGATGGCCACGTCCCAGGCGCCCGGAGGCAACCGCTCGCCGGCACCCCCCGGTCGCTCCGGCCAGGCGAAATTGGCATCCTCCACCAGGCCACGCCGCAGGTGGACGAGGCCCGGGGCGTTCGTCACGTCGCGGCGCTCCCTCGCCCGCAACTCCCCGGGTCTCGACCCCGGCTCGAGCCACCACACTTCGACGACCGGCGCGGCGGCCACGCGTCGGGCGATGTCGGACCCGTAGAAAGCCAGGCAGCGGCGGGTCTGCCCACGCTGGAACCCGATGGCCACCAGGGCGGCCAGCACGCCGAGCGCGAGCAACCCGACCACCAGGGAGGTGCCGCCGCCGGTCGCGCGGCGGGCGGGCCCGGGGAGGGCCACGGCGTCGGGGATCGGCGGATCTGCTCCGGCGGGGTGCGTCACACGCGGGTCTCCAGTCGCGAAACGGTCGTTCGGGAGCAATGTATACTGCCGCCACCGCGGGAGCGCGGCGGGCGCCCCGTCCCTCGCCACCGTCGCCTCGTCAGAGGCGTTTTTTCCAGCAGGAGCACCGGCGGATGTCCAACGCCTTCGACCCGTACCGCGAGGCACTCGTCGTGGAGCGGCACACGATCTGGCCCGAGGAGTACGAGGACTGGTCGGCCGCGGACAAGGCCCGCGCCGAGGCGCTGCTCCATGCGAGCCCGGCCGAGGCTTCGCAACTCGACTACACGCGCCAGCACACCGGCTTCGCGCGCGTGATCACCGTCACCGCGGACGACATCGCACGTGTGAGTGTCGCCTGACGTGGCCGCGGAGACGATTCGGGTCGATCTCGCGGATCGGTCGTACGCCATCCACGTCGGACCGGGCATCCTGGCCGCCGCAGGCCCGCTCCTCGCGGAGGCGGGCGCCAGACGCGGCGTGATCGTGGCCGACAGCGGCGTGCTCGCTTCCCACGCGTCTTCCGTCGCCGACTCGCTGCGCCATGCGGGGCTCGAGACGATGACCATCCCGGTGGAGCGCGGCGAGGGGTCGAAATCGGTGGCCGAGGCGGCACGACTCTGGGAGTCGCTGGCCGAGGCGGCCGTGGATCGGGGCACGCACATCCTGGCCGTCGGCGGGGGTGTGGTGGGCGATCTGGCCGGCTTCGTCGCCGCCACGTTCGCCCGCGGACTCGCGGTGTGGCAGGTGCCGACGACGCTCGTCGCCCAGGTCGACAGCGCGATCGGCGGCAAGACCGGCATCAATCTCCGTGGCGGGAAGAATCTCGTCGGGGCCTTCTGGCAACCCCGCGGCGTCATCGCCGACGTCGGGACGCTGACCACGCTCCCCGATCGCGAGTTCATCAGCGGCCTCGCGGAGGTGGTGAAGTACGGGGTGATCCTCGACGAAGGATTCTTCGCGAGTCTCGAGGCCGGCGTGGATGCCATCCGGGGTCGGGATCCGGCGGAACTGGAACGCATCGTGTCTCGCTGTGCCGCGCTCAAGGCCTCGGTCGTCTCCCGGGACGAGCGCGAACTGACCGGCCTGCGTGCGATCCTCAACTACGGCCACACCTTCGCCCACGCCTACGAGAACGTCGTCGGTTACGGGACGCTGCTCCACGGCGAGGCGGTGGCCATCGGCATGGCCGACGCCGCCGATCTGGCGGTCCGCCTGGGACGTGTCAGCGACCGGTTCGCACGGCGTCAGGACGACCTCCTCGTGGCCCTCGGCCTGCCGGTCCAACTTCCCGACGGCCCTCCGGTTCGATCCGAGGAGCTGATCGCCGCGATGGCCCGCGACAAGAAGACGCTCCACGGCCGACTCCGGTTCGTCCTCCCCTCCCGTCTCGGCCGGGTGGAACTCGTCGATGGCATCGACGCGTCGATCGTGCGTCAGGTGCTCGAGCGACGGGGATGAAGCCGCCCCGCCCGGGGCCATCGGCGCGCACCGCGGGGTGGCGGCGGCCCCGCGGCTCACCGCCACCCCGTCCCGGGCGTTCGTTCCTCCGGCGGAACCGGCGGGCGTTCAGCGCCAGTCCTTGCCGGGAAGCTTCGTCGGCCATTCGTCGTCGGTGAGCCAGACGAGCGACGTCGACGTCGATGACAGCCCCGTCGCATCCTTCGGCTGGGCCGCCGCGATCGAGGCCGTCCCGGAGCCGTCCACGCTCACGCGGACGCTCGAGAAATCGGCGTCCGCGGTGGCGAGGCTCTGATGGCGCGACGGGCGGAATCCGGCCGGCACCTTGCCGAGCACGGCATCGAGGCGCTTCTTGCTCCGCAGCCCGTCGAGGGAGAGTTCGACGGTGTCACCGACGCGACGGAGCACGGCGCTGTCGATGCGCGCCGCGTCCGGCAGACGCAACAGAGCCGTGATGTCACGGGCGCCGCTGCGGAGCTCGGTGGCCGCCGGGCCACGCGGTCCCGCCGGACCGGCCGGACCGGGCTTTCCATCGACGCCGTTCTTCCCATCCTTGCCCGCCGGGCCTGCCGGGCCGCGTTCGCCGGCCGGACCCTGCTTCCCGTCCTTGCCGGGCGCACCGGCCGGGCCCTGCTTCCCGTCGAGGCCGTTC
>CAZMOU010000012.1:2973-6566 GCA_964567835.1 uncultured Chitinophaga sp. | reverse complement strand
GGCGCGCCGGCCGGACCGGCCGGACCACGCTCACCCTGCGGACCGGCTGGTCCCCGTTCGCCGGTCGCTCCGGCCAGACCGCGCTCCCCCGCGATCCCCTTCTCCCCCTTCGCGCCGTGCGTTCCGCCGCCGAGCCCCACGAGGTTGGCCACGCTCGCCGCGAATCCACGGCCGTGCCACAGGTTCAGGTCCCGCCACTTGTCCAGGTCCTGATCCCACACCCAGAGCAGGCCCGCATGCTCCTCGTACCACGCGTCGCCAACCGCTCCATGACGAGGGAGACTAGCGCGGTCGTCGATCAACCCATGGACCGTCTTGATGGGGGGGAAGTTGCGCACGGACACGGAAAAACTCCTTCATGGATGATGGAAATGAACCGCCCGACAGGTGAATGAGCCGAGGTCGCGGGATCGTTCCGGGCCGACCCTCGTCCGGGCGGCACAAAAGCCCCAGGGTCCCCATGCCCCGCAAAGCCCGAAATCTACCACGACGATGAGCCGACGCAACTCACCCAGAAACGGGCAAATGACCGCGTCCAAGGTGCTGCCGGGACTGAACGGTGAGAGGGCACGCTACCAGCGGCCCTCCACGGCCATGCCGCCGATGTCGGCGATCGGCAGCGGCACGACACGCACCTCCATCGCACCGAAATGCATCTCGGTGCGGTCCACCGCCATCGAACTGGCGTAGGCGAGATACCACCCCAGGAAGACCTGCGAGGGGTAGTGGGCGTTGTCGGTCATCCGCGAGAAGGCGGTGAAGGTCGAGCAGACGTACAGCCCCCCCTTGGCCCACGGGTTGTCCACCATCTCCGCGGCGGCGAGGAAGGGAATCGCGCCGATGAACGCATGGCCGCTGACGCCGTTGTTGTCGTTGAACATGTGCCATTGGCTGCCCTGCCCGTCGGCTGGGCGCGAGGCGCCGGTCGCCATCTGCAGGACGTACAACGGCGGTGCCCCGACGACGAACATCCGCAGCGAGCGCGACCCCCATTCGCCGAGGATGTCGCCGGTCGGACTGCCCTCGAGCACGATCCCCGTGACCGCGGCGGCACCGAAGATCGGCAGCGCGTAGCGTCCTTCGCCGATGTCCTTGCAGTTGAGGAAGAACCATCCGACGTCGGTCGGCTCGACACTCGTCATCCACGCCGTCTGGACCGTCGTGTCGAAACCGGTATTGGCCATCAGCGCTCCGGCTCCGAACGCCGCCGTGATACAGACGAGGCTCTCGCAGGCGTAGAAGTTCCTGTAGTCCTCGACGATCTTGAAGCCCGCCCGGGCGAGACGCGGATGGGAGGAGTGGGCCCACGGGGGTTCGGAAGCCGAGCCGAGATCGGCGCCCGCCAGCGCGGGAAGCGCGGCGATCGGTTCGGCCGTCGGCGCCAGACGAGCGGCGAGGAGCGGGGTGACGTCGCGGTTGCCGGAGAGCGGTTGCTCCGTCCGCCAACCGCCGGACAACTCGATCTGGCCGGGGCCGGCCACCGCGTGCGCGTCGGCGATCGACTGCGTCTCGAGCACCGCCTCGATCCAGGCCCCGCTGCCGCCGGGGGAGAACCGCACCAGGAGCCGCTGCCGCCGCGGGGCCGCGAATCCCGGGGTGGAAGGGAGCACGCCGGTCGGCTGCGGCGGCGCCGGCGGCTCGACCCAGGCCGACTCGACGATGCCCTGGGCCGCGGGCCGCGCGGAGAAGTCCGGTTCGACGAGACGCGCCACGGGCCAGTCGGCGGCGACCGCCGAGAGCGTCTCGCGCCACAGCGCACGGGGATCGTCGTGGGGGACGAACATGCCCCCGCCATCCATGGTCGCGGAGGCCCCCGCCGGGACGACGTCGGCGTTCGACCGCGACGCCGCGGTGAGCCCGGCCAGCGCGCAGTACCCCGCCAGGATCGCTCCGCGGAGCGGGCGACGGGGGCCGAACGAGGCGGAGGCTCGAGGCACGTGACGCGATCCCATGGGGGGGCGACTGTCCCAGCCGTCGCCGGCGGGAGCAAGCCTGGAAAAAACGCTTCCGGCGCGGCGCCGTCCCGCCTCCGACGGGGGCGGAGAAGACCCGTCCGTCCCGCCCGCGCGGTCGATCGTGGTATCCTTCCCCACCTTCCTTCGTTGCCCTGCCCCCCTTCCCCGCAGGTGTTCCCGTGTCTGGGCAGGATGCCCTCCCGCCTCCCGGTTCCTCCGCAGGGCCCCCCGCCGACCCGAGGATCGCGGAGGTCCTGTCCCGCTGGTGGGGTTTCGACCGGCTCCGTCCCATGCAGAGCGAGGCGATCGGTGCGGCCCTCGACGGCGTCGATTCGGTCGTGGTGATGCCCACGGGCGGCGGCAAGAGCCTGTGTTATCAGCTGCCACCACTGGTCAATGAGACGACCGACGTCGTGGTGTCGCCGCTGGTGGCCCTGATGAAGGACCAGGTCGATTCGCTCGAGTCGATCGGCTATCCGGCGGCGGCGCTGCATTCGGGGATGTCGCCGGAGGAACGGGGCAACGTCCGCGACCGGCTGGCCGCCGGCGAACTGCGCCTGCTGTTCACGGCACCGGAGCGCCTGGTGAACGGCGGGCTGCTCGACCTCCTGGCGGCGACCGGGGTGAAGCGGTTCGCCATCGACGAAGCCCACTGCATCAGCCAATGGGGACACGACTTCCGCCCCGAGTACCGCCAACTCGCGCTCCTCCGTGACCGGTTCCCCTCGGCGAGCATCCACGCCTTCACCGCCACGGCCACGCCGCGCGTCCGGGCCGACATCGCGGCACAACTCGCCCTCCGCGCGCCGCGGACGATCGTCGGCACGTTCGACAGGCCGAACCTCTGCTATCGGGTCGTCCCGCGCACCGACCGCATCGCCCAGACGCTCGCCACGCTCGGCCGCCACGGGGGGGAGGCGTCGATCGTCTACTGCATCTCGCGGAAGGAGACGGAGCAACTCGCCGCGCGGCTCGCGGCCGAGGGGATCCTGGCCCGTGCCTACCATGCCGGCCTCCCCCCCAAGGAACGCCAGCGGACGCAGGAGGCGTTCGCCCGCGAGTCGATCGACGTCGTCGTCGCGACCGTGGCCTTCGGGATGGGGATCGACCGCTCCGACGTGCGCCTCGTGCTCCACACGTCGCTGCCCAAGAGCCTCGAGGCGTACCAACAGGAGACCGGCCGCGCCGGCCGCGACGGCCTGGCGGCGGAGTGCGTGCTCCTCTATTCGTCGGCCGACGTCTTCAGCTGGGAATCGCTCTGCCGCAAGTCGGCCGCGGAGAGCGACCTCGACACGGAAGAGCAGGAACGTCTCGTCGCCGGACAACTCGAGCACCTCCACGCGATGCGGCGCTACGCGCAGGCGGCCCGCTGCCGGCACGCGGCGCTCTCCGAGTACTTCGGCCAGCCCTACGGCGCCGAGCCGTGCGGTGCCTGCGATGTCTGCCTGGGGGAGACGGAGAGCCTTCCCGACTCGAGCGTCGCGGCGCAGAAGGTGATCTCCTGCGTGGCCCGCGCGGGGGAGCGATTCGGGGTCCGGCACCTCGCCGAGGTGCTGCGCGGGGCGAAGACGGAGAACGTGCTGCGCCACCGACACGACCATCTCTCCACCTTCGGGCTGCTCGCCTCCTTCGACCAGC
>CAZMOU010000012.1:0-2963 GCA_964567835.1 uncultured Chitinophaga sp. | reverse complement strand
CCCAGCGGAACGCTTCCATGCCCGTGTCGGAGTGGCCGAAACCGACGATCACGGCGCCGTCGGCCGAGACGCCCAGGGCGCGGCGGTCGCGAACGCCGCCTGCGAGGTCACCGAGTCCGCGCAGGCCCTCACCCGGTGACCAGCGAAACGCTTCCTCGCCTCCTTCGACCAGCGGACGGTGGAGAACCTCGTCCACCAACTGCTCGACCAGGGGCTCCTCGACCGGAGCCCGGGAGATCGGCCGGTGGTCACGCTCAACGCCCTCTCCTGGGAGGTGATGCGGGGGACACGGCCGGTGGTCCTCCTCGAACCGCGCCGGGTCAAGACCCGCGCGTCACGCGCCGACGCGGACGACTGGCAGGGGGTCGACCGCGACCTCTTCGAGCGGCTCCGGTCGTGGCGGCGGCGCGTCGCCGAGGGACGCGGCAAGCCTGCTTGGACGATCCTCGACGACCGGGCCCTGCGGGCGATCGCCCGCGACAAGCCGACCACGCCTGCGGCGCTGCTGCGCGTGAAGGGGATCGGCGAGAAGCGCCTGGCCGACTTCGGCGCGGCGATCCTCGATCTCGTGGCGGGCAAGCGGGAATGAGGCCCCGCGGGCGCTCACCCCTCGCCCAGATAGGCCTCGCGGACGCGCCGGTCGTGGGCCAATTCCGTGCCCGGCCCCGAGAGCGTGATCCGACCGGTCTCCAGCACGTATCCACGATCGGCGAGCTTGAGGGCGGCCCGGGCGTTCTGTTCCACGAGCACCACCGCGATGCCGCGCTTCGCGAGCCCCGCGACGACCTCGAAGATCTTCTGGACGATCAGGGGGGCGAGGCCGAGCGAGGGCTCGTCGAGGAGGAGGAGCTTGGGGCGACCGACGAGGGCCCGGGCCAGCGCCAGCATCTGCTGCTCGCCCCCCGAGAGCGTGCCCCCCATCTGCCCCAGCCGCTCGCCGAGCACCGGGAACAGGGCGCAGGCCTCGTCGATGTCGGCGGCGATCGTCGATCGGTCGGTGCGGCTGAACCCGCCGAGCTGGAGGTTCTCGCGCACCGAGAGACGCGGGAAGATCCGTCTCCCCTCCGGCGCATGGCCGACGCCCAGGCGCGCGACGGCGTGCGGGGGCGATCCCGTGATCGGCCTGCCCTCGAAGACGATCGACCCCGAACGGGCGGGGACGACCCCGGAGATCGCCATCAGGAGCGTGGTCTTCCCGGCGCCGTTGGCGCCGATGATGGCCACGGTCTCCCCCTCGCCGACCTCGATCGACACGCCGTCGAGCGCCCGCACGGGGCCGTACCCGGCCGACAGACCACGCACCTCCAGGATCGGCATCGCTTGCTCCCGCAGCCGCCAGGCGGCTAGTCGCTCCCGAGGTACGCCTCGATGACCTTCTCGTCGCGCCGCACCTCCGCCGGCGTACCCTCGGCGATCTTGGTCCCGTGGTCGAGCACGGCGACGCGGTCGCTGACGCGCATCACGACGTTCATGTGGTGCTCGATGAGGAGCACGGTCACGCCGCGGGCCCGGATGCGCTCGATGAGACCGGCCAATTCGCCCGCCTCCGAGGGGTTCATCCCGGCGGCGGGCTCGTCGAGGAGGATGAGTCGCGATCCCGTCGCCAGGGCCCTGGCGATCTCCAGACGGCGCTGGTCGCCGTAGGGGAGCTGGCCGGCGATCCGGTTCGCGTCGCCGGCCAGGCCGACGAAGTCGAGTGCCTCCAGGGCCTTCCGCTTCGCCTCGGCCTCCCCGCGACGGTTGGCGGCGGTGCGGAGGAGCATCGCGATCACCCCGCCGGAGATGGTTCGGTCGAGCCCGACGAGCACGTTCTCGAGCACGCTCATGTTGGGGAACAGACGGATGTTCTGGAACGTCCGCGAGATCCCGGCGCGGGCCACGACGTGCGGAGACCGCCTCCCCCGCCGCCACACGGCGAGCGTCCCCGCCGTGCCGAGCAGCAGCCCGGCGACGAGGCCGGTCCAGCCCCGCGTGCGGATCCGCCCCTTCGAGGCGGCGAGGCGGTCGAGGACCTCCTCCTTCACCGCCGGCAGCACCACGGCGGCGGTGGCGGCGTCCCCCCCCGGCGCCAGGTCGGTCGCGTCGGGCACCGCACCCGGTCCGGAACGCCGCGCCGTCACCTTGGCCTGCAGCGCGTCGCGCACCAGGCGCGCCTCCGCGAGATCGCGCTTGATCGCCAACACCTCGCTGCCGTCCGAGCTGACCACGCGCCACTTGCCCGCCATCTGGTCGATCGCCAGCTCGGAGCGGAAGTAGCCACGCAGGCGCTCGAGGGCGCCCGAGGCGGTGAACGGCTCCCCCGTCATCATGCCCCGCTTCACCACCGCCAGCCACAGCCGATCGACATCCACCGCCGCCGCCGCGAAGAGGATCCCGGTGAGGAGGCCGATGCCGAGCGCCTGCAGCAGCGTGCCCGGCGTGAGGGAGCGCTCCAGCCGCCTCCCGTCGAAACGCACGGTGCCCCCCGACGGCGCGTAGATCCCGCTCACGCAGTTGAAGGCCGTCGTCTTGCCGGCGCCGTTGGGCCCGATGAGCGAGACGATGCTCCCCTCGGGGACGTCCAGATCGAGTTCGGAGACGGCGACGAGCCCGCCGAAGCGCACCGTGACCCGGTCGACGTCGAGGAGCGGCGATTTGGGGGGCGTGGCGAGGGCCGGGACCGGCGCGGGGCGATGGTCGCTCATGTCGCCTCCCCGTGCAGCTCGTGCAGTTCCGCCGCCATCCGCCGCGACGGGACGAGCCCCTCGGGCCGGAAACGCATCACGAGCACCAGTGCCAGCCCGAAGACCGCCAGCCGCCATCCGCTGAACGACAGGAGGCTCGAGCCGGTCGGGTTGATGTTCATCTGCTGGATCCAGGAGTCGGCCCACGGGGCGAGCACCGTGTCGAAGCCCACGAGCAGGGCCACCCCGAGCAGCGTGCCGGGGATGCTCCCCAGGCCGCCGAGGATCACCGCGCACAGC
>CAZMOU010000011.1:0-50125 GCA_964567835.1 uncultured Chitinophaga sp. | reverse complement strand
ACCGTCTGCTCGATGCTCCTCTACAACGGCAATCCGATCTCCATGGAGGCACCGAACCACATGGTGCTGAAGGTGGAATACGCCGAGCCGGCGATCCGCGGGAACACCGCCACGAACCTCACCAAGCCGGTGAAGCTGGAGACCGGTGCCGAGGTGATCGTGCCCGCCTTCATCGAGCAGGGGGACATGATCAAGATCGACACGCGCACCGGCGACTACCTGGAACGGGTGCAGAAGTAAGCTGCGGCGGAGAGCCCGGCCATGGATGGCCGGAGCGCACGTCCGGCGAAGGGGCACGGCCAGCCTCTCGCGGACACCGGGAACGATCCGAACGAAGCGGCCCGCCGGACATTCCGGCGGGCCGTCGTCGTTTCGATGATCACCGGACGAAGGCCAGCGACGCCTTCGTGCGCGGTGCACGTCAATCCCACCACCACCGGCCCGCGGGGAGATCGAGCTTCTCGCCGCGGGCCGCGGCCACGGTGCCCTCGTCGTCGGCGACGACGTTCTGCGGGTCGAGGGCCAGCCGCGGCTGCATCGTCACGCCACCCCCGATCGGGGTCACCAGCCGGTTGCCGCGCTGGATAGCGTTGATGGCCGGGGACACCTCGACCGGGGCGACCAGCCGTTCGATCGGGTAGGAGGTCTCCTGGCGGAGCGTCTCGGCGCCCCAGCCGGCCTTGCCGTAGGCGTCGTGCTCCTGCATCCAGGCGGCCACGATCGACAGATCGACCAGGTTCCGGAGCTGGGCGTAGACCGGCGTCCGGGCGGCGATCTCGGCGTATTTACGGGTGAACGTCTCGGTGAAGGTCTTGCTCGCCCGGTCGGGCCGATCGGCCGACATCCGACGGCCGTCCGGGAGGACCACCTCGTCGGCACCGACCAGCTTCACGCCGCGGCCCACCAGTTCGATCCCCAGGTCGTCGTCGGTGGCCCGCACGCGCTCGTAGTCGGGGGTGAAGTACCAGCGTTGCAGGGCGTTGGTCGCCACGCCCGTCGAGGCGTTCAGATCGACCCACGACTTCATCCCGCGGGCGGGAACGCGTTCCAGGCCGATCCCGATGAGCTTCATCCGGTAGTCCGCCTCGACCATCACCTGGGCGAAGTGCGTGGTGGCCGCCACCCCCTGCACCGTCACGTCCTGCGGCCCGAGGGCCTCGACCATGCCGGCGACGAGTTCGGACGGGCTCGCCTTGGGGTTCACGCGGCCGACCTTGTTGATGAACGTCTGGAGGGCGGCGAGCCCCTCGGCACGCGGGTCGATCGAGCAGCCGATGGTCGTGTCGGCCGGCTCGCCCGGCTCGAAGGCACGGATCGCCGCGGCGAGGTCCTCGAGCAGCATCGTCGGGGAGCCGGTCTCGATGCCGACGACGCGGCCGGTGGCGTCGGCGATCCACCCCTCCGCCGGACCGGCGATCACCACGTCACCCGGTTCCGAGCCCTCTCCGGGGTAGACGAAGACGTACTGCACGCGGGTCATGCCGGCGAGCTTCTGAATCTCCTCGGCGACGTCGCGCCCCTCGTCGGCGGCACGCGCCACTTCGGCCTCCAGGCGGCGGAGCGAAACCTTCCGCAGCGCCGATCGCTGGCGGATGTCACCCGGAAGCGACGCGAAGACAGCGGCCCGCCGCTGCCGGGAGAGCCCGGCGTCGGGCACGAAGCAAGTGCGGAGCACCCCCTGGGCGTCGATCATCACGCCGGCGGCACCGGCGGCGCTGCCGAGGCCACCCATGCCACCGCCGCCCATGCCGCCGCCACCCATGCCACCCATGCCGCCGCCACCCATCCCACCGCCGCCCATCCCGCCGCCGCCCATCCCGCCGCCGCCCATGCCCCCCATGCCGCCGCCACCCATGCCCCCCATGCCGCCGCCCCCCATGCCGCCGCCGAACTGGGCGCGGGCAGGGGCGACGGAGAGGGCGATGGCCGCCAGGGCGAAGGCCGTCGTCGAGAGGAACGCGGCGAACCGGGCGACGAGGGTGTGCCGGTCTGCGAGGGGCTTGAGCATGGGACACCAGGCGGGTTGGGTCGGTCGGCCGTGCGCTCTTTCCCCCGGAGGCTCCAACCCCCGGAGATCTCTCCCTCCGCAGGGTATTCCGGGCGGGGGGAAGTGGCAAATCGAGCGGACGCGCCGGTGCCTCCATGGAGGCTCGCGGCCGTCCGGGGCGTCTTCCCTCTCTTCGTCCGCCCGGGGCCCACGCCTTTCGATCCCCCGGAGCCCGGAACGTGCGATTTCGCCGCGGCGCCCGCGTTGCCATGCCGCCGGGAACGGTCCTGCCGGTTGGGAGGGAGTCAGCCGCTCCGGGCCGCCGTGCGATTGCCGGCGGACCGCCGTCCCTCTCCCCGTGCCTGATCGTCGCCCCGACCGCGCCCGCCGCCGGCACGGGGGAGCGACAGCGCCGCCCGGACCATCCCCGGCCCCAAGAGCGCCGCCACCTCGGCGTGGAACTCCGGGCTCCACGTCACGGGGTGCCGGTCGACGTCCATCGCCACGCGACGTCCGTCGGCGAGGTCGAGCACGAGCCGGAGGGGAACCGCACCCGGATGACGGGAGAGAATCCCGGCGAGCCGGTCGAGCGTGGCGGCATCGTGGGCCGGCTCGACCATGCGCAGCGTCACCAGGCGCGCCGGCTTCTGCCATGCCGTCGCCAGCGGGAGGATGTCGTTGACGACGAGATTGGTCTCCTCGCTGCCGGCCCGCCGGTCGATCGACCCTGCCACCAGGACCACCGCGTCGGCCCGGATGTGCTCGCCGAGCCGGGCGTAGTCCTCGGGCCAGCAGATCGTGC
Source organism: uncultured Chitinophaga sp. (assembly GCA_964567835.1). GTDB lineage: Bacteria > Planctomycetota > Planctomycetia > Pirellulales > UBA1268 > QWOP01. Next base: position 47,336 of record CAZMOU010000011.1, on the reverse strand, counting down.
GCACGATGCCGTCCATGTCCTCGAGGTCGAACATCCCGTACCGCGTGTGCGTCGAGCCGGGCCGGGGCTGCTTGACGTTGGACAGCTTGATCGCCGCCACCATGCCGCCGATGAGCACATCCCCCTTCGGGGGCACCGACGCCAGTTCCGCCGTCCCGTGCGTGCACAACGTGCGGATCAGGTCGGCGTGCTCCGCCAGCGGATGGCTGTGGACGTAGTACCCGAGCACCTCCTTCTCGTACGACCGGAGTTCCATGTCGGAGAGCGGGGCCACGTCGGGAGCCGACGCGGTGGGCATGGCGGGCACCGGCTGCGGCGGCGCCGCGTCGAAGGCGTCGAAGAGGCTCTTCTGGCCGCTCTTCCGGTCGGCGGCGCGGGCGGCGCCGGCGGCGAGCGCCTTCTCGATCCCCGCCAGGAGGGTCGCACGCTTCACGCCCAGGGAGCGGTCGCCGACGAGGCCGTCGAGCGCACCCGCCTTCGCCAGGCTCTCCACCGCCGTCTTGTTGACGACGCTCGAGTCGAGACGGCCGCAGAAATCGTCGAGGTCGCGGAAGGGACCGTTCGCCAGCCGCTCCGCGCCGATCGCCGCCGCCGCCTGCCCGCCGCAGCCCTTGATCGCCGCCAGACCGAAGAGGATCCGCCCCTCGGCGACGGTGAAGTCGGCACGCGACCGGTTGACGTCGGGCGGGGCGACCTCGATCCCCATCCTGCGGCAGTCCTCGACATGCTCGACGAGCGCGTCCTTCTTCTTGAAGTTGCGCCCGGTGATGTCCCCCGAGAGGAGCGCCGCCATGAACTCGAGCGGATGGTGGGTCTTCAGGTAGGCGGTCTGCCAGGCGAGGAGCGCGTAGGCCGTGGAGTGGCTCTTGTTGAAGCCGTATCCGGCGAACTTCTCGATGAGTCCGAAGAGCTCCTGCGCCTCGCCTCCCGCAAGACCCCGGGCCCTCGCCCCGGCGACGAACTTCTCCCGGAACGCGGCGATGATCTCCAGCTTCTTCTTGCTGATCGCCTTGATGCAGGTGTAGGCGCTGGAGAGCTCGATGCCGCCGAGGCGCTCGAGGATCCGCATCACCTGCTCCTGGTACACCATCACACCGTGCGTCTCCTCGAGCACGTCCTTCATCACCGGATGGAGGTACTCGGCCGCCTTGCGACGGTGCTTCACGGCGACGTAGTCGTCGACCATCCCCCCTTCGAGCGGCCCGGGGCGGTAGAGCGCGTTGACGGCGACGATGTCGCGGAAATGGTCCGGCTTCATCCGCTGCAGGAGGTCGCGGATGCCCCCGCTCTCGAGCTGGAAGATGCCCTTCGTCTCGCCGCGGCAGAGGAGGTCGAAGGTCGGCTTGTCCTCCAACGGGAAGGCCAGCGGATCGGGGCGCGTGCCGGTGGTCTCGGCGATGATGTCGATCGCCTTGGTCACCACGGTGAGGTACCGCAGGCCGAGGAAGTCCATCTTCATCAGACCGGCGCGCTCGACGTCCCCCATTTCCCATTGCGTGATCACCTCCTCCTTGCCGGTGACGCGCTGCAGCGGGACGTACTCCACCAACGGACGGTCGGCGATGACCACCGCCGCCGCGTGCGTGCCGACGTTGCGGGCCAGGCCCTCGATCCTCCCCGCCAGATCGACGAGCTCGCGCACCTCGCCGTCGGCGTCACAGGCCGCCGCCAGCTGGCTTCCGGGGGCGGACGCCTCCTCGATGGAGATCCCCAGCTGGTCCGGAACGAGGGCCACGATCGCGTCGACCCGCGCCACCGGCATGCCCATGGCCCGGCCCACGTCGCGGATGGCGGCCCGGGCGGCGAGCGTGCCGAAGGTGCCGATCTGGGCCACGTTGGCGGCGCCGTACTTCCGTTTCACATACTCGATGACCTCCCCGCGCCGCTCCTTGCAGAAGTCGATGTCGATGTCGGGGGCCTCCTTGCGATTCACGTCGAGGAAACGCTCGAAGAGGAGGTCGTACTCGAGCGGGCAGACGTGCGAGAGGTAGAGCGCGTAGGCCACGAGCGCGCCGACGCCGGAGCCTCTGGCCGCCGCGGGGATCGCCTGCTCGCGGGCGTGGCGGACGAAGTCCCAGACGATGAGGAAGTAACTGGAGAAGCCCAGGGTGTCGATCACCCCCAGCTCGCGGTCGAGTCGTTCCATCACCTGGTCGTGGAGCACGGGAGCCCCGTCCGGGCCCGGCTGCCAGCGCTTCGCCACACCCGCGTAGCGCTCGTGCAGCCCCTCCAGACAGAGGCGGCGGAGTTCCTCCGACGCGGACAGCCCGCCTGGCACGTCGAAGCCGGGGAAGTGCCGCTTTCCCAGATCGAGCTCGATCGAAACCCCGTCGGCGATCTCCTGGCTCCGCGTCACGGCGGCCCGCGTCGTCTCCCCGCCGAGCTCGCCGAAGGCGTCGTGCATCTCGGCCGGGCTCTTCAGATAGAACTCGGTCGAGTCCATCTTCATCCGGGTCGGATCGGTGCGGACGCGTCCGGTGTTCACGCAGAGGAGGATGTCCTGGGCGACGGCATCCTCGCGGTTCACGTAATGACAGTCGCAGGTGGCGACCGGAGGGATCCCCATCTCCCGCGCCAGCTCCAGGGCCGCGAGCGTCACCTGTCTCTGCACGGCGAGACCGTTGTCCTGAATCTCGATGAAGTAGCGGTCGCCGAAGACGCGGCGGAACCAGCCCGCCACGTCGCGGGCCTTCGCCAGCTGCTCCGGCTGGTCCGCCCCCACGCCGACGAGCGAGCGGCTGAATTCCCCCGACAGGCAGCCCGACAGGCAGATCAGGCCACCCGCATGGGCCTCGAGGATCTCGCGGTCGATCCGGGGCTTGAAGTAGAAGCCCTCCAGGAAGGCCTTCGTCGCCAGCTGGAGAAGATTGGCGTATCCCTCGCGATCCCGCGCCAGGAGCGTGAGGTGATAGCTCGATTCCTTCTGGCTGCCGGCGTCCTTCTGGTATCGGCTGCCCGGGGCGATGTAGGCCTCGTAGCCGATGATCGGATTCAGGCCCGCCGACCTGGCGGCGGAGTAGAACTCGAGCGCCCCGTGCAGATTGCCATGGTCGGTGATCGCCAGGGCGTTCATCCCCAGCTCCTTGGTCCTCCCCACCAACCGCTCGATCGAGCTCGCGCCGTCGAGGAGGCTGTAGTGGCTGTGGCAGTGGAGATGGACGAAGGACGGGGCGTTCATCCGTGGCCTCGTGCGCGACGAAGTGCCCGGCGTCGGCGGTCACGGCGCACTCCGCGCCTGAATCCCGCCGTCGCGCCGTGGGGCTCGAGCCGGAGAGTCTACCGCGCCGTGGGAGCGGATCGCCGCCGCGGCGCCGGCAGGCCGGCCGGGCGAGTCGGACCCGGGGGAATCACGTCGCGGGGGGCTCGTTGATTCCCCGCAGCATCTCCGCGAGACGGCCCTGCAGGTCGAGCAGCGCCTGCCAATGGGCGAAGTCGATCTCCACGCGCTCGGCACCCGGCCTCACCGTCGCCCCCTCGGTCGCATCGCGCAACACCGCCTGCACGTGATCGAAGAGCTCGACGAACTCCGCCGACTGCGCCGGGCTCATGCGTTCCGGAGGGGGCGGCAACTCGCCCGGCAGGCGCGGCGGTCGGAGATCCTCGAGATTCGACGTGGGGCCGTCGCCCCGTCCGTCGACGAGCGAGCGGAGGTGGCGGCCGAGATCGCGGGCCCGGGCGCCCTCGGCCGGCGGCAGGCGGGCCGCCATGTCGGCGAGCCGCCGGTCGATGTCGGTCTGCGAACCGACGAGGAGCAGTGACCGCCCCAGGGCGATCGTGTCGCCGTCACGGAGGATCCGGACCTGGATGTCCTCCCCGTTGACCTTGGTGCCGTTGGTGCTCTCCAGATCGGTGAGGACGACCTTGTCGTTGTCCTCCTGGAGCTTGAGGTGGTAACGGCTGATCCGCTCGTCGTTGAGCTGGATCGTGTTCCCCTCCTCGCGCCCGATCGTGACGGGCGTGGAGAGGCGCTCGAAAACCCTCCCCCGGTCGGCGCCGTGCAGGACTCGCAGCGTGACGAACGCCATCGGCTCGGAATCCACACTCGGCTGGGGGCTCCGGGGCCGGACCGCACCGTTCCCGGGAGCCGCAAGGATACCACGCCCTGGCAGGGGGGGCGTCAGGCGCTCAAGGCCGTGCGGAAAGAGGCGAGGTGATGCCCGAGGACGACGATCGCCAGCGGCCTCGACCAATGCACCGAACGCTGATCGGCGAGGAAATCCCGCCACAGACGCCGCAGGGCCCCCCCGTCGAACGGCGGCCGGGCCGCCAACGAGTCGATCGACGACTCGCACCAGTCCCGCATCGGCCCCGCCCTCCAGGCTCCCACCGGGAGCATGAATCCGGTCTTCTTCCGGTTCACGACGGCCGGGGGGAGGAGATCGGCACAGGCTTCGCGGAGCAGTCGCTTCCCCGGGCCCGGACCCGTCTTCGCGGCGGCCGGGAGCGAGGAGACGTAGTCGACGAGGGGCAGATCGAGGAAGGGGACACGCACCTCGAGCGAATGACGCATGCTGTTGGCGTCGGTGTCGCGCAGCAGCGTGTCGCGCATGTAGTGCGTCGCCTCGAGCCGGGCGAGGATGTTGAAGGGATCGAGGTCGGGTGGGGTCGCGATCGCGTCCGCATCCCGATCGAGCCACTCGGCGTTCAGTCCCAGGCTCCCGCGGTCCAGCCCGAACGCAGCCAGCCAGCGGTTCGAGATCACGCGCCGGGTGCCGAAGTAGACGGCGCGCGGATCGTCGTCGCCCGCCACGATGTCGACGAGCTTCTCCAGGGCCGACCGGCGGTCGACGAGCCCCCCCACGCCGAGGCGGTCGGCCATACGGAGGATCGCCGGCACGAGCGGCCGCCTGATCAACGACCGCAGCGTGCGCACCCGCGACAGCGTCCCGTATCCCCCGAAGAGTTCGTCGGCACCGAGCCCCGAGAGGCCGACCACCACCCCCTCGCTGGAGAACGCCCGACTGACGAGCGCCGTGTTGAAGCCGTCGATGCTCGGGCTGTCCATCGAGGCCATCCACGAGCGCCACGTATCGAAGACCGACTCGGTCTCCACCACGACCGAGACGTGCTTCATGCCCAGGTCGTGGGCGGTGGCGGAGGCGATCGCCACCTCGTCCTCGCCGAGCGACTTCTCGAAACCGACGGTGAACGCGGTGACCTTCGGAGTGCACGCCGCGGCGAGCGTCGCCAGGATCGTGGAGTCGACGCCCGCGGAGAGGAAGACCCCGACGGGGACGTCGGCGCGGACGTGGCTGCGGACCGCCGCCATGAGCAGGTCGCGGACGCGGCCCGGCACGTCGGGATCCGCGGGCGCCGACGCCGGCTTGAAGGCCCAGAACCGTTTCGGGCCCTCGCCGGTCGCCTCCCGGACCTTCCTTCCGTCGATCCATTCGTGATGCCCGGCGGGGAAGTCGCGGACGTGCGACCACACCGTCCGCGGCGCCTGGACCGAACCGTACGCGAGCATCGACGCCGCCCCGCCGGCATCGACCTCCGCGGGTACCACGCCCGACGCCAGCACGGCACGGATCTCGCTCCCGAAGACGAGCGTGCCGGGGAGGCGGGCGACGTAGAGCGGCTTGATCCCCAGCGGATCCCTGGCGAGCAGCAGCTTGCCGTCGCGCACCCGATGGAAGGCGAACGCGTACATTCCGTGGAGCCGGGAGAGGAACGCCTCGCCGTGCCGCACCAGCCCCTCGAGGAGCACCTCGGTGTCGCTCGATCCGCGGAACACCGTGCCCCGGGCCTCGAACTCCGCGCGCAGCGACGCGAAGTTGTAGATCTCGCCGTTGAAGACCAGCGTGTCACCCGTGACGGGGTGCTCCATGGGCTGGTTGCCGGTCGGCGAGAGGTCGAGGATCGCCAGCCGTCGGAAGCCCAGCACGCCACCGACGCCCTCTCCGAGACCGACCGGATGATGCCCCCCGGCGTCCGGGCCGCGATGCATCATCTCGGTCATCATCGACCGGGCGATGTCGGCGAACGGCAGCGGTTTCGTGGAGAGCACCCCACAGATGCCACACATGAATGTCGATCGCAGGAGGGGCGCCGCGCGCGGGTGGGTCAGCACGGCATTCGTGAAAGGGTCGGGCCGGAACGGCGTCACACCGTACACGGCGGCAGCCCCCGTCGAGGGCTACCCTGCAACATGTTCAGTCGTACCGGACATCCTGCCATGTCCAGTCGGGACGGCGTGATGTCACCTTTGAAAGCCGTCCGCACGGTCGTTCCCACCGCTCGCCAGACGTGACGCACGGGCCGGGGGGACTCGTCACGCCTCCACGCCATACCGGAATGGCATTGACGAATCGTCAGGGAAGGAAGCGCCGGGCGCGACCCGGGCCCGCCGCAGGGATGCGTTCCGATGCCACCCGGTTCATTGCCCACTATCCGGTAAGGAACGGATCCAGTCCACCATCCGCGCGAGCCCGTCGCGCGTCGATTCGGCATGGCGGAAGCCGGCGGCCACCAGACGGTCGCAGGGAAAGTCGATCGAGACACGCGAGGCCCGCAGCCGGGACATGCCGATCGGCATCGGTCGCCCGGTCAACAGCGTGGCGAGATCGCCGACCGGCGCCGCCAGGGTGGCGGCCCACGCGGGCACCCGCCGGGGCACTGGGACGCCGGCCGCGGACGCCACCATCGCCGCGAGCTCGGCGAGCGTGACCGGACGGGCGTCGGCGACGTTGAACACCTCGCACGGGAGTGCGTCCCGGGAGAGGGCGAAGACCACCGCGGCCGCCAGGTTGCGGCGCGAGACGATCGATCGGACCGCCCGCCCCTCCCCGAAGACGACCGGCTTGCCGGCGATCACACGCCGCACGAACGGCAGGAGGTTCGATCGCTCGTCCGGCCCGTAGACCGGCGCCGATCGGAGGATCACCCCCCGGCGGCCGGCGTCCGCGGCGCACCATTCCCGCAGCACGGCCTCCGCCCGCGCCTTCGATCCGCCGTAGGAATCGTCCGCCACGAGGGGCGCTTCCTCGGTACGCGGACCGTCCGCGGGAACGACGGCGAGGATCGAGCCGACGAGCACGAAGCGCCGTGTGCCGGCCGCCGCCGCCCACTCGAGCCATTCCCGCGTCCCGCCGACGTTCACCCTGTCGAACATCCCCCCGTCGCCCTCCGGGGCGTCGTCCGCGGGGCTCCTCGATTCGAGGTGGACGATCGCCCGTGGGCGGGCCGCGTCGGGCCGCGCGAGCAGATCGTCACGCTGCCATCCCCGCCACCCGGGCGGGAGTCCGGCGGGCGCCGCACGGCCGGTGGCGAGTCCCGACCAACCGGCCTCCGAGAGCGCCTCGATGACGGCGCGACCCACGAAACCGCCCGCGCCGGTGACGAGGCACTCCATGGCTCATCCCGCGAGCGATTCGAGCCAGCGGGCGAAGCGTGCGTAGGTGGACTCCCGATCGAAACGCGCCTCGGCCAGCCGCCGCGCGCCCTGCCGCAGGAGGAGCAGACGCCGTCGATCGGCGGCGAGGCCGCCGAGCGCGGCCGCCAGCGAGGCGGCGTCGCCGGCACGGTAGGCGAGGCCGGCACGGTGCTCGTCGATCATGGCGTCGAGCTCGCCCGGCAGGCCGTTGACCAGCGCCAGTCCGGCGGCCGCGTAGTCGCAGGCCTTGTAGGGCACCGCGACGAGCGACTCCGGCTTCACCGCCACGATCCCCACGTCGCAACGCGCGAGGAGGCGGGCGTAGTCGCCGCGGGGCAGGAGGCCGTGGACCACCACACGGCACGGCGCCGGGATGCCCGCGGCCTCCGCTCGCAGTCGTGGCTCGAGGCGACCGGTGCCGGCGACATGGATCTCCACGGCCGTGCCGGCGGCGGAGAGTCGGCGTGCGGCGGCCAGGACGGTGTCGAGATCCTGGCCCGCCTCGAGCGTGCCGGCGTACACGCAGGCCAGCGGGCCGGCGGGGGGGACCTCGTCGGCCGGATCGTCGAGCGGCGGAACGCGCGGCGGCGGCGGATACTCCTCGATGTAGGCGCCGAGGTGGCACACATGGGTCTTTCGCTCGCCCGGCAGACCGGCCAGGGCGGCACGGGCGTAGGTCTCCGTCGCCGCCGAGACGCCGTCGGCACCGGTCAGCAGGGCACGGCGACGGCGCTCCATGCCGCCGAGCAGCAGCGGTGCCAGGAGACCCCGGAACCACTCCGGGCCGGGCAGCAGGCGACGGAACGTCTCCGGCCACAGGTCCATGACGTCGACGACGAGGAGGGCATCGAGACGGGCGGCGAGACGGGCCGCGGCCTCCGCTCCCTCGAGCGGAGGAATGCTGGCGATCACGATGTCGGGCCGTTCGAGATCGCCCGAGGCCACCGCCTGCGCCCCCTGTCGCTCGAGCGTGCGGCCGAAGTCGCGGTGGCTGCGCAGGCGCGACAGCGACACGTTCGCGGAGTAGGGACGCACCGGCACGAGGCGGACGTCGAACCCCTCCTCCGCGAGCACCCCGCGCGGCGGGGGGAAGCGGATCGCCTTCCTCCGGTGACTCCAGTCCGCCGACCACCACGTGACGTCGTGGCCCCTGCCGGCGAGGACGCGGCAGAGGGTCCAGAACCGCAGCGGCGGCAGCCCCTCGCCCGGCAGGTCGTCGAACGGGTTCACGACCCAGACGGAGAGAGGACAGGGCACGGGCTCGGCTCGGCTCATGGGCCGGAGCCTAGCAGATCGGCGGGGCCGGGTTTAAGCGGGGGCCGCGGCGCGGCCGCAACCGCCCCCGGCGGGCGGTCGCGCGGGCGCCCTGCGCGGGCGTGTCAGTCCCAGTCGCCGAGATTCTCCACCGCCGCCGCGGAGCCGTCGCGCAGCCACCCGTCGAGCTGGGCCACGTCCTTGAGCTGGCGGCCGCGGACGCGGGGGACGACGAAGTAGCGCGTCGACAGGTCGGCGACGGCGGTCATGTCCCCCCACAGCTTCTCGAATTGCGTGACCGGGAAGACGTCCTCCTGGCCGTGGCCCCAGCGCTTCTTCACGTCCTTGAGCGTCACGTACGTGGGCATCCGCGCGGCGACACCGCGGATCGCCGCCGCCACGCGCGCCCGCTCGTCGTCCCCGCGCTCCGCCGCGAGCACGTCGTCGCGCGAGAGGCCGAACGTGCGGAGCAGGGCGTCGAGATCGATCCAGGTGGTGAGGGTGTTGTAGTAACGCAGACGCCACTCGTCGTCCTCGCGCGGCATCGCCAGACCCTCGACGAGCCGGGGCCGGCCGTTCACCCGCGCGAGCCCGCCACCCCGGTCCTCGACGTGCCGCGGGATCACCTCCACCGAGAGTCCGGCGCCGCCGGCCATGTGCCGGCCGAGGATCGCCGGATCGAGATCGGTCCCCACGGTGTCGATGTTGTGGAGCATGATCCACCGCAGCCGGGGGTGCTCGCGGAGAAGCCTGGCGAGCACGCCGTTGCGGATCATGTTCGGCACCTCGTACCAGTGGCCCACCGGATGGAGGCACTGTGCCAGGGTGTTGTCGGTGTAGTCGCTCGCCTCCCCGGCCCGCTCCGCCCACGCCGCCAGCGCCGCGTGGACGCTCTCCCGCATCTTCTCGCGCTGTTCGTCGAGCACCTGACGGGCCGTCTCCTCCCAGAAGAACCGCAGGTCCCTCACCATCGGCACCATGCGCAACCCCACCGCCCGGCCGGGGGAGAGGATCACCGGCCGCCCGGCGGCGGCGAGCTGCGCGTGGGTGAGATGGCTGGTGGTGACGACGTGCGGCACCGCCGCGCCGGCGAGCCGCGCCGTCCGCCGCGCCTTGGCGACGTGGACGTCGAGGAACGTGCGCCACGCCCCCGCGATCCGGCAGAACGGATTGAGCGCCTTGACCACCCCCGCACCCTGGGTCCACCGGCTCCCCACCCCGGCGGCGAGCGTGACGATGGCCGCCTCGCCGCGCCGGATCGCCTCCGTGCCGATGCGGTGGTGATGCGCGTCGTCCCCCTCGCCCACGCGGTCGACGTCGGCGTCGGAGACGTCCTCGATCGTCATCGACGCGGGAAGCCGATTCTGGGCCAGTCCGATCCGGCCGGCGCGGAGATCGGCGCGGATCTGCTCGTGCTCGACCTCGTCGAAGCCGAGCGACGCGAGGGCGGCGCGCAACTCGCGCTCGCCGGTCCGCGTCTCGCGGGCCGCCGGGAAGAGCCGGTCGAAGAGCGTATCGACCATCCCCGACAGCTCGGGGCGGGTACGGCAGGCGGCTCCGAACGACTCGAGATCCACCCGCCGGGCCTCGGTGAGGTCGCGCCGGGACGAGCGGAGCAACTGCGGCACGACCCGGGCGTAGTAGCCGGGGGGGAGGAGCGCGTCGGCCCCGCGGTGGAACGCACACCAGGTGCCCCGGGCGTTGACGGCGAAGTCGTAGACCACCGGATCCATCGCGAAGGGCAGGCCATCCTCGAAGCGCCGCTTCGCCCCCGCCATGATCGACGCCAGCGCTTCCTGGCCCTCGAGCCGGCAGCGCGGATCGAAGATGAAGCCCATGCCCCCTCCCGACATGCCCCCCAGCATCCAGAAGCCCCAGAACCGCTCCCCGAAGCGGGCCGCCACCTCCTCGATCAGCGTCTCGGTGTAGGCGTTGCTCGCCCAGGGGATGATCGTGCGGATCGGACCGGCGAAATTGCGGGTGGTGGCGGCGGCGATGCGACGGACGTCCCCGGCGGCGACGCCGGCGATGATCTCGTCGAGGACGGCGCCGGCCTCGATCCGCGCCCGCCACTCGTCCTCGCTGCGGAGGAGATACTTCTCGGTCACCATTTCCAGGATCGGGCCGACGTTCTGCGCCATGCCCCCGTGCACGAGGACGAGCGACTCCTGCAGGTCGGCTCCCAGTGGCACAGGGTCGTGGCGCGGCAGCAGACGGCCACGGCTGATGCCGTACTCCGGATCCCCCTCGGCGGCCACGACGCCACGGATCAGCTTCGCGGCCGGCCACACCCCGCCCGAGTCCTGCCAGCCGCCCCCGCTCCCGCCGAGCCACTCCCCGAGGATCGCCCGGGCCGCCACCAGCCGGCGCTCGGATTCGTCGAGCCCCCCCTCGAGCGAGCCCGCCTGCCCGGTGGCCCGCATGCAGACGGCGATGAGCGAAGCGAGGAGATTCGTCGAGACGGCGAGCCTCGAGCCCTTGGGGATGCCGTTGACGCTGCTCACCAACTCGAGCCCCAGACCGGGCCCGATCGTCGCCTCGAGCAGATCGGCGAGCGTCTCGCCCGATCCCTCGATCCCCGGGGGGATGATGCCGCTGGCGATCACGGCGGCCTTGAGCAGCCCGAGATAATCCCGCCCGAAGTCGAACACCTCCGCCAGGTCGGTGATGTCGGCGGTGGCGTCGAGGTCGATGCTCGTGAGCCGCAGGAGGGGCTCGTCGATGACGCGCAGGAAGGCCTCGACCGGCGGCCGCGGCGCCGCGTCGCGACCGTGCACGCCCAGGTCGACCGAGACGTTGAGCACGCGGGCCGCCTCGGGGCAATCCATCCCCAGGAAGAAGATGTCGCTCCAGCCGGCGTGCGAGAGGTCCATGCGCACCGGCGTCGATTCGTGGAGGACCGGATACGGCCTCCCCGCGCCGCCGCCGAGGAGTTCCCGCCGGATCCGCAGGGGCTGATCGGCCGGGTGGCCGACACGGAACATCCACTGGTTGCCCCGGATCGATCGCACCGACTGCCGGACCTGATTGGCGAGCGTCTGGAGCCCGAGTTCCCGGTAGGCCACCGCCAGGGCGCTCGAGAGCGCGGGCGACGGGCCCGCCGCACGGACGCACTCGAGGAGGAGGTCGATCGCCTCCTCGAAACGCCGCCCGAGGAGATGGTGCACCGCCGGGGCGGGGATCAAGCCGTCGGCCGATCGGACCGGAGGCCGTTCGAGCGCCGCCGGCAGGTGGTAGCGGTGGATCGCGGCGAGGAAGAACAACCCCCGCACACGACGGTAGAGGTTCCTGCACTCCCGACGGTGCGCGTCGACCGCGGCCGCCTCGGCGAGGAGTTCGCGCGGGCCGAGCCCCCGACAGGCCTCGTCGATCGACCGGTCGCGGACGGCCGGATCGGCGGCGTCGATGATGGCGACGAGCCTGCTCATGAGGCCTGCGGCTGCCGGGCGAGGAGTTCGACGATGCGGGCCAGGACATCGGCACGGTCCCGCCCGGCGAGCGCCAGTGCCAGTTGGGCCGTGAGGAGGCCGTAGGGCAGGCCGAGGTCGTAGCGGCTGCCGCGGACCTGATGGGCCAGGTAGCGTTCTTGGCGCGCCAGCCGGCCCAGGGCGCCCGAGAGCGTCCGCCTCCCCTCGGCATCGGTCTCGGCGAGCAGCGTGAAGATCGTCGGCGTCAGCACGTGCATGCCGAAATAGCAGAGGTAATGTCCGGCACGCAGCCCGGGGACGACGAGTTCCTGTTCCGCGCGGGTCGGCGTGGGCTTCTCGAGGACGGTGTCGATCTCGTAGAGACGGTCGGACCCCGCGACGCGGCGCCCGCCGACCGCGCCGAACCAGGGGAGCATGCTCTCGCGCGTCGGCTGCACCGCCGACATCGCACAGGCCTCGCGGCGGGCCGCCTCGACGAGTTGACGCGCACAGCGGCTCCCGGCGTCGCTGACGTAGAGATGGTCGCCGACGAAATGGAGGAACGGCTCGTCACCCACGAAGTCGCGGGCGAGCAGCACCGCGGCACCGTAGCCGTCGGGGCTCGTCTGCGGGATCAGCTCGAGGCGGGCGGGACGGCGGTCGATGGCGGCCAGGAACGCCGCCTCGTCGCCGGGGCGCACGATCACGGCGATCTCCTCCGCCCCGGCATCGATCGCCTCGTCGACGATGATCCCGAGGGCGGAGCGGACCTCGCCGTCGCGATCGACGAGCCGCTGCAGAGGGTGGTCCTGACGGCCGTGACCAGCCGCGGTGATGACGGCTCGACGCAGGTTCATGGGATGTCCGGGGGTCTGTGAAAACTGCCGACAGCATCGCCTGTGGCCGTCGACGAGACAAGGAGGGGCCGATCGTCGCCGGCGGCGGCGTGGCCGTAGAGCTCGTCGAGATGGCGACGGGCGATCCGGGGCCAGGAATACTCGCCGCGGACCCACTCCCGACCGGCGCGGCCACGGGCGGCGAGCGCGCCGGGGTCGAGCGCCGTCGCCTCGGCGATCGCCCGCGCGAGCTCCGGTTCTCCCGGTGGCACACTCCAGCCGCAGCCCCGCGCCACGACCCCCTCCCACGGTGCCGCCGTCGTGACGATCGCCGGCACGCCCGCCGCCAGGGCCTCGCCCACCACCAGCGCGAAGGCCTCGGAACGGGAGGGGAGGATGAAGAGATCGAGCGTCGAGAAGTGGTCGCCGAGCGCCGCCAACGGCACCGCGCCGCCGAAGTCGACGCGATCCCCGACGCCGAGGCGCCATGCCAGGTCGCGGAGGCCGGCGACCATGGCCTCCGTCCCGGGGCCGTCGATCGACAGCCGCCACCCCGGCGGCGCGGCATGCTGCCAGGCCCGCAGCAGGGTGTCGAGGTTCTTGATGGGGAGGATGCGCCCGAGATAGCCGGCACGGCGCGGTGCGGCCGGGTCGCGCCGGCGCGCCGTGTCTGCCGGCGGGGTGACGCCGAGCGGCACCAGGCGCGGCCGGCACCCGGGAAGCAGCGCGCGGAGATCCTCCGCCTCGTCGGGGCTCGTCGCATGGAGCGTCTCGGCCGCGGCCACCTCGCGGCGGAGCCCCCCGCACCACACCGCCATCTTGCGCCACCGGCTCTTCCGCAACGCCTCGCGCCGCAGCATGCCGTGGGGGGAGACCACGACCGATGCCCCGGCCTCGCGCCCGGCGGCGGCGGCCGCGGTCATCGTCGCCACCCACACGCCGTGGAGGTGGACCACCAGACCGCGTCGCTCGCGCCGGGCCGACTCCGCCAGACGACCGACCAGCCGGCGCATCCGCCGCGCGGCGCGCCACTGTCCCGCGAGCGACCAGGGCTCGTGGAACGCCTCGACGGTCACGCGCGGATGGCCGGCGACGGCGCGGACCGCGGCCGCCGGCTCGCCGGTGCACTGTCCGGAGACGACGACGTCGATCCCGAGATCGGCCAGGGCGCCGGCGAGTTGCCCGACGCACACGGGGATGCCGCCGTCGTCGTCGAGCGTGCTCGACACGAGCAGGACGCGCGGCGGGGGGACGGGTCCGGTCATCGCGCTGCCAGCGGGGTGGGACGGCGGACACTCGTCCGTCGCGGGGCCGACCGTCACCCGCCGGCCCCGACGAGTTCGAGGAACGTCGCCGCGGCGCCGGAGGGGTCGTGACGCCGGGCGATGGCGCGGACCGCACGCCGCCGACCTGCACCGATCTTGCCCCCCGCCAGGCAGCGCCACAAGGCTTCGCCGAGCGCCCCCGCGTCCCCCGCCGGCACGACGACGCCGGCGGCCGGGTCGTCGAGCAGGTCGGCGGCGCCGCAGCCATCCGTGCACACGACCGGCGTGCCGACGCCGAGCGCCTCGTTGACGATCATGCCCCACCCGTCGTGGCGACTGGGGACGACGGCCCAGTCGGCACCGGCGAGTTCCCCGAGGAGGACCTCGTTCGGCGCCGGCTCCGGCAACGTGACCCGCCCGCGCGCCGCCCCCCGCCGGGCCCGGCGCTCGAGCCGCGCTCGCAGCGGGCCGGCCCCGCGGATCGTGCACCGCCAGTCGCCGTCCGGCAGGCCCGCGAGCGCGTCGACGAGGAGGTCGAACCCCTTGCGGCGGATGAACTGGCCCGCCGCCAGGAAGTGGACCGGCCCCGCGGCCCCGCCCGACTCCCCGCCGTCGGGATCGGCCGCCGCGGGAAGGTAGTACCCGAACGTGACGATCTTCCGCGCCGGGAATCCGACCGCCTCGAAGAACCTCCGGCCCACCCCCCCCATGACGAGGGCGAACTCGAGCCGCGGCGCGAACCGATCGACGAGGATCCGCCCCCGCCACCGCTTCAACCAACCGGTGGCGACCGTCTGCTCGGGCGCCTCGGAGAGCATGGCCAACCGTGCGGCCGAGGGCACGAGGCGCCGGAACGCCCTCCACACGACGGGGTGGGAGAAGAACCCGCTGAACACGTGGAGCGTGTCCCGGCGATCGAACCCCACCAGTCCCTC
This sequence comes from uncultured Chitinophaga sp., assembly GCA_964567835.1. Taxonomy (GTDB): domain Bacteria; phylum Planctomycetota; class Planctomycetia; order Pirellulales; family UBA1268; genus QWOP01. The sequence goes on along the minus strand of CAZMOU010000011.1, from coordinate 32,267 downwards.
GAAGGCCTCCGGCGCCGCGGCGTCGACGACCCGCACCAACCGGTGGACCACCGGAGGCCACCCCATCGCGATCCGCTCCGCCGGCAGGCCGCGCTCGGCGGCGAGCACCACCTCGCCGTCGAAGGCCGCGGCGACGGCCTCGAGGAAGTCCCGCTGGTGGGGACTCACGATCGGCTGCCAGAAGACCAGGCGCCGGAGTCTTTCCCTTCCCCCCGCGCTCATGGCCCCCCCCCGGCCTGCGGCGCGGCGAGCGCCCGTGCCAGCCGATCGACGCACGCGTCCCACGTCCATCCGCGGGAACGCTCCCGGCCCCTCCGCACCATCGAGGCGCGCAGCCTCGGATCGTCGCGGAGTTCCTCGACGGCGTCGACGACCGCCGCCGGACGCTCCTCGTCCACGTACCGGGCCGCGTCGCCGGCCGTCTCCGGCACCGCGGTGAGCCGGCAGGCGATCACCGGCAGGGCGGCGGCCATCGCCTCGAGCGCCACCATGCCGAACGATTCCACGTTGGGAAGGTAGAGCAGGGCGAGATACCCCGGCATCATCGCGGCGAGTTCGGCGGGGCGACGGTAGCCGAGACGCCGCACGTTCGCGCGCCGCGCGGCCGCCGCCACCACCGCCGCGTCGTCGAGGGTGCCCACCACGTCGATGGCCATCGAGGGAAGCCGGCGCGCGAGTTCGTCGGCGCAGGCGAGCACCCGCCCGCCGCCGTCCCAGTCGTTCAGTCCCCCCACGACGAGGAGCCGGTCGGGATCGTGGCTCCCGTCCACGGCCGCCGCCTGCCCGGAGGAGAAGAACGCCCCGTCGACGCCGTTCCCCACCACCACCGACCGGACCGGATCGAGGCCGAAACGGGAGACGAGGAAGCGCTCCAGGTAGGGCGAGACAGGGAGGACGAGATCGGCGCGGCGGCAGACCCGTTCGAGGAATCGGCCCAGCCGCAGCCGCTCGAACCTGGCCCACGCCGAGGCGGCGCGGGGATAGGAGGGCTCGAAGTAGGTCGCGCCGTGGATGGTGACCGCCGTCCGTGCCCCCCCTCCCGGCGCCCACAGTTCCTGCGGCGACCAGACCCAATCGATCCCCGGCACGAAGCGGTCGATCGGCGGCCGGTCGCTGACGGACCACCACAGCCGTCCCGCCCGGTTGGACAGTGGCAGACCCCTGACGGGAAGCCCGTGGAGGCTGCTCTCCGCCGGGAGGTCACCCCCCGGAAGCTGTCCGCGCGGAGCCACGACCGTCACCTCGAAACCGGGCCGCCCGGCGAGCCCGTGCACCATGCGCGCGATGTGCTTGTCCACGCCGGTCGGCCGGCGCGTGGTGTAGCGCACATCGACGTGGGCCGCGACCCGGATGGGAGCCATGACAGGGACTCACGGTGGCCAAGCGACCGAGGCCCGCGCGGGGGGACGGTCAGGAAACGATCCTCGTCACGCGGCCGGGCACACCATGGACGAGCGAATCGGGGGGCACGTCGGCGAGGGCGCAGGAGTTCGCACTCACCTTGCTGCGGTCGCCGAGCGTCCGCCCGGGACCGACCGACGCGTGGAGCCCCAGGAACGCGTCCTCCCCCACGCACGCCCCGCCGCCCAGGGCCGCGTACGGCGAGAGGACGGCGAAGGCCCCCACGGCGGCGTCATGGGCCACCGAGGCGTGGTAGTTCACGAGCGCACAGGGACCGATCCGGGCGGCGTCGCTCACCACCGCCGAGGGGCAGATGACCGCCCCCGGTGCGATGCGGGCGCTCGGCGCCACGATGGCGGTGGGATGGACGAGCGAGACGAACCTGGCGCCGCGGGAGAGGAGGCCCTCCGCCAGTCTGCGGCGCACCAGCGGGATTCCCACCGCGAGCAGGCAGGCTTCGTCGGGGCCCGGTCGGTAGGTGTCGGGATCGCCGAGGATGGGCAGATCGTCGCGGCCGCGGGACGGGTCCGCGTCGAGGAAGCCGGCGATGACCGTGCGTGTCCCCTGCCAGGCATCCCTGGCCCACCAGCGGATTTCGCGGCCGAAACCACCCGCCCCCACGATGAGCACGCGACAGGGCGGGGCGTCGGCACCGGATCGATCGCTCATCGTTGGCGCGACGGGACGGGACGTGGAGGAACTCGGCCGGATGGGGCGTGGATGGAAGTCTACCCCATCGTCCGGCACCCGCCGCCCCTAGGTCGCCCCGCCGCCGTCGATCGTGAGCGTGGTGCCGGTGAGGAAGGCGGCTCCCGGACCGGTGAGGAAGTCGATCGCCCCCACGACGTCGGCAGGCGCGCCGAGCCGCCCCAGCGGCGTGCGCCGCACGATCCGCGCCCGGTCCTGCTCGGGCAGCGTGGCGGAGAGATCGGTTTCCAGAAAGCCGGGGGCCAGGGCGTTGACGCGGATTCCGCGCGGCCCCAGTTCGCGTGCCAGACTGCGGGCGAATCCCTCGAGCCCCGCCTTCGTGGCGGCGTAGACGGCCAGGCCGGGACTGCCGCGGGCCGCCACCACGCTCGACACGACGACCACCGAAGGCGCCCCCGTGGCGCGGCCGGCACCCGCCGGCGCCGGTGGTCTGGCGAGGAACCCGCGGACGCACTCGCGCACCAGGACGATCGCCCCCTGGAGGTTGACGGCGAGCATTCCCGCGATGTCCGCATCGGACATCGTCGCCAGCACCCCCTCCGTGGCGACGGCGGCGTTGGCCACGCAGTGATCGATGCGGCCGAAGGCCTCTCCCGCCTCCGCCACGAACCGGCGCAGGGCCGTCGGGTCAGCGGCGTCGAGGTGACGGTGGAGGAGTCGGCCCGGATGCCGCGCGGAGAGCTCCTCGAGCCCCTTCGACCCGCGCCGCGAGAAGGTGGCGACCCGGTCGCCGCGGGCGAGCAGCCGCTCCACCGTGGCGAGCCCCAGTCCCCGCGAGCCGCCGGACACCACGCTCGTGAAGGACCACTCCCCGGCGGGCGATCCCTCTTCACTCGACCGATCCTCCGGCGCTCGTGTCATGGGCATGCAGTGGCCGTCAGGTTCCGACCGGTCGCCGCGACACCTTGCCGGAGGGGTTCGTGAACAGCTTGCGCGTGAAGTCGAGGATCCGCGGCACGGCGTGCGCCTCGAGGCCCGCGCGGCAGGCGGCGAGGGCTGCGGCGCGGATCGACTCCGGCGTCGTCCCGGCGGGGAGGGGATCGGCCGCCACGATCTGGGCCGCCACGATCTCGCCGGTGATGGCGTTGGGGAGGCCGTAGACGCGGGCATCGGCGACGCCGGGGACCCCGCGCAGCACCTCCTCCACGCGCTTGGGGAAGACCTTCGCGCCCCCGACCACGATCACGTCGCCGCGGCGCCCGGCGAACTCGTAGCGGTCGCCGCGCCGCTCCACGAGATCGCCCGTCGCCACCTCCGCGGTGTCGCGCGACAGCTGCACGAGCAGCTCGCCGTCGCGGCGCATCGACAGGCGGACACCCCCCGGGAGCGTCCGCCCGATCCAGTCCGCCGGGAACCCGGCACGCCCGTCACCGACCCGGAAGACCTCGCCCAGCTCGGTCGTGGCGTACACGTGCGTGACCCGCGCCCCGGGGAAGAGCAGCGCGGTCTGCTCGAGCAGTTGCCCGTCGGCGGCCTCCCCGCCGAGCGTGATCCGGTCGAGCCGCATCCTCGAGACCAGCTCCCTGTCGCCGGCCGCGATCACGCGCCGCAGGAGCGTGGGCGTGGCGGGCAGGATCGTCACCCCCTCCTCCACCACGGCGCGGGCGACCCGATCGGGATCCCGCGACGCCGGCACGACGACGCGTCCGCCGGTGAGGAGCGCCTGGAGCCAGACCTGCGTGCCGGCCCAACGCGTGGCGTCGTAGACGAGGAGCCAGCCCCGATCGTGCCACTGCTCCGCCAGTCTCGCCGAGGCGAGGAGCGAGTCCCAGGAATGCTCGACGAGCTTCGGCGGCCCGCTGGTGCCGGAGGTGGCCACCACCACGCGTGCGGCCCCCGCGTCGAACGGACCGGGCGCGTGCGCCGCGCCGCCGGAGGGGACGGCGAGGTCGTCACCGACCTCGATCCACCCGCGCAACTCCCCGACCAGATCGCGCGAGTCGTCGGCGACGAGCGCCAGCGGCACCGGAATCCTCCCGCAGGCCGCCACGATCGCCACCAGCGACTCGAGCGACCTGGCCCGGGCCACGACGCCGAGCGGACGGGCCGCGGCGAGGCCCGCCTCGAGCGCGGCGATCGCGCCCGCCAGCCGTGCGTACGGCACTTCCCTCCGGCCGGCATCCCCCGCGGCGACGACGATCGCCACGCGCCCGGGGTCGATGCCCGCGATGGCGTCGATCGACGCCGCCAGTCGGCTCGGAGCACTGGCGAACAGGGCTGGGGACGCGGCGTCCATGGCAGGGGTCCGGGAGGGGCGAACGGGTCGCGGGAGCGGGAGTCAGGTCGGTCGGTCGGGAGTCCCCTCCGCGCGGAGCGACCCGTGGTAGACGGCCACGAGATCGTCCACGGTGCGGATCGGCGGACGGGTGCCGCCGGCGGGGGGATCGCGGAAGGGATCGGCCCCCAGCTCGCGTTCGAGGAGCACCACCACCTGTGCCAGGTCGAGCGAGTCGAGGCCGAGGTCCGATCCCAGCAGGGCGGAGGGGACCACGTCGCGCGGCGGCCGCGCCGTGTCATGGTAGACCACAGCGATCGCCCCGCGGACGGCGGCGAGCACGCGTGCCGGAGTCGGACCTGCGTTGTCGCGATCCTCGGTCGGTCCGCTCACGGGTCGAACTCCTCCATGGTCGCCGCCCCGCTGCCGGAGATGCCGCGGCCGCTGCAGGCCTGCCAGACGACGACGAAGAACGTGGCGGCCAGGATTCCCAGGTCGACGAACATGGCGTACCACCGCCCCATCGCATCGACATACGTGGCGTCGAGTTCGAGGCGCTCCGGCCAACCGAGGCCGTTCCTGCCGCAGACCTGCGCCAGGCCGGTGAGTCCGGGCAGCACGTGGAGACGCGTCGCCTGTCGGGCATTGTACCTGGCGACGTAGCGGACGGGGAGCGGACGGGGCCCGACGAGGCTCATGTCCCCCACGAGCACGCTCACGAGCTGGGGGAGCTCGTCGAGGCTCGTCCGGCGGAGAAAACGCCCGAACGCCCCCAGCCGCTCGGCGTCGGGAAGCGGCGACCCGTCGGCCCGGCGGGCATCGCGCATCGAACGGAACTTCCCCACCACGATCGGACGCCCGTGCCGCCCCGCCCGCGTGTCGAAATAGAAGGCCGGCGTGCCGAGCACCGCCACCACCGCCGCCCACACCAGCAGGAGCACCGGCAGGAGGAGCAGCAGGAGCAGGGCGGCGACCAGGGCGTCGCCGCAGCGTTTCACCACGTTCACGTAGAGGGAACGACCCGCGGCACGCGCCGCTCCGCCTTCCTCGGACTTCACGGGACGGCCGCTCCACGGGGGGCCGGACTCGCCTCCGCCACCGCCTCGATCGTGCGGCACACCCGCCGGATCACCGCGTCGTCCACCTGGCGGCCGATCGGCAGGGAGAGACTGCGGGCGGCGAGCCGGTCGGTGACCACCAGCGGCGGGTGACCGTCGTGCGCCCAGCGGTAGGCCCGCTGGCGGTGGCAGGGGGGGTCCCAGTAGGCGCGGGTGTCGATGCCGCCGGCGTCGAGCGCGGCGCGGACGGCGTCGCGATCGGCCCCGAAGGCCTCGGGATCGACGGTGATGGAGAAGTCCTTGTGGCTCGACTGGCTCCCCGGCGCCTCCGACACGAAGCCGATGCCCGGAAGCCCGGAAAGCCCCTCCCGGTACCCGGCGGCGATCGCCCGCCGCGAGGCGGCGATGCGATCGAGCGCCCCCAACCCCACCCAGGCGGTCGCGGCGCACGTCTCCGGCATCCGGCCGTTGAGCCCCGCGAAGCGCGCGTCGTAGGAGCCGTCGTTGCCGTACTCCCGACCCACGCGCACCGCGTCGGCGATGCAGTCGAAATCGGTGGCCACGATCCCCCCTTCGCCGGCGACGAGGAGCTTCGTGGGGGAGAGGCTGAAGACCTGCGCCGTCGCTCCGGCACCGACCGGACGCCCCCCCTGCCGGGAGCCGAAGCCGTGCGCGGCATCGATGACCAGCGGCAGGCGGTGCTCCGCGGCCAGGGCCGCCAGACCGGCGACGTCGCAGGGGTTGCCGAAGTTGTGGCAGGCGGCGATCGCGGCGGTGCGGGGCGAGATCGCGCCGGCCACGAGCGGCACGCTGACGTTGGTCGAGGCCTCGTCGACGTCGATGAACCGCGGCCGGAGGCCGCTCCACTGGACCGCCGCGGGGGCGGCGAGGAAGGTGAAGCCCGGGAGGACGACCTCGTCGCCCGCGGCGACGGGACGCAGCGCACCGATGTCGCAGCCTTCCGCGTCGCACCGCCCCGCGAGCGTCGAAAGCGCCCTGTGCACGAGGAGCAGCCCCACCGTGCAGCTGCTCACGGCCACGGCGTGACGGACGCCGAGGTGCTCGGCGACCGCCTCCTCCAAGCGGCGCAGGTACGGCCCCTTGGTGAGTTGCCCGGTGGCGACGATCGACTCGAAGTGGGGGCGGAGGAGCTCGAAATCGGGGAGGTCGGGGCGCACGAAGGGCACGCGCGTCCCGCCGGGACCTCCATCGCCAGCGCCGCGGAGAGTCGCCATCTCGCCCTCGTGCCCCGTACCCGCCGCAGCGGCACCGCCCTGGTGCCCACCCTGGCATTGTAGCGGCGGGACCGGCGCCCGGCGGCACTCCGCGCGAGCCGCGCCGGTCGCCTCAATCCGGCCGGGGCGACGGCGCCGGCACCGTCGAGTACTCCTTGACCAGCCGGGCGAGCGCGGCGCGGATCTCCGCGGGGGACCGGTCGAGGATGCCACGCAGCTCCTCGAGCAAGCGCTCGACCGCGGCCTCGTCCTCGGCGGGGCCGAGCACGCAGGTCACCTTCGGATGCGCCGTCCGCAGTCGCTGCTCACCGGGGAGCGTCAGCTCCTCGAACAGCTTCTCCCCGGGGCGCAGACCGGTGAACACGATGCCGATCTCCTCCTCCGTCCGCCCCGACAGGGCGATCACGTCGCGGGCCAGATCGACGATCCGCACCCGCTGCCCCATGTCGAGGACGAAGGTCTCCCCCCCCTTGCCCATCGCCGCGGCCTGGATGACGAGCTGGGCAGCCTCGGGGATCGTCATGAAGAAACGCGTGATGTCGGGGTGGGTCACGGTGACCGGGCCGCCGTGCCGGATCTGATCCTCGAACGTGGGCACGACGCTGCCGTTGCTGCCGAGGACGTTGCCGAACCGGACGATCACGAAGGTCGTCCGGGCGCGCGCGGCGAAGGCCCGCACGAATCGCTCCGCGACCAGCTTGGTGCATCCCATCACGCTCGTGGGATTGACCGCCTTGTCGGTCGAGATCATGACGAACGTGCCGACTCCCGCCTCGTCGGCGAGCCGGGCCAGCATCGCGGTGGCGAGGCAGTTGTTCTTGATCGCCTCCGCGGGGCTCGCCTCCATCATCGGCACGTGCTTGTGGGCCGCGGCGTGGAACACGAGCGCCGGGCGATGCTCGGCGAAGAGGCGGCGCATCGAGGCCTCGTCGCGGACATCGGCCACGAGCGTCGTGAAGGCGTCGCGGTGGCCGTGCCGGGCGAGCTCCTGCTCGAGGTGGAACAGGGCGTTCTCGCCGTGGTCGACCACCACGACGCGTGCCGGCCCGAACCGGAGCACCTGGCGGCAGATCTCCGACCCGATGGAGCCCCCCCCTCCGGTCACGAGGAGGACCTTCCCCGCGACCAGGTCGCGGATCGACGCGTCGTCGAGCGTCACCGGCTCGCGGCGCAGCAGGTCGTGCAGTTCCACCGGACGCAGGCGCGACGGCGAACCGCCCGGCTCGTCTGGGGAGAGCAGCTCGTCGATCGAGGGGATGACGCGCACCGTCACGCCGGCCGCCGTGGCGGTCCCGAGCAGTTTCCGCAGATCGCCCCCCGCGACGGCCCCCGACACGATGATCAACTCGTCGACGGGCACGCGGGCCAGGATCGTCGCGGCCTCCGCCACGGTGCCGAGCACCGGGATTCCCGCGATGCGCGTCCCCCGGAGGAGGACGTTGGACTCGATGAACCCCGGGATCGCGTAGGGCCGGGAGGCGTTCGCGAGCAGGTTCCGCGCCACGAGCTCCCCGGCGGGGGTGGCTCCCACGACGAGCGCCAGACGCACGTCCCGACGGGCGAAGAGGGGACGCAGTTCCTCGCGGATCGTCCGGGGCAGCGCGCGGACCGCGCCGACGAGCATGATGCTCGCGGCCCAGTCGATGAGGAGCACGCTGCGGGGCAGCCGCGACACGCCGTTGCCCCAGCCGAGCGCCTCGCGGACCAACTCCGCGACGAACAGCACCAGCGCCGCCACGGTGGTCGTGAACACGAGCCTCCCCACGTCGGCGAACGCCACCGGGCCGAACATCCAGGAGAACTGCCCCTGGACGAGGAACACGAGCGTCTTCACCGTGACCACCCACCAGACGGTGGCGTGGAACATGGCGAGCATCCCGCCGTCGACATGGAAGTCGAACCGCGTGAGGAACGACACGAACCACGAGACCACGAAGATGGCGGCGTGGGCGGCGGCCATGGCCGCCAGGTGCCTTCCCAGCACGCGCAGGTCGATCCTCCGTGGGGCGCGGAGCGAGGCGTCCGGGGGGTCGTGGGCGGGAGGCTTGGGTGTCATGCGTCGACGCGGTGCTGACGGACCGTGAAGTCCTCGTCCGGGTTCTCCATCGTCCCCCATGGCCGGTGGGGTGGAAGGGCTTGCGGCAAGTCCAGCGAAAAACCTCCGCGCGGCTGGCCGCGTGGCCGGCGCACCACCGTCCGCGGAGCGTGGGGTTCGCCTCCTTGCCCGGATTGCCCCGTGGACCCCGGCCACCCCGCCCGCGTTCCCGGCCGCAAGGCCCGAAAAACCGGCAAAGTTTACCGACTCCCACTGCCGATGATTCCGATGACACCGAGTCTACCGGCTGGGAGGATCGACGCATGCCCATTCTTGACGACCTTGGCCCGGATCGCGGAGCGGCCCCGCGAACCTCCTGGGAGCGGTCCCCGGCGACCGGCGTCGTCCGCGCGTGTCTCCTCGCCGCCCTGGCGACCTGCTGCGCCACCGGATGCAACATCTACGGCCGGCCGCAACGGACCACCACCCAGCAGGTCGCGCTGAGCGCCAAGTGCGACGCCGACCCGGCCACCATGCCGGCGAAGGAACTCGCCAAGGTGACGCTGCCGCCCTACGTCATCGAGCCCCCGGACATCCTCCTCATCGATGCCCTGCGCATCGTTCCGAAGCCGCCTTTCCGGATCCAGTCCTTCGACTCGCTCCAGGTGATCGTCGAGGGCACGCTCCTCGAGCAACCGATCAACGGCATCTACGTGGTCGAGCCGGGCGGCCTCCTCGACCTGGGTCCCTCCTACGGCAAGGTCGCGGTCGGCGGCCGGTCGCTCGACGAGGCGCAGGACGCGGTGTTCCGCCACCTGAAACGCGTCCTCCGCGATCCGCAGGTCTCCCTCACGCTCGCCCAGGCGGCCGGCCAGCAGCAGATCGCCGGCGAGCATCTCGTCGGCCCCGACGGCACGATCAACCTCGGCACCTACGGCAGCGTCTACGTCACCGGCATGACGCTCGACGAGGCGAAGAAGGCGGTCGAGGAGCGGCTCTCCGACTACCTCGACGCCCCGATGGTGAGCGTCGACGTCTTCAGCTACAACTCGAAGGTCTACTACGTGATCACCGAGGGGGCGGGCCAGGGCGACAACGTGGCGCGCTTCCCGGTCACGGGCAACGAGACCGTGCTCGACGCCATCGCGCAGATCAACGGTCTTTCCAAGCTGTCGAGCAAGGAGATCTGGATCGCCCGACCCGCCCCTTCGGGCGTGGGCTGCGACCAGGTGCTGCCGGTCGACATCCAGGCGATCATGCGCGGAGGGGCGACGGCGACCAACTACCAGATCCTCCCCGGCGACCGCGTGTTCATCGCCCAGGACCCCTGGATCGCCTTCAACGGCGTGATCGAGAAGATCACCGCTCCCTTCGAGCAGATCATGGGCGTGTCGCTGCTCGGCGTGCAGACCGTCCAGACCTTCAACCGTCTCCCCTACGGCTTCAACCCGAACGGCGGCTTCTGCTGGGTCGCCCGCGAGGTGTACGGCGAGGAGGACCCCCGGTGGCTGCTGTTCCGGGCCTGGTTGCTCACCGAGGCCCCGACGTGGCTGCGTGACGCCTACGGCGAGCATGGCGAGGAGTTCGCCGCCTGGCTCCACGACAGGCCGGCCGCCAAGGCGCTCGTCCGCGGCATGATGGACCTGATCCTCGCGTGGCGGGGTGAGGCCCTGGCCGAGACCTGGGGCATCGACGCCACGATTCCCGTCGATCGGTCGACGGGCGGGAACTGAAGCGTGCCCCGTCCGCGGCGATCCGGTAGGATGCGGGTGCGGGGTCCGGATGCGGCGAACGAACGTTCGAGAACCACCACGAGGGCCGAGATCATGATCCCCTTCCCGTCGTATCGTCCGCGCCTGCTCCGTCTTGCCGGCATCGTCGCCTTGGCGATCGTCGGCCCCGCGATCGTCCCCGCCGCCGTCCAAGCCCAGCAGCTGCCTTTTTCCGACTACCAGGGTCGGCGCGGCCTGAGCCCCTACACGGCGCTCGGATTCCAGGGCAACTCGCCCTTCACGGGTGACACGCTCGGCGCTTACCAGAACATCGTCCGTCCGCAGCAACTCCAGGCTGCCCAGTTCCGCCAGCAGCAGGCCCAGGCCCGGCAGCTCGGGAGACTGCAGGGCCAGATGCAGAACATGCAGCGCGGCAGTGCCCGACCGACGACCGACACGATCCGGGCCACCGGTCACAGCGCGACCTTCATGAACATGTCGCACTACTACCCCGGGGCCAGGTGAGCAGGGGGCGATCCGCGGTGGGACATCCCGGTGCGGGGGAGCATCCTGCGGGAAGACGGCCGGCGCGGGCCGCGGCCCGCAGGATCTTCCTCGCTTCGCTCACGCCGCTCGTGGGCGTCCTCTGCCGTGCCGCCGCCGCGGCGGCTCCCCCGGCCGACGGCCGGATCCCCTCCGGCGTGACGCTCGTGGAAGCGCGTGCCGAGTTCCGGCGTCGCCACGGACGGTCCCCGGCGCGGGCCACCACCACGGGGGGCGCGATCCGTGACGCCGAGGAACTGCTGACGGAGGCGGTCGGCGAACCGTCGGCGGCGGTCAGGTGGGTCCTCCTCGACGAGGCCCGCAAACTCGGTGTCGCGGCGGGCAGCGCGGGCATCGTGGGGAGAGCGATCCGCCTGGCCTCGGCGGAGTTCGAGTTCGACGAATTGGGGAACGAATACCTGTCGCTCCGCGAGATCCCGCTGCGGGCCCTCTCCCCGGTGCGGGCGAAGGAACTCGCCGAGGCCGCCGAAGCACTCGCCACGCGCTCGGAGAGCGACGGCCGCGAGCGGCTGTCGCTCGATTCCCTGGCCCTGGCGGTCCGCGCCTGGCAGGCCGCGGGAGTCGAATCCCAGGCCCGCGGCGCCGCCGAGCGTCACGACCGGAAAGTGGCCGCCGCACGGGAGCGGGATCCGGCGCGGGGGGGCGATGCCCGGACCCCGCTGCCGTTTCGGGGCGGCAGCCGCGATCCGGAGCGATGACCGGCGTCTACTCGTCGAACGGCCGGCGCGACGGGGAGGAGGGTCGCGGCGGCGGCGCGACCGGTTTCCCGGCCGGCTCGGGGGCCCCCGCCGTGCCGTCGTCGCCGACGGTCTGCCGCTCGCGCCAGGGCTTGCCGTTCTCGTAGCTCGCCAGTTCGCTCTCGAGTTGGCCGCGCACCTCCGACGTCGGTTCGCTGCCGTCCACCGCCTGACGGCTGAACTTCCGCGCCTGCTCGAAATCACCACTCTCGGCGTGCGCCGCGGCGAGCGTGCTGATGATGTGCGGCTTCTTCCACTCCGACAACTCGCACGCCTTCGCCGCGATGCCCACCGCGCGCTTGCCGTCGCGGAGCGCGTCCTCGGGGCTCGTGGAGAGGAGCCAGGCGAGGTTGTTGAGCACCGACTCGTCCTCCGGGTCGACCTCCATCGCCTTCTCCAGATCCACGAGCGCCGCGGCGTGGTCACCGACGGTGATCTCGGCGTCGCTGCGGCCGCGCAGGGCCACCAGCAGCCCGGGATCGATCTCGAGCGCCCGGTCGAAGCGTCGGATCGCCTCGCGCGGCTGCTTGTCCGCGAGGTAGAGGAGCCCGAGTTGCGACACGAGCACGGCGTCGTCGGGTTGCTGCCGCACGAGCCGCCGGAAGTCGCCGATCGCCGCGGGGTAGTCCGACCGGTCGGCGGCCAGGAGGCCGCGCAACTCGAGCGCCGCGGCATGGTCGGGCTGCCGGCCCAGCACGCGTTCCACGTCGGCGCGAGCCGCGTCCCCGTCGCCTGCCATCTGATGGAGGCGGGCCCGCAGGACGAGCGGTTCGGCCGTCTCGGGGGCGAGCCCGATCGCCTTGTCGAGATCGGCCATGGCCCGGTCCGTGTCGCCGACCGAGGCGAGCAGCCTGGCCCGCTGGAAGAGCAGGTCGGAGGAGTCGGGGGCCATCTCGAGGGCCTCGTCGAAGGTGGCCCGGGCCTCGTCGGTCCGCTGCCCGACCAACAGCGCGAGCCCGCGCATCTCCCGCAGGCGGAGGTCGTCCGGCTCCTCCTCGATCGCCACGTCGATGTCGGCGATGGCGCCGTCGATGTCCCCCTCGCTCATCAGGAACACGCCGCGGGTCCGGCGCACGTCGACGTCGCGGGGGGCCAGTTCCACCGCCTTGTCGTAGTGGCCGCGCCGGTCGGCCGCGTCCGCCTCGGCGAGATTCCCGAGGACGACGTGCGCCTGGGCGGTCTGGAGCGGGTCGTCACCGCCGATGTCCACCGCCCGCGTCGCCGCCTCGCGGGCACGCTTGCGGTCGCCACCCGGCAGCGACTCGAGCCGGGCGATCATCACCTGGGCCGCCGCGAGCGTGTCGTCGCGCTGCACCGCCTCGCCGAGGTCGCGGAGGGCGAACGCCCGGAGACGCTCCCATTGCCGCGCGGCGTCGCCCCCCTCGAACAGCGCGTCGGTGATCATCGCCGCCCGGTCCACGAGCGTGCCCGTGTAGAGATCGTTGGCGAACTTGCGCGACGGTTCGTCGAGTCCCTTGCGGAGCGCCGCGCGCACGAGTTCGAGCACCTTCTCGAAGTCGTCGATCGACTTGATGCCCAGTTTGGCGTCGACGGCGGCGTCGAGGTCGGCCTGACCATCGGCCACGTCGGCCGCCGGGGCCGCGGTCGGCTCGTCGGACCGTGCCGTCGCACCGGCCAGCAGGAGCGCTGCCGCCACGACCGGGATCGAACTCCACCGCCGCACCTCCCCGACCCGACCGGAGCCGCCGGGGGTGTTCGTCTGGGTCACGGTCTGTCCTCCTTCGATCGCGGACGCCGGCTGCCACCCCGGGCGCCCGGCGTTCGGCCGGCCCGGGCGTCGTGCGGCTGGAAATCACCGGTCCAGTATGCGGGCGGCGGCGGGTCGTGCACCAGAGCGAATCCGGCGGCCCGCGACCGATTCACAGCGGGGCGGGAAGGTCCCGCCGGCAGAACACCACGCCCCCGACGACGTAGGCCAGCAAGCCGACGCCGAGCAGCGTCGCGTCGTAGGCGGCGAGCCTGGGGAGGCTCTCCTCCGGCGGCCCCACGAGCCGCTGCGGCTCGTAGGCGCCGAGGATCGAAAGCCATCCCACCCACGAGAACCGATCGCTCATCCGCCCCACCAGTTTCGCGAGCAACGAGAAGACGTAGAAGCCGCAGAGGATTCCGATCGTCCGCCAGCGCCAGGAATCCGCGGCCGAGACCAGCGCCGTCAGCCCGGCGACGCAGACCATGAGGCCGAAGACGTTGCCCGCCGGGACCAGGAACCTCCACGACTCCACCTTGCCGGCCCAGGGCCCGAGCGTGATCGCGCCCCATACCGAGGCCGCGAGCACGGCGCAGAGGAGGGCCGCGGCCGCGGTGGTGGCCAGTGCCTGCGTGATCCACACGGTGCGCCGCTCCACCGGCTGGGCGAGCACCATCTCGAGCGTGCCCCGTTCGAGTTGTCCGGAGACGGCGTCGCTGCCCCGCGTGATGCCCCACACCGTCGCCCCGAGCACCACGACCGGATCGATGAAGGCGAGCGCCACGCGGCCCGCGTACGTCGCCACCTCCGAGAAAGGGACGCCGGAGAGGCGCTGCCAGTCCTGCGGCAACGCCTTGAGCAGCACGTCCTGGAACGCGGGGATGGCGATCTGGGACGAGAGCCAGAGGTAGAGCCAGGGAAAGACGGTCCACAGCGCCGCCAGCGCCAGGAGGAGGAGACGCTGATCCCCCCACGTCTTGCGCCACACCGCGCGGTTCCACATGCCGGTCACCCCTGTCGATGGAAACGATCGTAGACGCCGTCGAGTCCCACCGGATCGACGCGCACCTCCCCGAGGGGGAGCGTGGCGAGCCATCCGAGGAGGGGACCGAGCGAGTCGGGCGCGTCGAGCACGACGTTGCCCTCCCGGTCGCGCCCCACCGTCACCCGGCCGCGGAGCTCCTCCGGCACCTCGCCGAGCGGCCCGTCGAGCCGGGCCGTGATCCGATGGTGGCGACGGAGGTGCTCGATCGACTGCTCGTGGACCACCAGCCCGCTGCGCAGGATCGCGACACGGTCGCACGTCGCCTCCACCTCGGAGAGGACGTGCGAGGAGAAGATCACCGTCCGACCGGCGTCACGTGCCTCGCGCACCAGATCGAGGACCTCGGCCCGGGCCGTGGGGTCGAGATTGGCCGTGGGCTCGTCGAGGATGAGGAGCGGGGCGTCGGTCGCGAGCACCACGGCGAGCGCCAGTTTCTGCCGCATCCCCGTACTCATCCTCGCCACCTGCCGGGAGCAGTTGAGGTCGAGACGCCGCGCCACCTGCAGCGCGTCGTGGTGCCGGCACTCCCGCCGCAGGCCGGCGAAGAAACGGAGCACCTCGTGCCCGTCCATCCGGCGGAACACCCGGGCCTCCCCCGGAAGATAGGCGGTGGACGCCCGCACCGCGGTGGATGCATGCCGGCAGTCGTGCCCCGCGACCCGGGCGGTTCCGGAGGTCGGCCGGATGAACCCGAGGAGGAGCCGCAGGAACGTCGTCTTCCCCGCCCCGTTCGGACCCAGCAGCCCGAACACCTCCCCCGAACGGACGCCGAGGGAGCATCCGTCGAGCGCCGTGAACGCACCATACCGCTTCGTGAGGTTGTCCGTTTCGACGATCATCGCGGTCCGGCTGGTTCAGGCGTGGAACCAATGATAGCCAGCCAGGCCGAAGCCGATGAGTGCCACGGCGCGACGGAGCAGGGGAGCCGGCAGGCTCCGGGAGCAGAGCACCCCGGCGGTCCCCCCCGCCGCCGAGGCCAACGCCATCGTGGCGGCGTGCGGCCAGGAGACGAGCACCGGTCCGACCGTACCCCCCCAGGGCCCCGGCGCCGCCCCCGCCGGGAGGCACGCGGCGAGGAGGAACACCGCCGCCGTGGTGCCGTTGACGGCCGTCGCCAGCGCGTTCTTGACGGCGTTCGAACGATGGATGTCGCCGAGCCCGAGGCAGCCGAGCACCGCGAGCATGAGGATGCCGATGCCGGCGCCGAAATAGCCGCCGTACACCGCGACGAGGAACTGGAGCAGGCGGGCGGCGGCGATCGTGGAGGACCGGGGGGAGGTCTCCGGGACGGCGACCGCGGCGGGCGTCCGCCGGGCGGCGGCCCATGCCGCGAGCCGGGGCTGGAGCGTGAACAGGACCGCCGCCGAGAGGATCAGCCAGGGCACCGCCCGGGCGAACCAGGCCGGGGGCAGCACCAGCACGAGGAGCGTGCCGGCGACCGCGCCGGCGACGCTCGCACCGACCAGCCCCCGCGTCCACTCCGGGAGCCCGGCCCGTTCCCCGCGGGAGGCCCAGGCGGCGGCGAGCGCTCCCGGCCAGAGGCCGAGCGTGCTCGTCGCGTTCGCGGTGACGAGCCGCGCCGGATCGGGGGGGAGGAGCGCGGCCAGGAGGGGGAAGGTGAGGATCGTGCCGCCGCCGGCCACCGAGTTGATCGCGGCGGCGGCGAAGGTCACCGCGGCGAGCAGCGCCATGCCCTCCCAGCGCTCGGGGAGCGGGCCGGGCAGCGACGCGGCCAACATGGCGATCGTCGCCCACGCCGCGCTCATCGCGCCCCCTTGGCGGCCGGCGGGTTCGCGGCGGCGGGTTTGCCGGGGGCCGGCTCCCGCGTCGGCGGCGGGGGGGTCGTTCCGCCGTCGACGAGCATGTACCCGGCCCAGAAGAAGGGATGACGCAGGTCCTCGAGCGGGCTCTGCACGACGGTGCGGATCCGCGACTCGAGCGCCGCATCCGGCTCCTCCGGCGTGACCACGTCGACGGCCCTGGACCAACTCGCCGCCGGACTCGACCCCGGCGCGTCGGTGTCCCGGATGAATTCGGCGAGGAGGTCGGTCGACGACTTGCCGCCGGTCCGCCAGCGGGACAGAAGCGCCGTGCGCGCCCCCGCCGCGAGCAGGTCGGTGGCGGCGACGAAGAGCTCCTCCCCGGGGCGGGCCACCGGTTTCGCGAGGCCGGACGCCATCGGCGTCTGCACCCCCGCGAGGATCACGCGCGAAGGACGCTTGTGCGGGGAGGCCAGCCAGTCCGCGAACGTCACGCCCCCCTTCGGCGACCGCTCCGGACGCCCGAACAAGCCGCGTGCCGATACCGGCGCGTCGCCGGTGAGGTCGATCTCGTCGAGGACCACGATCCCCTCGCACAGCGCCGCCTCGAGCGTGAGGCGTTCGCCACCGGGACCGCCGGCCTGCGGCACGAGATCGAGGCCGCGATCGATGGCCCCGACGAGGCGTCGGGAGGCGGCGGCGATCGCCTCCGGCTTCTCGCCGCGGGGTGAATGGCCGGCATGGATGCCGACGGGAGCGGCCCCGGCAGGGGCTTCGGCGGCGGCCGGCGCGCCGGTGACCGCGAGCGATCGTGTCGGCGCGTACCGCACGCGGCAAACGTCGCGGAGGAGGGGGGCGACGGCGGTCGGATCGTCCTCCGGCGCGGGGTCGCGGGCCGAACCGACCGGCAGCAACTCGAACGGGAGATACCAGAGCGCCCCGTCGGGCACGATGGCCACCTCGGTGATCCCCTCGGCGAGGCTGACCTTCGAGGACTCGAAGAGCAGGCGCTCCACGACCGCGGCCCTGGCCCGCCAATCGGAGGCGACGATGCGCTCGGAGGGCACGGCCGCGTGGGGATCGAACAGACACAGAGCCCGGCCGAGTTGGCCCAGTTCGCGCGTCAGCGCCGCGGTGTCGCGCACCTGCCAGGTGGCCACGCGATCCCGGGTCTCGAGCGCGCCGCGGAGACCGCCTGCGCTCCAGCGGAACGACAGGATCGCCTCCCCCGGCCCGAGGCGGGCGCGGACCTCGGCGGGGGCGTACAGCGGCGGAAACCCGATCGCCACGGGCTCCCTGCCGGCAGCCACCAGTGCCACGAGCGCCTGCCGCCTGGCGGACAGCAGGGCGAACTCCTCCCACGCCTTCGCATCGCCCGGCGCCCCGCCCCCTTCGCGCGCCCGCCCCGCCGCGGCGAGGAGCGCCGCCGCCAAGGGGGTGCGGACGCGCACCTCGTCGTCGAGGAGGCGGGCCGCGCCGGGATGGCGATCGAGGATCGCCCTCCGTTCGGCGGCGGCGTCGCGTCCCAGGCGGACGGGATCGGCGCCGAGCAGGGCGGCCACGGCCGTCCTCCGCCCTCCGGCCGGCTGGAGCACGAGCCAGCGTGCCCGCCGCGCTCCCTCGGCGGCGGCGAGCGCGGCGTCGGTGCCCCGCCGCATGGCGACCGTCTCCCACGCGTCGAAGACGTCGGGCCGCGGGGTGGAGAGGGCGACGAGGGAATCGAGCGGGTCGGCGAGGAACTCGCGCGGCGATGGATCCCCCAGGAGACGCGCGAGGAGGAGGTCGGCCTGGCGGTCGGAGATCGCCCCGGCGCCCGCCATCAACTCCTCGAGGACGCGCGTCGACTGGAAGAGCCGGGGGGAGCGCGGCCGGGCCGCGTTCAACGCCGCCGCGAACTCGGCGTCGCCCGAGGCGACGTCCCCGGCCGCGTAGGCCGCCAGCGCCGCGGCGTGGGCCACGAAAGGGCCGCAGGTTCCACGCGC
The DNA here is from genome assembly GCA_964567835.1 of uncultured Chitinophaga sp. Taxonomy (GTDB): domain Bacteria; phylum Planctomycetota; class Planctomycetia; order Pirellulales; family UBA1268; genus QWOP01. The sequence continues at coordinate 14,107 of CAZMOU010000011.1, read as the reverse complement.
GCCTTCGGCACGCAGCCAGCGCCGGTCGATCTCCGCCAGACGTGCGGCGGCCCCCTGGGCATTCCCGGCCGACGCCAGGACCTCGGCCTCGGCGGCGAGGAGCGTCACGCGCAGCGCCGGCAGCGTTCCCGCCGCCCACTCGCAGGCTCCCTGGATGACGGGTGGAACGCCGGGCGTGCCGGCCGCCCGATGGGCGGCGAACGCGCGCCGGAGCGATTCCTCGAGCGCCCTCGAGTCGCCGAACTCGGCGGCCGCGTAGCTCGCCTCCTCGAACAACCGCGCCGCTCCCAGCGCGTCGTCACGCTCCATCGCGACGCGTCCCGCCACGATCAGCCCCCAGGCAGTGAGCGGATGGTCGAGTTTGCCGCCGATCGCCACGCCGCGCTCGAGGAGCGTCGCGGCCTGATCGAGGCGACCCTGCGACCAGGCCGCCGTTCCCAGGGCGACGTCGATCCAGGCCTGCGACCAGTGGCCGGCCGGGGCGGGCCGCTTGGCCAGCGCGGTGTTGATCTCGTCGATCGCGGTGCCCTCCCCGGCCAGCGGACCGAGGATCGTCCCCCTCCGGTAGAGGGCGATGACGAGCGCTCGCATGATCTCGTGCGGCCGCAGTGGCACGTTCACCGGCGCCGCCAGGACGCCCCCCTGGCGGAGCACCTGCTGGGGGTCGGCCCCTCCCTGGCGGATCGACATCGTCTCGGGAAGCGCCGCGGGGCGCGTGCCGCGCGCGGTCCGCCCCCAGGTGGCGACCCGCGGCCGCTGCACCGCCTGGAGCGGCTGGACGGGGAACTGCACCGCCAGCAGCCATTCCGCGTTGGCGGCACCGATGAGCAGGGCCTCGTCGTACGCGGCGACCGCCTCGCGCAGCGCCCCGAGCTCCCACTGCGTCTCGCCGAGCACGGCGGCCGACGCGATCGAGTCGATCCAGCGCCGGTTCCCCGCGCGGATGCCGGCGGCGAAATCCCGTGCGGCGGTGTCGAGCGCGGCGCCGTAGTCCCCGGCGGCGAGGGCGGCGAGGGCCGCGTCGTAGGCCAGCGTGGGCACGGTCTGCGCGCCCCGGGGGACGATCTGCGCCGCGGCGAGGCAGGGGACCCCGGCCAACGCCAGGGCAAGCATGGCCGTCCGGACGCGACGGAGGCAGGGGCACGCGGGGCGCGACATGACCCTGTTGTACAGCGCCTCGCCGTCGGGCACCGATCGGGATTCGACCCACCGCCGCCGCGGTCCCGGAAGCTTGGGCAAGGGAGGCGATCGTCGGGCCGGTGCGGGGGGCCCGATTCGACCGGTCGTGCCGGTTCTTCAAAGTTTGACGCCCGAACCGTCCGATACCCCTGGCGGATCGTGGTGGGTGGGTCCGGCAACACCGGTCACCCGCACCGTCCCCAAGGCCACCCGAAGCACCGACGCAGGGATCCGAATCATGTCGCAATCGTCACACGCCGTGGTCACTTCGCCGCTGGTCGGTCGACGCTTCCTGCTGCTGGCGAGCCTGGCGTGCGGCGGGGTCGGCCTCACCGGGTGCCAGGTGGACGTCGGCGGGCAGACGCTCCCGAGTGCCTACTACCTCCAGGACGACATCCAGTACTTCCCCGCGGGCCCCGAGTTCAAGCTTTCCAAGGAAGCCGCGGCGCTCAAGGCCGCGACGCCCGTCCCGGCCGACGACTGCCCCGACTGCCACTGACGTCGTCCCCCGTCCGGTCCGGCCCCCGCTCGCCCCTTCGAGGGGATTCCCGCAGCCGGCCCCGCGGAGCTTGCAGCCCCGGGAAGAGCGGCTACACTCTCGCCCGCGTGGGAAAGAGACCCAAAGAAGGCTTTCGAAGAGCTTTCTCGTGGGTTTCAGACCCAAATGCCGGGTCATCGGACGTCGGCACCCGCATTCCGGCCACGGAGGGGGACGGCGAGACGATGGCGCATGTCGGGCGACATCCTGATCGGCGAGCATGTGCGGACGCTGGACGGTCGCTTCCGACTGTCGCTTCCCCCCGACTTCGTGAGCACGCTCGCGGCGGGCGGGAGCGGGCTCGTGCTCGCCAAGGAACGTCCGGGGTGCCTTTCCCTCTGGCCTGCCTCCACTTGGAAGCCGCGCCTCGACGCCGCGATCGCGGTCCTGCGGTCCAAGCTCGGGGCCGGTGTCTGGAGCACGCACACGACCGGGCTTCAGGAACTCGGCCGACTCCTCTCGACGCGACACCACCCCGTCCGACTCGCCGGCCGGGTGCGCCTGGTGATCCCGGAGGGCTTCCGGGGGTTCCTGGGGGTGGCCGCGGGGGGCGATCTGCTCGTGGTGGGGGCCGCGGTGTGCGTCGAACTCTGGCAGCCGGAGGCCTTCGCCGGCTTCATCGCCGCCGAGATGCCGCGCTTCGGGCCGCGCCTCGAGGAGCTGATCGGCTGACCGGTCCCGGGCGGGTTGCCCGCGATCACATTGGCCATGCCCGGGTGAGCGGAACAGGTTGACCCTGTCGGTTTCATCCGGTCAGGTTTCACGCCACGGACAGGACCCCATGGGCACGGATGCTGCCGAGGGCCCTCCCCGGGCATGGCCTTTTCGACCCTCCCGCGCGACGCGCCGGATCAGGGACGGGTGAAGCCGCGGCCACCGAGCCAGTCGACGAGGCGATGGGGCCAGTCGGCGGTGCCCGGCGCCTGCTCCCGGCGCCGCAGCCCGTATCCGTGGCCGCCGCGCTCGTAGACATGGAGTTCCGCCGGCACCTTGGCGTCGACGAGCGCGCCGAACAGGGCGAGGGCCCCCTGCACCGGCGACGCGGTGTCGTCGGCGGTCTGGGCGATGAACGTCGGCGGCGTGTTCCCGTCGATGACCACCCCCGGCCAGAGCCCCTTCCCCTCCCGGTCGACGACGCGCCACGGGTAGACGAGGATCATGCAGTCGGGTCGCGACGAGGCCCCCGCTGCGGCACCCGGGAAGGCGGGGGGGGTGGTCGACGCCACGAGCGCCGTGTGGCCCCCGGCCGAGAAGCCCATCAATCCGATCCGTGCCGGGTCGATGCCGTACTCGGCAGCCCGCTCGCGGACGATCGCCACGGCGCGCTGGGCGTCCATGACCGGGCCGGCGTCCGACACGGCCGACTTCGACGTGGGCACCCGGTAGAGGAGCGTGAAGGCCACCATCCCGTGCCCGCCGAGGAAGCGCCCGATCTCCGTGCCCTCGTGCTCGTCGGCGAGGATCGAGTAGCCGCCCCCGGGGAGGACGATCACCGCGGCGCGTCCCGCCCCCTCCGAGCGCGGCAGCGGCTGCACGAGCAGCCGCGGGTCGGAGACGTTGGAGCGTCGCTGGATGTCGTCGGCGCCGCGTTCCACCTTCTCCGCCGGGTCGGCCGGCACGGCGTCGCCGGGCACGCCGTCCGGCCAGAGGCGGATCACGCGGGGCGGCTCGCCGTCGGCACCGCGGACCGCGGCGGGGGCCAGGGCGAGGACGAGGACGAGGACGCGGGCGCGAGGGTGCATGGCGGACTCCGTGACGGCGGCCCGGGGGCCGGATGGGGGAACGATCAGGCGAGGGGATTGCCGCGGGCACTCACCGGCCAGTCGACGCGGCTGCCGGAGAGGGACGACGAGAAGATCGCGGCGGTCATCTCCACCGTCGTCTGTCCGGCGTACATCCCCGCGGTCGGTTCGCGGTCCTCGAGGATCGCCATCATGAGGTCGGCGGCGGCCCGGCGTGCCCATCCCGCGCGTTCCGCGGCGCGGTCGGCGTCGGCCGCCGGCAGCCCGGCGCCGATCCCCTCCGAGCCGATCGGCTGCCACGGCACCTCCTTGTCGACGCGCCAAGCGGGGGCTTCGCGGAAGAAGGCGTGCGGGACCGAGTCGGGGCGGATGTGGATCGCGCCCTTCGTCCCCAGGAGCGTGAGTCCGAAATTCGGCTGCTTGAGACCCGCCTCGCGCACGCTCGCGAAGGAGCCCACCGGTCCGTCGGCGAGGCCGAACGTCGCCGTGACGGCGTCGCCGGCGATCAGCCCGAGGCCCTCCGGACCCTCGGCCGCGTCGGCCTTCGCGATCGGCCGTCCACCCCGTGTCACCATCGCCTGGCACCACTGCGGCGCCCCGCCGAGATCGGCCATCATGTCGAGCACGTGGCTGCCGAGCACCCACAGGTCCTCGCCGCCGCCGCGGGCATCCTCCTTCCCCCGGCCGCGCAGCTCGAGGAGCCGGCCGATGCGTCCGTCCTCGACGAGTTCGCGGACCACGCCGTAGGTCGGGCTGTGCCGGTTGACCATCGCCAGCGCGAGTTTCGTGCCCGACTTCCGGCAGGCGGCGATGACCGCGTCCGCCTCGGCGGGCGTGCGCACGAAGGGCTTCTCCATGAAGATGCCGCGCACACCGGCCTCGGCCGCGGCGATCGCCATCTCGGCATGGCAATCGATGTGTCGCATGCAGATCGAGACGATGTCGGGCTTCACCGCGCCGAGCATCGCCCGCCAGTCCCTGAACACGACCGTGGGATCGGAGGCGTCGAGGGAGAGCCGGTCGGCCGCCTTCGCCAGCCCCTCGGCCGACTCGTCGGCCGCCGCCACCACCCCGGCCCCGTCGACGGTGGTCCACACCTCGTCGATCGCGTGTCCCCAGTCCCCCCGGCCCGTCCGTCCGATGACCGCGACGCGAAAAGGATCCATGGTCACACTCGCTCCTGGGAATCGACGACGTCCCCCCGGCAGGCCCGTCGCGGCCGGCGTCGGAATCGGCGTATCATCGGGCCGGGGTGGATGGTAGCACACACGCCCGGTGCCCGATCCACTCCCTCCCCGTCCTCCGGGGCCAGCGCGATGGCCAACCGAGTGGAACACCACCACGATCACGGCGACGGACGCCACGGCACGTGCGACCACCACGCCGGCCACGGCCATCACCACGCCCATGCGATGACGCCCGAGGCCCTCGACCGTGCGATGGCGCTCGGGGTGGGGCTCAACGCCGCCTTCGTCGCCGTCGAGGTGGCGGCCGGCGTCGCGGGGGGCTCGCTCGCCCTCCTCGCCGACGCCGGTCACAACGCCGGGGACGTCGTCGGCCTGCTGCTGGCCTGGGGTGCGTCGCGGCTCGCCCGCCGTCCGCCCACGCCGCGTTACACGTGGGGATTCCGCCGGTCGACGATCTACGCCGCGTTCGGCAACGCCCTCCTCCTCCTCGCGGCCTGTGCCGGCATCGCCGTGGAGGCTGTCCGCCGTCTCCGGGAGCCGGTGCCGGTGGCGGGTCCGACGATGATCGCCGTGGCCGCCGTCGGCGTGGCGATCAACACGCTCACCGCACTGTCGTTCATGCGCGGTTCGGCGCGGGACGCCAACGTCCGGGGCGCCTTCCTTCACATGGCCGCCGACGCCGCGGTGTCGGCCGGCGTGGTGGCGGCGGGCATCGCCATCAGCCTCACGGGACTCGCCTGGATCGACCCGCTCGTCGGAATCGTGATCACCGCGGCGATCGTCGTGGGGACGTGGGGGCTCCTCCGGGAGAGCCTCGACCTGGCGCTCGACGCGGTGCCGCGCGACATCGACCCCGCCGCGCTCGCCGCCTGCCTGGCCGCCGTGCCCGGCGTCACCGCCGTGCACGATCTCCATGTCTGGAACGCGAGCACCTCCGAGATCTCCCTCACCGTGCATCTGGTGGTGGCGGACGCCGCGCGGCAGGGCGAGGTGCTCGCCGCGGCGTCGGACGCGGTGCGTGGCCGCTTCGCCATCTCCCACACCACGATCCAGGTGGAGACCGGCGCGGCGGCGGACGCCTGCCCGCAGCGCCCCGTCGACACGCTCTGACACCGCGGGCGGGGGAAGGGTCGGCGGTCATTCCGCCTTGGCGGCCTCGGGCGCGGCGGCGAGTCGCGGCGCGGACGCGGCGGCACGCGCCAGCGCCCCCGCCGGGGAGCGGCGGAAGTGGTCGTCGACGTAGGCGACCAATCCCGCCGCCATGACCGGCACGACGAAGGGGAGCCACCGGCGCACCTCGGGAGTGACCGAGTCGGAGAGGAGCAGGCGTCCGGCGAGCCCCCCCGCGACGGCGAGGGCCGCGTAGAGCAGTGCCACCGAGGGATGGCTCCATCCCGCCCTCACCAGGCGATGGAAGAGGAACTCCCGGTGCGGCACGAGCGGATTCTGACCCGCGGCCACGCGCCGCAGGACGGTGAGGAACGGATCGAAGATGTACGGCCACATCGCCATGAGCATGGGCAGGAACACCAGCGCCCGGCTCGCGCCATCGGGGACGAGCGCCAGGGCCGCGAGCGCCGCTCCGAGATAGGCGCTGCCCACGTCGCCCATGAACACCCGGGCCGGCGCCCAGTTGAAGACGAGGAAGCCCGCCGCCGCGGCGCCCAGGAACGCCGGCACGAGGACCAGCACCGGCGACCCGACGAGGAACCCGAGCCCGCAGAGGAAGGTGGTGATGACGATCGCCCCGGTCGCGGCCATGCCGTCGGAGCCGTCCATGAAGTTGTAGGCGTTGATCATCCCCACGACCCACACGAGCGACAGCGGCCAGGCCGCGGGCCCGAAGTCGAGCGTGCCGATCCCCGGGAAGACGACGCTGCGGAGCGGTCCGAGCACCGCCACCACCGCGACCGCCACGCCGATCTGGATGAAGAGCCGCAGGAGCGCGCGCAGCGGCCGGATGTCGTCGACGAATCCCACCGCCGCAACGACCAGCGCCGGCCCGATCAGCCCACAGAGCACCGGCACGGTCGCATCCGGCCATCGAGCGCAGACCATGGCGCTGGCGATCGCGCTGGTCGCCACCATCGGCACCCCGCCGGCGCGCGCCGTGGGGAGGGAGTGGGCGCTGCGGCGGCTGGGAAGGTCGAGGATGTGCCAGCGTGTGGCCAGGATGATCATCACGTCGACGAGGATCGCCGTGACCACGAACACCGCCAGTGCCAGCCCGGGCCAGAGCACCGACTCGATCGAGTCGAACGTCGGGAACAAACGCGCGTCGACGGCGTCACTCATCCGCAGCCCCCCTCGCGTCGGCCCGGGGCCCGAGGCCGGCGGTCGCCCGTGTGTCGGCTTCGTCGGAGGCCATGTCCCAAAGCGCCGCCACCGACCGTTCGACGTCGGCGCTGGCGACGGCCCGCTTCAGCTCGGCGATGCGCTCCCGCATCCCGGCGACGGGGTGAAGGGGGCGCGTGGCCCGGTGGAGCGCGGTGCCCGCGACGACCGCATGGACCTCGTCCTCGAAGAAGAGTTCCTCCGCCAGCTTTTCACCGCGCCGCGGAGAGCCGTAGCGGATCTCGACCTCCTCGCGGGGAATGCGCTGGAGGAAGGCCAGCGACTCGACCAGATCGACGATCGGCATCGGGGGCGCCATGTCGGGGACGAACGCCTCCCCGGACTTCCCGATCGCGCCGGCGACGAGCACGACCCGGGCCGCCTCGTACACCGTGACGAAGTGCCGGGCCATCCCCGGATCGTTGACCGTGATCGGCCGCCGTTGGCGGAGGAGCCGGTTGAACAGCGGCACGGCGCTGCCGGTCGCCCCGAGCACGTTGCCCACCCTGGCGATGACGAAGCGGGTGTCGGAATCGGCGGCCAGCGACTGGAGGAACCTCTCTCCGAGCAGCCGTGTCGCGCCCATGACGCTCGTCGGATGGACCGCCTTGTCGGTGGAAAGGGCGACGAACGACGCCACGCCGTTGCGGTGGCAGAGTTCCGCGAAGTCGACGGCGGCGAAGAGGTTGCCCTCGATGGCCTCGAGCGGATTCGCCTCCAGCATGGGGAGATGATTGAGGGCCGCGGCGTGGACCACGATCCCGGGGCGGTGCTCCGCCAGCAGGTCGCCGGCCCGCTCCACCTTCGCCACGTCGACGAGCACGGGCACCACGACGGGGCCCTCGACATCCGCGGCCGCGGCGGCCTCGCGCAATTCGGCGTCGATGGCGGCGAGCGCCTGATCCGATCGCTCCACCAGCAGGAGTTTCGCCGGGGCGCAGCGCATCACCTGCCGGCAGACCTCGGCGCCGACGGTGCCGCCGGCCCCGGTGACGAGCACGGTCTGCCCCGCGAGCCACCTCCGGACGTCCTCGTCGTGGCGCTCGAACGTCTCCTCGACCCGCGGGATCAGGTCGCGCAGTTCCACGCCCCGCACCGCCGCACCCGAGTCTCCGGATCGCTCCGCCACCGCGACCCGCACCCGCAGCGCCGCGCAGGCCTCGCACAGGTCACGGAGCCGTCTCCCGAACACGCTCCCCCGTCGGACCATCACCTCCGCGACACGCAGCCGCTCCGCGCACGGGGCGGCGTCGGCGATCGTCCCGATGACGCGCGTTCCCACGAGGCGCCGGCCGTAGGCCTCGGGATCGTCGTCGAGCAGTCCCGACACGATGTACTCGCCGCCGTTGCGGGCAGCGAGCGCCTCGACGATCGCCTGGCCGTCGGGCGACGCGTCGATGAACAGGGCCGTGCGCCGCTGGCCGGCGGGGTTCGCCGGCATCAACTCGTCGTAGATGCTCCGGGCCGTCGCCTGCATTCCCCCCACCGCCAGGACGGTGAAGGCCCAATCGAGGAGGATCACGGTCCGCGGGATCTGCGGCCAGTCCGGGATCAGCCGCGGCATGTAGAAGTTGATCGCCACGAACACCAGCAGGGCGGTGGTCGTGGCGCGCACCAGGCTGCTCAGGTCCTCGAAGCGGATCGTCCGCACGGGCCGGTGGCAGATGCCGCGGGAATAGAAGATGACGAGCTTGGCGAGGACGACGCCGGCGATGGTCCGCACGATCGTCCGGGCGTCGGCGGCCTGCAGCAGCAACTCGCTGCGCACGTAGAAGGCCGTGAGATAACACGCGCCGAAGACGAGCGCCAGCGCGCCGGCGATGACGATCGACTCCCGCGTCGGGCGCCGCGCCCGCAACCAGGCCCTGGCCGCCGCGACGGTGGATGAGACGATCGGCAGGGGCATGGCAGCCACGGACGGACGGGAGTCGGCCGACACCGCGCCGCGGGAGAAGGACGCCGACGATTCTTACAGAATCCCGGTTCCCATCAGGCCTGTCCAGTGCCCTGTCGGGGGGGCATCGACCAATCCCCTCGACAGAGGGGATCGGCTCGACGCTCGGGCCGCTCCCCCATCAGGGGTTGTCGACCTCGAACGCCCGGTCCATCAGTTTCGGATCGCCCGTTTTCAGCCCGTAGAGGAACCAGCGCTGCCGCTGTTCGCTCGTGCCGTGGGTGAAGGCGTCGGGAACGACGTAGCCCTGGGCCTGCTTCTGGATCCGGTCGTCTCCGATCGCGGCGGCGGCGTTGACGGCGTCGAGGATGTCCTTCTCGTCGAGGATGCCGGCGTACCGGGCGACGTGGTGGGCCCAGACGCCGGCGAGGAAATCGGCCTGCAATTCCATGCGCACGGAGAGTTTGTTGTAGTCACGCTCCGAGAGCCTCGCGCGCATCGACTGCACCTTGTTGCTGATGCCGAGTTGGTTCTGCACATGGTGCCCGATCTCGTGGGCGATGACGTACGCCTGGGCGAACTCCCCGGGGGCGCCGAAGCGGCGCTTCAGTTCGTCGTAGAAGGCGAGGTCGATGTAGACCTTGCGGTCCAGCGGGCAGTAGAAGGGCCCCGCCGCCGCGCTGGCGATGCCGCACCCGCTCTGCACCTGGCCGGTGAACATCACCAGCCGCGCGGGCACGTACCGCCCCTGGAAGTTGGCGGGGAAGAGCTTGGTCCACACGTCCTCGTTCTCGGCGAGCACGGTGCGGATGAAGCGGGCCCCGGCGTCGTTCCCCGGCTTGGCGGGCGCCTGGGCGCGGGGGGCGGGCGCGAGGCCGTTGCCGATCATGGCGGCCTGCTTGGGATCGAGCCCGAGGAACATGAGCCCCACCATCAGGAGCAGCGCGAGCAATCCCCCGCCCACCATCGTGGGCGTGCCCATGCCGCGCCGATCCTCGACGTTCTCGCTCTGCCGACGACCTTCCCAACGCATCTTCCTGGATCTCCCTATTCCGATTCGGACGACCCGGCCGGGGTGGCCGGTCCCGACACTGTAACAAAACGCACGGCCCATCCGGTCGCGACCGGGCCGACGCATCGTACGCATCCCGACGGTCCGCGGTTCGGCCCGGTCGCCGAGCCCTCCGGCGTCACTCCGGGAGCGGCTTGCCGTTGGTCTCCGGGGCGAAGGGAAGCACCGCCAGCCCGAGGAGGAACACGCTGCACATCACGAGCCCCGCCGGCCGCATCGGCTCCGGGGAGGTGGCGAAGACGCCGGAGGTGAGCTGCCCGAGGAGGAAGGGCCCCCCGGCGGCGATGAACCGGCCGACGTTGTAGCAGAAGCTCGTCCCGGTGCTCCGCAGCCGGGTGGGGAAGAGTTCCGGCAGGTAGATCGCGTACCCGGCGAAGAGCGACAGCTGGCAGAAGCCCATGATCGGCAGCATCCACCAGATGTCGGAGGGGCGCGAGAGGTACCTGAAGACCATCGCCGTGGAGAGCATCGCCGCCACGAGCGAGATCGCGAAGAAGGGCTTGCGTCCGATGCGCTGGCAGAGCGGCGCCGCGAGCATCATGCTCGCGAAGGCACCCACCTGGATCATCATGGACGCCAGTCCCTGGTACTTCGTCAGCTTGCCGGCGAGTGCCGATCCCGAGAGGCCGTCGGCGACGAACTGCTTCTGGAACACGCTCCGCACGAGGTCGATGGAGAAGAACGCGATGCCCCACAGGCCGATCACCCCGGCACACGCCAGGAGCATGCCGACGATCGCGTTCCTCCGCCAGCGCGGATCGGCGAACAGCGCGCCGTAGCCCCCGAGCGACGCGCCGCCCTTGGCGGCGCTCTCCTTGAGCGCCCGCCAGCGCTCCGGCTCCTCGAGGCCGGCACGGATGACGAGCGCCAGCACCGCCGGGAGGGCCCCGATGACGAACTTCCAGCGCCACGGCTCCCAGCCGGCGAGCTTGCCCGAGTGGCTCATGATCTGCAGTTCGCCGAGCCCGATGCCGATCGCCGCGGCGATGAAGTTGCCGACCGCCGAGAGCGCCTGGAGGAGGCCGAGGGCGTGCGGCCGGGCCCGGTCGGGCATCACCTCGGCGACGAGCGCCACGCCGACGGCGAACTCCCCCCCCACACCCAGCCCGGTGATGAAGCGGTAGAAGGCGAAGTCCCAGAAGCCACGGGAGAGCGCCGAGAGGCCGGTGCAGATCGAGTAGATGACGATCGTGATCATCATCGTCTTGGCGCGCCCGAAGCGGTCGCCGATGACCCCGAAGATCAGCCCCCCGGTCGCCCAGCCGAGGAGGAAGATGCAGGTTGCCAGGCCGCCGTAGAAGGCCACGTCCTTGGGATCGGCCGGCCCGGATGCCCCCGCCAACAGCGTCTCCATCGCCGGCTTGCGCGCCAGGTTGAAGAGCTGCTGGTCGAGGCAGTCGAAGAGCCATCCCAGGGCCGCCACCACGAGCACGAACCAGTGGTAGCGGTTCATCCCCGTCCACCACGGCTTGCCGTCGGACGGCACCGGGCTCCCCTTCGACTCGAAATGGGGCAGGTCGGCCATGGCGAGGAACTCCTCGATCGCGGTGGTGGGAGGGGACGGCGCGGGAGAGGGGGCGCGTGTCAGCGGCCGCCCGCCGCCAGCCCCGCCTCGACCCCCCGCATGTAGGCGATGCTCTCCCGAGCGGCGCGCTCGGGACCGGGAGCATAATCGAACACCTCCACGCTCACCCAGCCGCCGTAGCCGACCTCCGCCAGGGTGGCGAAGATCGGGCCGAAGTCGACCTGTCCGAACCCGGGGCCGCGGAGGTTCGCGTCGTTGGCATGGAAGTGCTCCAGATCGGCCGCGGAATCGCGGATGATCGCGGGGATGGGGCGGGCCTCGCCCGACATCGCCTTGACGTCGAGGTGGAGCCTGACGTGGGGCGATCCGATCCGCGCGATCACCCCCCGCGCCTCGGCGGCGGTGACGAGCACGTCGGTCTCGCTCGGCGCGAGCGGCTCGAGGGCCACGACCGTCCCGGTGGCCTCGAGCGCGGGCACGAGGTCGGTGAACACGCCCCGGAGCCTGTCGAGCGCCTCCGCCGGGGTCGTCCCGTCGACCAGGCTCCGCTGCTTCGGCGAACCGAAGACGAGCACCCTGCCGCCCAGATCGCGGCACAGCGCCGCGAGCGCTGCGAGATGCGCGACGGCGGCCCTCCGCACCGCCGCGTCGGGGCAGGTCACGTGGAGCCCTTCGGTGCGCGCGAGCAGCCAGTGGAGGCCGACGCATTCGAGCCCCGCGCCACGGATCGTGGCGGCGATCCGATCGCGCTCCGCGGAGGAGAGCGCCGTCGGCCGCTCGCCGAGCGTGAAAGGGGCCACCTCGAGCCCGGCGTAGCCGGCGGCGGCCGCCTCGGCGCAGGCCCGGTCGAGCGCCCAGTCCTCGAAGGTCTCGTTGCAGATGGCGTAGCGCATCGGATTCCCCTCACCGGGCTGTGGATCGAGTGTTTCGCCGCTGGATGCGGCGGTCGACACCACCGAAAAGCCACGGCTTTTTCGCGGGGTGTCCGCAGTGGAAGAAGGTCATGGATGACTTTTTCGACGGACAGTCAGACGTCCGGATCCTGCACGAGCGCCGGCCGCCCCGTCCGCGCCGAGGCGTAGCAGGCGGCGACGATCGCCACCGCCTTGCGCCCCTCGAGGGCGTCGAGCTCGGGGGCCCGACCGGCCCGGATCGCCTCGACGAAGGAGGCGAAGTTGCGCGTGTGGCAGGCGTAGTTGATCGCCATCGGATCGGCGGCGCCCCCCGTGGTGGTGCTCGCGGCCCCCAGGCGGAGTCGGATCCCGTCGTCGTCGTCGGCCGGCTCGCGGAAGCGCCAGTCGGCGAGCTGCTCCTCGACGATCTCGGCGGTGCCGTCGCGGCCGCCGACGAGGATCCGGCGCATCTGCCCCGGGAAGACGCTCGTGGCGGCGAGGATCTGGCCGAGGGTGCCGTCGCGGAACTCGAGGATCGCCACGCAGGTGTCCTCCACCTCGAGCCGACCGGGATCGTGGGACCGGACTGCGGAGAACGCCACCACCCGCTTCACCGGATTCGCCCCCGGGGCGAGACCGGGCATCGTGGCCCCCGCGATCCACTGCAGGGCGTCGACGCCGTGGATCGACTGGTTCATGAGGGCCCCGCCGCCGTCGAGCGCGGCCGTCCCCTGCCAGCGTCCCGGTCCGTAGTAGGCGTCGTCACGCCACCAGGGGACGCTCGCCGCGGCGATCGCGAGCCGGCCGAAACGCCCCGCGGCGGCCGCCGCGTGGACCGTCTGCACGACCGGATTGAACCGCTGCGGGAAGATCGCCCCCAGCACGATCCCCGCCTCCGCGGCGATCGCGCGCATGCGGTCGATGCGCCGCAGCGTGATCTCGAGCGGCTTCTCGCAGATCACGTGCACGCCGCGCCGCGCCGCCGCCCGCACCGCCTCCAGATGCGCCCCCGAAGGCGTGGCCACGGTGACGAAGTCGGGCTTCTCGCGCCGCAGCATCGTCGCGGCGTCGGCGTGCCAGCGGCACCCGAACTCGGCGGCGAAGGCCCTTCCCTTCTCCTCGGTCCGGCAGCATCCGGCGACCAGTTCGACCCCCTCGAGGTCGCCGATCGCCCGGGCATGCATCCGCGCGATCGCGCCGATTCCGATGATCGCTGCCCGCATGACGTCGCACCCTCCCCGCCGTTCCCCGCCGTCGCCCACGGCGCCGGGATCGGCGACAGAGTGTCCTCCCTGGCACCGGCCCGGGCAACAGGCCGGTGCGGCGGCCGACGGGGGATCACTTCGTCCGGTAGAAGGCGTCGAACAGACGGTCGCCGACGCGGTGGACATGGGGCCAGGGACCGTCGTCCCGCGTCCCGGTGCGCGGGCAGCAGGGGCCGCGGTAGATCGGGCCTGCGGTCGGGTCCCCGGCGACCCCGACGAGGTCGAACGGGGCGGGGGGAAGGCTCGGATGGCAGGGCGGGGGGGGGATACAGGGCTCGATCCAGCGCGGTTCGCCGCAGCGATGGAGCGGCTCGGGACCGGCCGACCAGTCGCCCGCGCGGTCGCCGCGCGGCGGCAGCGTCACGGCGAGGATCTCGTCGATCGTGGTCTTCGCGGTGACGTCGTCAACCGCGGCCTTCTCGGCGGCGAGCGTCGTCTGGCCGCCGGCCGACGAGAGCGTCCGCGTCGCCGCTCCCCT